>JAPCJS010000035.1 GCA_027886825.1 Nitrososphaerota archaeon
CGAGACGTTCACGGACCTCCTGAAGGACATGACCGAGAAGTCCAAGCACCTCTTCCAGACGGGCGACGACGTGGTGATCCTCACGGCCTCCGGCACAGGGGGCGTCGAGGCGGCGGTGTGGAACCTTGTGAGGCCGGGCGACAGGGTCGTGGTGCCTGTCATGGGGGAGTTCAGCACACGGATGGCGGAGGCGATCGAGCTCGCAGGCGGAGAGACGATCCGCGTGACCTCGGAGGCGGGGACCGTCCCGAGCCTCGAGAAGATAGAGGAGGCTGTTAGGAAGACGGCGAACCTCAAGGCCGTGTTCATGGTCCACAACGAGACGAGCACCGGATGTGCCGTGCAATATCTCGAGAAGGTGAGCCACCTGGCGAGCGACGCGGGCGCGTTCTTCGCCGTCGACGCAGTCTCAAGCCTCGGAGGCTACGCCATACCAGTAGACAAGTGGGGCATAGACATCTGCGTTACCGGGAGCCAGAAGTGTCTGGCCGCGCCGCCTGGGCTCAGCCTTCTCTCTGTTAGCAAGAGAGCTGCGGAGTACCTCAGGAAGAGCCCTCCGAGGGTGAGATACTTCGACCTCGGGAGGCAGCTCGAGTTCCTTGCCCATGGGGAGACGCCGTTCACTCCTGCCGTATCGCTGTACTATGCGATGGACGAGGCCCTCGACTGGCTCCTAGAGGAGGGGCTCGAGAAGCGGGTCGAGAGGCATGCTCTTCACGCGAGGACGTTCTACTCTGTCATCGCTGGGATGGGTCTGAGGGGGGTCGCCGCGGAGGGCGTAAGGTCGAACACGGTGATCGCCGTGCTCTATCCTCCTGGCATTGACGACAAGGTCTTCAGGACGAAGCTCAGCGAGGAGCACGACATCGTGGTCGGCGGGGGCGTCGGGAGCCTCAAGGGAAAGTCCTTCAGGATAGGAAGCATGGGAGATGTGAGCTCCGCTCACGTCCACAGGACGACCGCCGCCATGGCGCTCACCTTCAATAAGCTGGGCCATACGGTCGATCTCCAGACGATAGGCGGGATTCTGGACCGAGCCAGTTAAGCATTTAAAGCAAGACAGAACGACGGTGGTGCTTCAAAAGAAATGTCATTAGAGAAAGGCACGCTAATCTACGTGAACTACACGGCCAAGGTCAAGGATACAGGCGAGGCCATCGAGAGCACCGTAGAAGAGGAGGCAAAGAAGCTCAACATTTACGACTCCGAGAGAAGGTACGAGCCGCGTCTCGTCTCGATCGGGGAGGACTGGGTGCTGAAGGGGCTTGACGAACAGATCAGCCAGATGGAGCCAGGAGAGCGCAAGACTGTGGAGCTGGCCCCTGAAAAGGCATGGGGAAACCGTGACCCTACGCTTCTCCGAATGATACCGATCAGAAAGTTCGGCGAGAAGGGCGACGAGATGACGGTCGGCGACGTGGTCGAGGTCGACAACAGGATGGGTGTGGTAAGGTTCATCGGCTCTGGCAGGGCCCAGGTGGACTTCAATCACAGACTCGCAGGTAAGACGCTGATCTATGACGTTGAGATAATCAAGAAGGTCGAGACCGACGATCAGAAGGTCCGGTCGCTCATCAAGAGAAGGTTCCCAGGGGAGATCGGCGAGAAGATGGAGTTCACCCACAAGACATCGGACGTGACCATCGAGATTCCAGAGGCTGCGTTCATGGCGGAGGGTCTTCAGGTCATAAAGCGCGGGATCGCCAATGACGTGGAGCATTTTCTGCCCTCTGTCAAGAAGGTGACCTTCAAGGAGGTCTACGGGAAGAAGGGAGAAGCAAAGGGCGAGGAGACAAAGGCGGAGGAAGCAAAGGGCGAGGAGACAAAGGCGGAGGAAGCAAAGGAGGCGCCCGTCCCCGAGGAAGAGAAGAAGGAAAAGACGACGCCCAAAGCCGAGAGCTAACTAACTAAGCAGCTAGCTCGCTGCTATATCACGCTGGACTCTTCGGCCAGCTGACGCGCCCCATCCCTTGTCATCCTGGTCTTGGACAATATCGTGTAACGGTCAGGTCGTATGGCAGAGGCACTAACGAGCGCCTCCACGACCTGGTCGTCTGAGACCTCGATTCCGGCGGCGGTCGTGGGTGCGTTTACGTTCTCCAGCGCCGCCCTTATCGCGCGCCAGTCGAGCCCCTGGAGCTTCGCGACCAGGATCGTACCAATCCCGCACTTCTCTCCGTGCAGTCCCTTGCCCGGGGCGATAACATCAAGTGCGTGGCTGAAGAGGTGCTCTGATCCGCTGCACGGTCTGCTGCTCCCAGCGATGCCGGCCGCCACCCCGGTGCTTATGAGCGCCTCCACCAGCCCGCGTACGGCGTCTTTGTCGCCCCTGCCCATCCTCTTCGAGTTGTTGATTATCAGCTGCCCGCTCATCATCGCGAGGTTCGCTGCATACTCACCATAGTACTCTCCTGTCGCCTCGTGCCCCAACTGCCAGTCCCTGACCGCCGTCAGCTTCGCGACTAGGTCCCCGCACCCGGCTGCGAACAGCCTCGGCGGCGCGGCTGCAATGACATCGACGTCAGCGAGTATGCCGAGCGGAGGTTTGGCCTTGATAGAGTAGTGCTTCTCGCTGCCCCTTATCGAGGCGAACGGGCTCGCGATGCCATCGTGCGACGCGCTCGTGGGGACGGAGAAGAACGGCAGGTTGAGCTTGGAGGCGGCCAGCTTGCCTACGTCAACAGACTTACCACCCCCCAGTCCGATTATGCATCTTGCTTCCTCCGAGGCCTTCATGACGGAGCGGACATTCTTCATGTCCGAGAGCTGGACATCGACCCAGCTGACGCGTCCCTCCAGCGAGGAGGCTACCATCTCTCGGACCTTCTGCTGCACGTTGAGCCCTGAAGCGACCACAATCCTCGCGCTCTTCGGCATCTCAATGAACCGCCCGAGCCGCCTTAGGACGTTCTCACCGATCAGTATCTTCTGGGGTAGCTCCATCAGATGCGAGCGGGAACGCACGCGAGACCGCGGGTATGGACGAGATATAAGCTCGTTCGAACAAATAATCCAGAGACTGCAATTTTTTCGCAATGCAAAAAGATAGTTCGGTGACCGTCGCGCGCCTGGGAGGAATGGACCCTCCAGAACTGTCGGGTCCGGCCGCTTGGCTCTCTCCCTCCGGTCCGCTCCCGCAACCAAAGCGGAACTCGACACCGGAAGTCATAAACAGGATGAACTTCCGCCCAGGCTCTCTGCAGATCACGAACGTGATCGTCGCGCGCGGGTTTTCGGCGAGAGAAGGCCAGTCCTAGTGTCTCAAAGAGATGTCTGTCGGGTGTCAGCGATCTACTGCTGAATCCCTAGACGAGTTGAGGTGATGTTCCTACATCCTGCGAATTTCAGACTTGACTTTGCGCAGCAACTCTGGGGTGAAATCGCTCGGCTCCACAGCATGGAAATCATGGGCATGAACACGAATTTGCTGTTCGAGTTCATTCTCGGTCTTGGCGACCAAGACCACGTTGCAATCGAATCCCATATCTTTGCACGCCAATTGAAGCACTGTTGAAACACCGTCTTGGCTCCGAGCATTTAATTCTTCTCCACCACTGTTGGAAATGGAGCGCACTGGAATAGACTCCCGTCTGGGCGACCATTCGCCATTTGGCTTTTGGTATCTAGGATACGAGCTGGTTTTTGAAACATCACGAACTAGCGCCGCCCTTTTCTTGACGAATGATGGACCGGGTGCTCCTCGGCATCTCGGCCGCTGAACTAGGCTGACAGACCGCCGTCTTCTCCTGAAGGATGATCAATCCTGATCCCTGACGAGGGTCGATGCATTGCGCCGCGCAGTCGATCACTCTATCGTAGGGACCTCTCCGGCGAGCTTCGACAGAAGGGAGTCGATCAGCTTCGACTGTTCTTGCGCCGCCGCGATCTTCTCCCTCAAGTACGAATCGGATTCCTCGAACGCGCTGTCAACGGAACAATCCTTGAAGAGAGATGACAGGTCGTCGAAGGCCGACGAAAGCCGGTCGACCAGTGCTATATCATCGAAGATTCCGATCAACTGCCCTAGATCGACTCGTAGGGCTGGGACCAGATAACCATCCAGGTGGTTGCTGTGGAATATGCAGAAATTCTTCACCTTGTTCTTGTTGGCTTGCGAATGATCCTTTAGATAGTCCTCCAGATATTGTTGCAGTTTCAGGTAATTCTTCTTCACAAGCTGTAGGTTAGATATCAGGCGTATCCCGAAGTACTTCTTCTCGAGCTCCTGTCGTCTGAACTGAGTTCTGATGATTCTGTTTATCTTGGCGTCGGCCCTCTCCTGCATCAGGAATATTATCACCCCTATCGAGATGCTCAGCAAGGCCAGGACAGTGTCCACGGAGACAAAGCTGGGCAGGTCGGGCATTCAAATCGATGAGCGCATCACGTGTTTTTAAATGCGAACATGTCCCGAGGAGATGCGTACGTGCGCTCCCAATAAAGATGGCAGAACGTCTTGATCGCTGGGTATTCGATCTCGCCGGGATCCTCGCGAGGTATCAATGTCAGCTCCTTAATGCAGACTCTACTCCATCCAGACCCAAGGGCGGGGTTTTGCACACCAGAAAGTTAATTAAGTGACCTCAATCTCCTCGTTTTCGTCCCACTGGGGCGACCTGTCGGGTTATTGTGAAACAAGTTGGATAAATCGAGCCAAGAAAAGCTAAGCAACGCGACGTACCACGGAACGACTACCGTAGGTCTCGCATGCTCGGACGGGATCGTACTTGCCACTGACACGAGAGTTACCGCAGGCGGCTTCATCGCCCACAAGAGAGGGAAGAAGCTGCTCCAGGTCTCGAACCACATCGCCGTGACGATATCGGGAGGGGTGGCAGATGCACAGAACGTGGTTGACACTCTAAAGTACTATTCTCGCAGCTACGAGATCGAGAAGGGGGTACCGCTCCCCGTCAAGTCGGCGGCCCGCATAGTCTCGAACATACTCTTCTCCTCACGCTATTATCCGTACATCGCTTCGGTCATCGTCGGGGGATACGACAAGGAAGGAGGCTCGATATACAACCTAGACTTCTTCGGCTCTGTCCTCAAGGAGAACGTGACCTCGACCGGGAGCGGCTCCCCTGTGGCTTTGGGAGTGCTCGAGGAAGGTTATCAGGAGGGGATGACGGTTGTAAAGGCTGTACCAGTGGCGGCGAACGCGATCATCGCGGCCATGCGAAGGAACGTCTTCACGGGAGACCACTTTGATATCGCCATCATCGACAAGTCGGATTTCCGAGAGGTCTCAGAGCAGGACAAGGACAAGCTCCTGGCTCAATTCTCCGGTCGCAGTTAGTCTTTGGCGCAGAAGGCAAGTCACGTAAACCTCATGAGTACGATACTCAACAGTATCCCAGCGGAGGCTCAGATCACAAGGATCGAGTACGAGGGGCCTCGCATCGCCCTCTACACCAAGAACCCCCGGTTCCTGCATCAGAACAACTACATCATCTCCGAGATAGTCAACTCGGTCAAGAAGAGGGTCGTCACCCGCACGGAAAAGTCGATCAGGAAACCTGAGCAGGACGTCAGATCGATCCTCGACAAGACCCTCCCCGTTGAGGCGGCGGCGACAAACTACTTCTTCGACGACGCCATCGGCGAGATCACGGTGGAGGCGAACGTTCCCAGGCTCCTCGCCTCCGAGAACGGGTTCGACGTAGCCGGGCTGATGGAACAGACGGGTTGGAAGGTCAAGGTGCGAAAGTCGCCCCACGTCGCCTCGAGCGCGATCCAGAACATCTACTACGCTCTGAAGACGGGCGCCGACGAGAGGGAGCGCTTCTACAGGGACCTGGGGGAGACAATCTTCAGGCCACGGTTCACGACAGCT
The DNA here is from genome assembly GCA_027886825.1 of Nitrososphaerota archaeon. Classification (GTDB taxonomy): domain Archaea; phylum Thermoproteota; class Nitrososphaeria; order Nitrososphaerales; family Gagatemarchaeaceae; genus Gagatemarchaeum. The sequence continues at coordinate 5,837 of JAPCJS010000035.1, forward strand.
GAGCAGATCACAGTAAAGTGCCTCGGAGCGGGACAGGAGGTCGGACGGTCCTGCTTCCTCGTCGAGACATCGGAGAGCAAGGTCATCCTCGACGCCGGTATTCATCCAGGATCGAGGAACGCCTGGGACGCGTACCCGAGGCTCGACTGGGCCGACGTCCAGCTCAACGAGCTCGACGCCGTGATCATTAGTCACGCCCACCTCGACCACATGGGTTTCCTCCCTGCCCTCTTCAAGTTCGGATACGCCGGGCCCGTATACTGCACAGAGCCTACGCTGCCTCTCATGACGCTCCTGCAGACCGACTACATCAAGATCGCACAGATCGAGGGCGGCCGGATACTCTATGACCAGAAGGACATCCGCAACATGATCCAGCACGCTGTGACGCTCCAGTACGGGACGGTGACCGACGTCTCCCCCGACATCAAGCTGGTCTTCAACAACGCTGGGCATATCCTGGGGTCAGCGACCGTCCACCTCCACATCGGTGAGGGCGTCCACAACATCGTGTATACGGGCGACTACAAGTACGGTCGCACGCAGCTCTTCGACTCGGCCAGCTGGAACTATCCCAGGGTCGAGACGCTCATCACCGAAGGGACCTATGGCAACAAGGAGGACATCATGCCACCCCGCGAGGAGGTGGAGATGAACTTCGTCAACGCCATCAACAAGACCCTCTCGGAAGGAGGCAAGGTCATAATTCCGATACCTGCGGTGGGAAGGGCACAGGAGATCATCCTCGTCCTCGACCACTACATGAGGAACAAGGTACTCACAGAGGCGCCCGTCTTCCTGGAGGGAATGATCTCGGAGGCGACCGCCATACACGTCTCGTACGCCGACTACCTTTCGAGGGAGCTCCGGAACAAGATGCTGGAGGAGGGTATCAATCCGTTCGTCTCAGAGTACTTCACCTCGATCGAGCACCCGTCTGGAAGGGAGGAGGCGCTCAGGGAGGGTCCTGCGGTGATAATGGCAACCTCGGGGATGCTCGAGGGCGGCCCCGTGCTCCAGTACTTTGAGCACGTCGCGCCCTCGGAGAGGAACAAGATACTCTTCGTCTCCTACCAGGTCCAGGGGACCCTGGGCAGAAGGGTGCTCGACGGAGCCCATCAGGCCAGCATGCTCGGAGACAACGGCAAGATCAAGATAGTCGACGTCAGGTGCCAGGTCCAGAAGGTCGACGGGTTCAGCGGGCACAGTGACTACAACCAGATAATACGCTTCATCGGGAAGATGAGGCCGAAGCTTCAGCAGGTCATAGTGACCCACGGGGACAAGAGGAAGCTGGAGAACCTGGCATACGTAATCCAGAGGATCTACAGGATTCCCACCCTGAGGCCCGCCGTCCAGGAAGCCATCAGACTGTACTAGATAACAAGGTTACGAAGGACGCGCTCGAGACTGCTGCTCGGTTTCGGGGTGCTGCGATCGCGAGGAAAGCGCGTTGCAGAAGGACACTCTGCAGACCCTGGGGAAGCAGCTGATTGTATCGGTAAATCTGGAAGGACCTGCCTAGTGGAAGTAGTCTATCGAGGGGAAGGTCGAAAGGAACGGCAAGCCCAGCGCCGAGGAGAAACCTCAACTCGGCTCTGCTTGCCATCATTATTGACTCAGTATCGTCGCGAGTTCATCATCTGCCCATGGAGCTATCCCGGGCTCTGACTGGGACGGCGTAAACCTCATCGTCGTTGGCGAGCGCTTCCTCCCTTCTTTTAGGCTTTGTGTGCCCGTGGTTCTTCGACGCGCTGTGTCTTCTCGCCCGAGACCATCGGGGTGGGAGGCCATGGAGACTAACTATCTGTCTGAACCGCCACTAAGAAGGTGAGGCGCTGAAGACCGGACTCGCGGCCTCGCAATCAGGGATTTCTATCGGACGTCGAATTCTCCGGATGTGCCTGTGAGCGGACCTTCTCAAGCGAGCCAAACACAGACGGGGACGCCGAGGCCCGAGCTCGTCAGGACCTCGGACGGTACTTCGAGGCGGATACCTGCGCTAAATCACTTTCACCCGGGGCGCCTCCAATTGTGCAGGGTCGTCACCCCGAATAAAGGAGGGACGGAAGGAGCCGATTTCAAGAACGGATGAACGGATAAATAGAGTCTACCTTGATTTTTGGCACGATGGTTCCGCCGGAGATTCTCGTCAAGCCTGAGCATGAGGAACTCAGAGGGTGGGCGAGAGAGTTCGCGGCGAGGGAGATCGCACCTGTCGCTGTGGGCATGGACAGGGACGACGCATATCCCAGGAAGCTCGTCAGGAAGATGGGCGAGCATGGGCTCCTCGGCATCAACATCCCAGTCGAGTACGGTGGGTTGGGCCTCGATCTGCTCAGCTCTGTGCTCGTCGGCGAGGAGATAGCAAAGGTCAGCCTCTCGGCTGCACTGCTGATCGGAGTGCAGAACGGGCTGGTCGGATACCCGCTGTCACAGTTCGGCACTAAGGATCAGAAGGAAAGGTTCCTCCCAAGGTTGGCGAAGGGTGAGATGATCGGGTGCTATGGGCTCACGGAACCAGGGGCAGGCTCTGACGCCGCGAACATCCAGACAAGGGCTGAGAAGGAGGGCGATTCGTACCGGATCAACGGCTCGAAGATCTGGATCTCTCAGGGGTTCTATGCAGACATGGTCGTCCTCTTCGCGAGGACCGGGACCACGGAGGACAGGGCGGCGGGCATGAGCGCATTCATCGTCGAGAAGGGCACGCCGGGATTCGAGGTCGGTGCGAAGCTCGAGGTAATGGGCGCGAGGGGGACGGGGACGGCGGAACTCTTCTTCAAAGACTGCATCGTCCCGTCCCGCGAGATGCTGGGCTCGGCTGGGGACGGCTTCCTGATAGCGATGGCGGTCCTCAACCAGGGACGCGTCGGAGCCGCTGCGGGCGCGGTCGGGGTCGCCGAGGCGGCGCTGGAGGCGTGCATCTCCTACTCGAAGGGCAGGATGCTCTTCGGGAGGTCCCTCTCCAATCTGGAGGCGATCCGGTTCCTCATCGCGGAGATGGCGACCAGGATAGAGGCAGCGAGGCTCCTGACCTACCGCGCCGCGTGCGTGCGCGACCGCGGCGAGGAGTTCATCAAGGAGGCATCCATGGCCAAGCTCTTCGCAACTGAGACTGCTGTCTGGGCGAGTGAGAGGGCCATCCAGGTCCACGGCGGCATAGGGCTGAGCAAGCAGCTGCCGCTGGAGAGGTACTACCGTGACTCCAAGGTCCTGGACATAGTCGAGGGGACGTCGGAGGTCCAGAAGTGGATACTCTCGCGGGAGCTGATCGGGGATTGACAGGGTGCAGCGGATGAGACAGGCGGCGATAATCGGGATAGGCCACTCGAGGTTCGGCAGGAGGACGGACGTCAACCTAGGGGAGCTCGCCTTCGAGTCCATCAGAGAGGCCGTACAGGATGCAGGCGTCGAGAAGAAACAGATCGAGAACGTGACCCTAGGGAGCGCAGGCGGCTGGTATGAGGAGTCGCTCCCGGCAGTGGTCGTCAACGAATACGCCGGGTTCGAGAGGGTCGGCACGATGCGGGTCGAGGCTGCATGTGCGAGCGGGAGTGCTGCGGTCCGATCGGCCTACCTCAGCGTGGCGAGCGGGGAGGCGGAGATCGCGCTCGCGGTCGGGCTCGAGAAGATGACCGAGGTGGATACGCTCACCTCGGTCGAGCTGATGGGGCGCGCCGGATCCTATCTCTGGGAGTTCGAGAACTTCGGCATGACCTTCCCAGCCTACTACGCCCTCTACGCGGTCGCCCACATGAAACGCTTCGGGACCACGGAGGAGGACATGGCGAGGGTCGCCGTGAAGGCGCACAGGTACGCGTCGATGAACCCGCTGGCCCAGTTCCAGAAGGAGATAACCATCCAGAAGGCGCTCGCGTCACAGGTGGTCTCGTGGCCGCTCAAGCTCTACGACTCATGTCCCATAACCGACGGCTCGGCGGCCGTAGTCATCGCCAGCGAGGACGTGGCACGGAGACTCTCGGACACGCCGATCTGGATCAAGGGCATCGGCGTCTCGTCCGACTCTGCGAACCTCAGCAGGAGGGATGACTACGTGGGGCTCGCGGCCACCGTCGACGCATCGCGCAAGGCATACTCGCTGGCGAGGACGACACCCCGAGAGCTGGACGTCGCGACCTGTCACGATTGTTTCACGATCGCCGAGATAATGGCGTATGAGGACCTGGGGTTCTGTGCCAAGGGGGAAGGCCCCCGGCTTCTCAGGGATGGGCAGACCGAGATCGGGGGCAGCATCCCAGTGAACGTCGACGGGGGGCTCAAGGCCAAGGGCCACCCGGTGGGCGCGACGGGCGTCTCGATGATGGTGGAGGTCTCCAAGCAGCTCAGGGGAGAGGCGGGCAAGCGCCAGGTGCAGATCAAGAACGGAACGGGGCTCGTGCACAACGTCGGCGGCACGGGCCACTACTGCTACGTGACCATCCTCTCGAGGGATCGATAGACAGATGGACTCTGGACCTCCGACGCTTCACTCGCGAAGGACGCTCACCCTCCGGTTCAACGTGCCCATATCCCGAACCCACCAGTTCTGGGACTCTCTGAGGGAGGGAAGGTTCGTGACCACAAGGTGCGGCGAGTGCGGAGCTCTGAGCTTCCCGCCCCAGTCCGACTGTGCCAGGTGTATGAGCGGGGAGGTCGAGTGGGTCGACCTTGGGACCGAGGCCGAGCTGGTGACCTTCACCTATGTCCAGGTGACGCCGCCGAGCTTTGTGGAGGACGACCCGTACATCGTGGGCATCGGCAGGATGAGCCAGGGCCTGAAGATACTTGCGTGGGTCGAGGGCACCAGGCTCGAGGCGCTCGCCCCAGGAATGAAGCTGAAGCTGGAACCCCGCACGAGCGACGACGGTTCGCCCTACTACGTGTTCGTCCCAGCGCCCTAGAACTCGACAGGGACCGAGCGTATCACCTCGGCGATCCTCACGAACCTGTCCTTGTACACAAGGATCTTGGTGATCGAGCCCCTGAATTTCAGCTGTCCCTTGAGGACGGCCGACTGGAGGTCGACCTCGCCCTTCGCCACCTTCGTCCAGACGTCGTAGGGGCCCTCGAAGGAGAACTCCGCGGTCTCCCCCGGCTGCGTCTTGGAGATGGTCGTGGCACCCTCCTCGACCTTGATCAGGAAAAGGGCGCCCTGGTCAGGCGCGCTGAGGAGGATAGTCGTCTTGATCCCCTTGGTGTCCTGCTGCCACTTGGCGTCGGCTACTAGCTTCTCCTCGACTTGCTTGAAGTATTCTTCCGTGAAGTACTTGACCATCCCAGCGCCGACTACGATCCCACCAGTCTTTTGAGCTTGCTGATTGAACCGGAGACCCTCCTCGTCACCAGGGCGGTCTCACCCACCCTCATCGCGAGGGTCTGCTCCATCTCGGGGAGGCGGAGGTGGTCAGTCCTGACTATCAGGCTGTCCCCGAACCAGACCACCCTGTTCTTTCCGAGGTCCGGATACATCTCGAATATCATCCGTGTGAACTCCTTCTGAGTCTCCGGGTCGATGGGCCCGTCGCCTGAGAGCAGGAGGTACCTCTTCCTCCTCTTGTGGACGGTCAGCCGGGGACACCCTCCATGATCCTCTCGTAGAACTGGTGGGGCGGCCCCTTCATCATGAAGCTTCGGGGCTTCACTCTCACTCTGATCGGATCGCTGGAGGAGAACGAGGCGATCCCGCTAACGAGGGTCTGTTTGTTGAGTCTGATATAGAGCGCCCCGTGATCGTCGAGGTAGGCGTGGAGCTCGCGCATGATCTCCTTCCTGCCATCCTTTCCCAGGAGCGAGATCAAGATCTGGAAGGAGGTCCAGGCCTGCTCGCCGGTGAGATGCCACTTGAGGTGGACGATGCTGTTGCCGAAATGGCCCTCGAGGTCCTCCTCTTCAGGCGTCTGCTGTATGGCGAGGGTCCGTGCGATAGCCTCCCTCACCTTCTCCTCGTCCTCCGTCGCCTGTATGAAACAGGAGATCTCCACAGCCTGGATCTCTCTTTGAACCAAAAACGCTCTCCATCCGGGACCGTGACTTCGTTCATAACTCTATCATGGCCGTCCGCCGTCCGTGCCCGGCGCCGGGAAGACTCTCCGAGGGAACCCTGCTACGCGCTCGTCATAGCAGGGGGCCGGGCCTCGGTCCGATCGAGAAGTAACCGATTCGAGCGTCCAGCCGACGCACCGAACCCTAGGTCAGGAGTCTGAGCTTCATTACAGGATAACCCTGTGAGACATCGCAGTCTGCGGCGTAGACGTTCGTGTGAGGTTTGACCCCCTGGACCAGGAGCACGTCGTCCTTCTTGGAGAGCATGATGTGCCAGTCGACCATCGAGAGGACCCTGCCGAGGCTTGAAAAACTGGGCTTTGCTATCCCGATGGTCACGTCCCCTGCGGACTTGGTGTTCATTATGGAACTGCCTATCTCGTTCAAGAGCTTCTCCGGGTATCTCGCATAGATGGCCTCCAGGTTGTCATACCCGATGTACCTCATCACGGGCCCGTTGCCGCTTCGAGCCTTCAGCTTCCTGTATTCAGTGTGGAACTGGCCGGAGCCCGTCTCAAGTTCGGCCTCTCTGCCAGTATCTTCGCCATATCTTATCGGGATGACATATGGCGGGCAGGGGCCTGATCCTGGGGCCGACCCATCGGACTCGATTCCCTCCTGGATCCTTACAAGGCTGTTGAAGATCCTGGTCGTCGTGTACGGTCCGACGTAGGCCTTGATGTCGCTGCTGTCGACACCCGCGATGGGAACGATCATCACACCCCGTCTCTGGTTGATGAAGTTCAATATCAGGCTGCGAATAAGGAGCCGAAACTCTCTGATCAGGACGTCGTTCGCCGTCTCTACGACGACGTAGGCGCCACGCGGGAGACCACCGCCGAGGATCGCGTCAAGGTCCTTGCTCCCGGTCGATACCAGGTCACCAGAGTCGGCCACGGGCCGCCACCGCCGCGGGCTGGCAGGGGTCGAGAGGTCCGTTCTCAGCACCCGGAATCCGTGGTCGATGGTGTAGATCACGTTTCTCGTCTTCAGCATCGTTCCCCGCATCTTCCTGATCTCCAGCTCTCTTGGAATCGTCAGCTTCAGGCTCAGCACCCCATCTGCGACGAACTCCTCGGCCCCATCCCCTATCCGTGTCTCACCGCTCGGCTGCTCTCCGATCACGAGCGTGGTGCAGCCCAAGGTCCTCACTATCTTGCCCAGGATATTGTGCAGCACCTGCCGTCCTTCATAGAGCCCGCCCAGCGCCTGTGTCATCACCGAGTAGGAGTCGATCACCAGTCTCTTGGCCCCGAACTTTCTGATCCCGTTCAGGATGTCTCCTGTGATCCCGCCCATGCCTTCTCTCGTCGTCGTGAACATCTCCATGAAGCGGAAATGGCCCTCCTTCTCCAATCTCTCAAAGTCGAGCCCCAGGGTCATCATGTTCTCATAGAAGCTCTTCCGTCCTTCGCAGAAGGAGACGTAGATGCCGTTCTCGACGCCGTCCTTCGCCCCGGCGTAGAGGAACCCTGCTGTCAGTGTCGTCTTCCCTGTTCCGGGATTCCCACTGACCAGGATGAGGCTCCCTCTCGGGAAACCCCCACTCAAGACAGAGTCGAGCTCCGCGCTTCCCGTGGAGACGCGTTCGATGCTCGCCGGCTCCGCGGTTCCGACGTCTACTTCCATATCACCGTTGCCGCACTACAAGACTATTTAACGACTCGAATACGCACGAATAAGACCGCCACCGAGCTGCGAAGAGGAGAGTTTCTTTGATCTTCTACGATCGAAAAAACGACAGGAGTTCGGCGAGGGATTGACGTGAGAGCAGGACCGGCGCCGAGATCGCTCAATAGCTTTATCAGCGGTTGAGGGAGTCCGGCCCGAAAGATAGAGACGTGAACGGGAATCTCTGCATCCTCGGGATAGAGAGCACCGCCCACACCTTCTCGGCCTCGGTCGTCACGGAGAAGGAGGGTATCCTCAGCGACGTCAAAGACGTCTATCTTCCTCCCGAGGGGAGCGGGATCCACCCCACCGAGGCCTCCAATCATCACTCGGCTGTGGCTGCCAGAGTCATCAAGGAAGCGCTCGTGGCATCCGGCAAGAATGGTCAGGACCTGGACGCGGTGGCCTACGCGATGGGTCCTGGTCTCGGGCCATGCCTCAGGGTGGGGGCCGTGTCTGCGCGTGCGCTTGCCCTCGCGCTCGGCAAGCCCCTGGTCCCAGTGAACCACGCCATCGGGCACATCGAGCTCGGCTGCATGCTGACCGGCGCCACCTCCCCGCTCGTCCTCCTGATATCCGGTGGCCACACCATGGTGGTCTCGTGCTCGTCGAGGATGTGGCGGGTCCTCGGCGAGACGCTCGACCTCACTCTGGGACAGCTCCTTGACCAGCTCGGCCGTTACGTCGGGTACTCTTCGCCGTGCGGAAGGCGGATAGAAGAGGCGGCCTCTCGTTCCAACAGGTACCTGAGGCTGCCATATACCGTGAAGGGGAACGACGTCTCATTCTCGGGGCTTCTGACTGCGGCCAAGAGGCTGGTGGACGACGGCGAGCCTTTCGAGGACGTCTGCTTCTCGGTGCAGGAGAGCGCCTTTGCTACCACCGTGGAGGTCACTGAGAGGGCCCTCGCTTTCACCGGCAACAAGGAGGTCATGGTCGTCGGAGGGGTGGCCGCAAACAAGAGGCTCGCGGAGATGCTGAGCGTGATGGTCCAGAGACACTCTGCCAGGCTCAGCGTCGTACCGATACGGTACAGCGGCGACTGTGGGGCACAGATCGCCTGGACCGGTCTTCTGGCCTATGGCGCCGGCATCACGGTGCCCGTCGGCGAAAGCATCATCCGGCAGTCGTGGAGGCTGGATACGGTCCCGCTCCCCTGGAGGACGAGCGCGTGAAGCTCGTCTACCGAGGGGCAGAGGCGGACATCTTCTCGGACGAGTGGGCGGGAGAGAAGGCGATCTTCAAGTTCAGGAAGCCGCTGCCGTACAGGCACCCCGAGCTCGACGCCGAGATACGGGCGCAGCGCACGGTTCGGGAGGCGGAGATACTCCACGACGCCAAATCGTCGGGTGTGAGCACCCCCTCTCTGTACTACGTCTCGCAGAGGGAGTCGCTCATAGTCATGGAAGAGATCGAGGGGACGCGGCTGAAATCGTTCCTAGAGTCCCCGGGACGGGACCGGGCGAGGGTCTCGACCGAGTTCGGGATCGCGGTCGGAAGGCTGCACCTCGGAGGGATCATGCACGGGGACCTGACGACTTCCAACGTACTGCTGGACGATGGGGGGGTGCACCTCATAGATTTCGGGCTCGCGACCCACTCCATAAGGGTCGAGGACCACGCGGTAGATCTGAGGCTCATCAAGGAGACGCTAATCGGTGCCCACGCCGAGATCGCCGCCAGGGTGATGTCTTCCTTCGTCAAGGGATACACCAGAGAGGTAGGCGAGGCGAGGGCGAGGACGGTGGGCAGGAAGCTCATCGAGATCGAGAGGCGAGGTAGATATGCCAGGCTCGAGTAGGCCAGTTTACTTCGCGACCTCCAACCGCGGGAAGATCCAGGAGGCGCGCATCGTGCTCTCACCCTACGGGATCGAGGCCGTTCCGTTCGACGGGAAGGGGGTCGAGATACAGGCCGAGACCGTCTCCGAGGTCGCCGCCTTCTCTGCCCGGGCTGCTTCTCGCATATATGACCGTCCGCTCATAGTCGAGGACGCTGGGCTGTTCGTCGAGGCGCTCGGAGGCTTCCCCGGTCCGTCGTCTTCCTACGTCTACAAGACCTTGGGGATACGCGGGGTCCTTGCTCTCCTGGAGGGGGCAAGGTCGAGGAGAGCCCGCTTCCGGAGCGCGGTGGCCTTCTGCGAGCCCACGGGAGAGCCCCGCGTCTTCGAGGGCGAGGTCACCGGCCGGATCTCGAAGTCTGCGTCCGGCGAGAACGGGTTCGGTTTCGACCCCGTCTTCATCCCTTCAGGAGGCAGAAGGTCCATGGGAGCGCTGACGCTCGAAGAGAAGTGCGCGATCTCTCACAGGGGCGAGTCCATGAGGAAGTTCGCTTCCTGGTACACCGGCCCCGAGGCTGGGCAACGGTTTTAAACAGGCCACCTTCGGAGTCGCGCTGCTTCATATTGGCAAGAATTCATTCCCATCGGCACGGGAAGAGTCACCAGACCAGGCCCACGAGCAAGAGGCCTCCGAGCTGGCTGACCTATAGCGCCGATGAGGTAAGCGCGATGACGATAAAGATGGGCAAGGAAGGTCTCACGCCCAGTCAGATCGGGGTCCGGCTGAGGGACGAGTACGGGATCCCTCTGGTGAAACCGATAATCGGCAAGTCGATCACGACCCTCCTGAGGGAGAACAAGCTCGCTCCGGCGCTCCCTGAGGACCTCCAGAACCTGCTCGAGAGGGCCCAGCGTGTCCAGTCGCACCTCGCCAACTTCAAGTCGGACAGGAGAAACGTCCGCTCTCTGGAGCTCATAGAGGCGAAGATATACCGTCTCTCCAAGCACTATAAGAAAGTCGGAGTCCTGCCGAGCGACTTCAAGTATACCGCAGTTGTAGCTCAGCTGACCTAGCGGAGGTCTGGCACTAGGTATGCCGGACCCCGGAGCACTCAACGCCAGGGCATCGGAGGCCTCCAGGCTCATCTCGCGCCTCTCCAAGGAGAAGAAGCGGATACTGGTGGTCACCCACATCGACGCCGACGGCCTCTCGAGCGGGTCGATAGCGTTCCACGCCCTCCTTAGGATGGGTGCGATCGCCTCGGTCAGGGCGATCCCTGACCTGGACATGAAGGCGATAGACGCTCTCAGGAGCGACCAGTTCGATTTCTACCTGTTCACAGACCTCGGATCGGGGATGATCGACCAGCTCACGGCCGCATTCGGGGTCAACTTCCTGATCGTAGACCATCACCAGCTCCCCTCCGAGCACGCCGGCCGTCCGAACGTGCTGAACGCCTGGAGCTTCGGCTACGATGGTGGTTCGGAGGTAAGCTCCTCGACCATGGCGTACATCCTTGCCCTCTCCCTCGATGAGAGGAACAAGGACCTCTCGCCCTCGGCGATCATAGGGGCCCTAGGGGACCGTCAGGACTCCGGGCCGAACCGTTCACTCACAGGGCTCAACAGGAAGGCTCTGGAGGACGGGGTGGAGAAGGGCCTCATCACAGTCTCCAAGGACTTTCTCTTCCACGGACGCGAGACGAGGCCGATACACGAGGCGATCGCCATGACGTACACGCCATACCTCACGGGGCTCTCAGGCGCCAAGGACGCCTGCCTCGCGGCTCTCTCGAACACCGGGTTCGTCCTCAAGGAGCATGGCAGGTGGCGGAACCTCGCCGAGCTCTCCGACGGGGAGAGGCAGAAGCTGCTGGAGGTGCTGACGAGCTTCGTGGGCACGGGCGGCGATGGCTCGATGGTCATCTCGGAGCTGATAGGGGAGATATACTCGCTGCGCTACGAGGACGCACTGACGCCGATGCACGACGCGAGGGAGTTCGCGACGCTCCTCAACGCCTGCGGCAGGATGGACGCCACAGACGTGGGCATCGCGATCTCTCTCGGAGACAGGGACACAGCGCTCTCCGAGGCCCTCAAGCTCATCGGGGAGTATCGCCTGAAGCTCAACAAGGCGCTCCAGATCCTCCAGACGGCCGGCGACAGGGTTGCGACCCACGGGGACGTGGCCGTCGTCATAGGCGACGAGTTCATCGAGGAGAGGATGACCGGATCGATATCCTCGCTCCTGGCGTCCTCCGACAAGTACAGAGACAAGATGGTCCTCGTGAGGACCCGCTCCGGTGACACGGAGCTGAAGTTCTCCTCGCGGCTTGGGGCCTCCTTCCCCAAGGAGGTGAACCTGGGCCTGATCATGAAGCAGGCTGCGGAGTTCGTCGGGGGCGTTGGCGGAGGGCACAGCATGGCCGCCGGCGCGAAGATCCCGATGACGAAGAGGGACGAGTTCACGCGCGCCGTGCTCCAGAAGGTCGCCGAATGACCCTAACGGTCGAGATCACGTTCGAGTGCATCGGAGAGAGGGAGGCCGCCTCCCTCGAGGCAGCGCTGAACC
>JAPCJS010000190.1 GCA_027886825.1 Nitrososphaerota archaeon
AAAGTCCCTGACGACCTGATCGTCGTCCGAATCCCTAAGCGAGATGATAAGGTGCTTCACCCCAGCCTCGGCAAAGTCCTCGATCTGCTCGATCACTTCCGGAACATCGCCCGCTATGACAGTCGTGAGCGCCTTGTTCGCAGGTATCTCCTTCGCAGACTCGTACAGCGCTCTCCAGTCGCCCTCCCTGAGCCGGACCATCGTGAACTCTGGACCGGGGGATTTGGCCTCTGGCACCAGCGCCGCCATTATCTCCGGGAAGAGGGCGACGCAGAGCTTCGCCGTGTCCACCATCCTTCTCCTTGCCTCTTCTCCGTCCTTGCGGACGCACCCGAGGAGGCAGAGGACGGGCTCGACCGAGGATGTCTCTCTTCCCGCTCTCGTAGCGTGTCCGTGGACGACCTTCAGGGTCGCCTTGTAGGTCTCAGGCGAGTGCTGGGTCGGTACCCAGCCGTCAGCGAGCCTCCCCGTCAGCTCGAGCATCCTGCTGCCGAACGCACCGATATAGATCGGGGGATGGGGCTCCTGCACGGGTCTCACCTGCATGTATGCTTCGCTGAGGCTGTAGTGCTCGCCCCTGAACTCGGCGCGTCGACTGGGACTCGATCCCCAGAGAAGCTTCATCGCCTTGATCGCCTCTTCCAGCCTCGAGACCAGGTGCTCCATCTCTATCCCGAAGGGTGCCAGGTTCATCGCCTCCCCCGCTCCGAGTCCGAGGACGAACCTCCCGTCCGAGATGCGGTCGAGGGACGCGACGGTCTGTGCGAGCGTCACGGGTTGCCGTCTGAGCACGTCGGTGACGATGGGACCGAGGACGGTCTTCTTGGTGTTCAGGGCCATTACGGTCAGGAGGGCGAAGCACTCGAGCCAGACTACCGCGGAGCGGTCTCCCCCGATTACGTGGTCCTCGAGCCATAACGAGTCGAAACCGTTCTTCTCCGCGAGCTGGCACCTCCTTATGAGGTCGGGGACGGAGGCCCTCGCGGGGTCAGAGTGCGGAATCTGAATCCCTATTTTCAACCGCTTCTCTCCAGTCCTTGGAAGGCGGCGCTTAAGTATCCTGCCGACTGGTGTCGTCCCGAGAACGTTGATAACGCATCTGCGTCTGACCAGGCCCGTCGTTGTCTCGCAGGGTCGCGATCCAGCATGAACTCGGATAAGCTTCTCGAGGTCTCAGGTCCGCTGGAGACAGGGATGCGGTACTATGACTGGTTCTATCCTCCGGTAGTCGTAGAAGAGCTCGAACCGATGGCCTGGAAGGACGGGAAAGGGAAGACGTATGGCCAGAAGGTCAGCTTTGGGTGCCAGTCAGGGACGTATCTCGCGACCGGCGCGCACGCCTACAAGGACAGGCCGAACATCTCGGAGGTACCGCTGGAGCGTTTCATCGTCGACGCCGTGATCGTGAGGGTCGAGGTCGCTCCCAGGGAGTACATCACGCTCGAGAAGGTCGAGGACGCCCTGATGGAGAGCGGAGAGATGCCGTCAGAGGATGAGGCACTACTCATCGCGACGGGGTGGGACAGGTACTGGAACAAGGAGAACTACATCTCGCAGTCCCCCGGTCTGAAGTATGAGCTGGTCAGGTGGGCCATCGACAGGAAGGTCGGCATCCTGGGAAGTGACATCCCTTCGTTCGACAGGGACGGAAGGGAGAACTTCTTTCCCGAGTTTTTCGCGACAGATACGCTCCTTCTCGCACCGCTCGTCAACCTCACCAGTGCGGGTGTCTCGAGGGCGAGGCTCACAGCGCTGCCTCTGAAGATAGCGAAGAGCTGCGCTTCGCCATGTCGCGCCTTCCTCGAACTGGGCTGATATGGACGAGAAAGGGTCTTTCCTGAAGGTCTTGACTGAACGAGTCCTACGCTTCGGATAGAGGCATCTGACATCCCCGGTAAAGTAGAAAAACGCTGGGAAAGGTACAGGGATGGGAGTGGCAGGAGAAAAAACATGCACATCGGGATGCCCGTAGAAGAGATCGAGACGCCGGCCCTGCTCATCGACCTCGATGCGATGGATAAGAACATCGAGACGATGGGGAGCTACTACAGGAGCAAGAAGGGCGCCGCCCTCCGCCCTCATCAAAAGGGACATCGCCTTCCACAGATCGCAAGGAAACAGATCGCAGCGGGCGCGGTCGGAGTGTCGATGACGTCTCCCGGGCTCGCAGAGCTGTACGTGGACTCTGGCATCGGCGACATCCTGATCACGCGCGAGGTCTATGGCAGGAGCAAGATCGCGAGGCTGTGCGGTCTGGCGAGGCACGGAGCGATTACAATGACCGTCGACGACGTCGCCAACGCGAGACAGATCTCGGAGATCGGCCGCGACCTTGGCGCAAGGGTCAACGTAGCGGTCGAGGTCTACGCGCACCCGGGAAGCTGTGGTGTGCCGCTCGACGACATCAAGGGGTTCGTGGGGGAGATCAACAGGCTCGACGGGATCCATTTCAGGGGAATCTGGTGGCATGAAGGGAACCTGTCCGGGCCTTTCCTAAAGCGCAGGGCCGACCATTTCGCCTTCCTCGACGAGATCGTGAGGCTGAAGGAGAGTCTGGAGGCAGCGGGCTACGGCGTCGAGATGCTCAGCGGCGGCCACACTGTGACTTGGAACATCACCCCGGAGTACAGCGGGCTCAGGGACGTCGGCGTCCAGGCAGGGAACTACGTCTTCAGCGACTGGCAAGACTCCCAAGTCGAGGGACTGGAGGTCTTCGAACCCTCTCTTAGCGTGCTGACCAGGTGCATCAGCAGGCCGAGACCGGACGAGGCCGTCTTCGACGCAGGGCTGAACTCGTGTGCCAACGAGTCGGGGACCGACTATTCGCAGGTCGTCGGCCCCAGGTTCAAGGACCTCAAAGGAATAGATCGCGTCAATCTAAGAGAGGAGATGGCTTACGTGAACTGCAGGAACGCGAGCAGAGAGATAAGGACAGGGGACCTGTTCGAGCTCGTCCCGCCCCACGGCGACACGACCGCGAAGATGCACGATAGGTACTATGGGATCAGGAACGGAAAGGTCGAGGTCATCTGGCCGAACCTCGGAAGGGGTCTTCTCTAGGCCGCAAGGGCGACGATCATCCCCCGCACCAGCCCAGGAGTGACGGTCTCCGGAGCTGACCTGTCCGGCGCCCCTGTGAGTCGAGGATTGAGGAGACAGTGGGTGGCAGTTCTGCGATTAGTTATTTAGGTCCCGAACCGGATAGATACGAGTTGAAGAAGACGCTGAAGCTCGGACTGGACGCTTCCTTCATGATGACCTTCGACGAGGAGTACACCCTGAAGTACCCCATAGGCGCCGAGAAGGCGGGCTTCGACTACCTCTGGATGGGAGACCACTTTCTTCCCTGGCACGACTCGTTCAAGCACAGCTTCTTCGTCTGGGAGGTGCTCGCCGCGATCGCCGCCAGGACGAAGAGGATCACCGTGGGGCCGGACGTCACGGTGCCCATCGGGGCGCGCTATCACCCGGCCATCATCGCGCAGGCCGCGGCGACGATGGAGAAGATGTACCCCGGCAGGTTCGCGCTCGGACTCGGGTCAGGCGAGGCGATGAACGAGCGGCGCTTCCTTTCGTCGTTCCCCCCGTGGGAGGAGAGGATGGAGAGGCTGATCGAGGCGGCCGAGCTCATAAGGAGGCTCTGGACGGAGCGGGACTACTTCGACTTCGAGGGGAAGTACTTCAAGATGCAGATGGTGATGTACCACGTGAGGCCGGCGCACCCGCCGCCCATCTACTTCTCGGCGATAGGGCGCAAGTCAGCGTTCCTGGCAGGGAAGTGCGCCGATCGGCTGATGACCACGGGCACGGTAGAGAGGATCAGGGACCTGGTCTTCCCTGAGTTCGAGGCCGGGGCCAGGTCGGTCGGGAGCGATCCGAAGAAGAAGGAGCGCGCCGTCCTGATCAACTTCGCGACCGGCCCGGTGGACAAGATCGTGGCCAGGGTCAGGAAGCTGATCGCGGGCGCGAACATCAGCAGGAACTTCAACGAGATGGACCCCAGGAAGATAGAGGCGAGCGCCGACTCGCTCACAGACAGACAGATCCTCGACACGATGTACGTCTTCCAGAGCGGTGACGAGGTGATCGACGTCCTGAGCAGGTATCAGAAGATCGGCGCGGACCAGGTGATAATCAGCGAGATCAGCGCCGACCCGGATAGGGCGATGAGGATCTACTCGCGGCAGGTCATCCCCTACTTCAAGAA
>JAPCJS010000021.1 GCA_027886825.1 Nitrososphaerota archaeon
CTCCTCGTCGCTGAGGAAATTGTAGAAAGGAATGCGCCCCTCTTGGGTCACCAAGATTCCCTGCCCGATCCTCGCGTTGATGATGAACTTCTCCTCGCCGTCACTGAGGTTGAACGCCTCCTTGAGGACCTGCGACGCCGCCTGGTCCTGCTTAAGCACGATCTTCGTGGAGCAACTCTCGATGATTATCCTTCCGGGACCGTATACTCCTCCCCGCCCCATCAGGTCCGACCGAGCTTGCTGCTAGCTCAGAACGGATAGGCGGCCGCTAACTCGTACTAGGCTACGGGCCCGAAGGCCCGCCAAACAAGTCTCGGATAAATGCTCCCCTAGTGGAGAACTTCAGCAGCCTGGGGGTTCTGACGAGCGATTCCTGGTCTTGTACTCAATCTTGCCGAAAACAGTACGGGACATCCACAGGCAACAGCATGGAGAAGGCTCTGTCTGGACCCAGTGGCCATCTCGTTTGTAGGTGCTATTCGTGCAAATCATAGATAATCCCGGTCCCCGAGCGATTGGTACGCCCTGGCGCATTCCATCCGCGGGCGTAGACATTCTTCGTACGGGAACGTGACGTACCGTGCGCCCCATCTGACCTTCCGAAAGCCAGCTCTCCCAAGGCTCCGAAGAGCACCTTCGGAAGACGAGGCCGAGACAGTCATGTAGGTCGAGCCTTCGCTACGGGACCCTTCGATGGCGCTCTCAATGAGCGTCTCATAGGTCCGAGATTCGTCACCTCTGGCGAGCAGTTCGTAAATCGTGGTGACCTTCAGGCCTCTCTTGATCGACGTTCCTGTTACGATGTATCCACACGTCTGGTCCTCCTTAGCCAAGCTTACGGTCCGATAGTCTCCCCAACGCCGGTCATAGCGCCACGTCAGATATGGCAAAGCCCGCTCTAGGCCGAGATCGAATTTGTCTCTGATGGAGATCCAGATTGAATCGATATCTTTCGCGAATCCTTGCATCGGCTCAAGACGATCGGAGGACCGTTCCGTTGCGTGTCGTGACTGACCCGCGCCCAGTAGCGCGAGCTCGGTCCTTCGCAGGGTCTTCCGGAACGGACCAATCTGTCGTGAGTTGAGATATGGTTCGCGGTCGAGTACGAGATGGAGTTCTCCCGCCTCGCCCATGTCGTGGCCGCCTTGTTTGATCGCGAGCGGATAGGAGAGACGATTGGGAAAACCGAACGTCAGACATATCCCATTTTTCTTTGCGTCCCGGAGTGATGAGCCCAGGAGTTGCGTGGCGATCCCGTGCTTTCTGAATTTTGAATCGGTAGCCAGGTTAAGACCCTGTGAAGCTATGACCGTTCTCCCGAAGCAGCGCATCGAATACCGAATCCTACCATAGTACCCCACCAGGCTTTCATCGGCGCTCTCGGCCACCCAGATGTCACCTTCGGAGCCGTGGAACCCTAGAGGGCCGTTCTTGTGCATCCAGCTCCATCTTTCTCTTCCATCGTAACCGGGAAGACTTTTCATGAGAAGCGCGTCTATCGCGGGATCGTCCTCTGGCTCATACCTCCTTGCCTTGAAAGAAAACACCAATGCGTACCCAATCGCCATGTCCGCTTAATATCGGTGACCCTGAGCGATCCATCTTCAGAGCTATGATCACGCCAGTGAGCCAGTGAGCCAGAGAAGCGCAAAGGGAATTCGGGTCTCCGAGCTCGGGCCGAATGACTCGCAGACGCATGAGGGCACGAGACGAACCCACATCCAAGACTGACGATACTAACCGATTACTGTCTGGAGGTTCTGCTCGATGGGGCTTCTTATCAGGCCAAAGTCCGTGACTATGCAGGTGACGAGCTCTGGAGGTGTCTTGTCGAAGGCCGGGTTCGCCACCGGGATCCCCTTTGGCGCGATTCTCCTCCCCTTGACGCGGACGACCTCGTCGTAAGCCCTCTCTTCGATCACTATCTGGTCGTGGGTCCTCTTCAGATCGAAGGTCGACCGGGGCGCCGCCGGATAGAACGGTATGCCGTGCCTCTGTGCGAGGACCGCGACCTGGTAGGTCCCGATCTTGTTGAAGACATAGCCGTCCCTGGTTATGCGGTCCGCGCCAACGATCACCTTGTCCACCCTGCCGCTGCTCATCATGAATCCGACCGCCGTGTCGGAGATCAGGGTACAGTGGAAGCCGTCGCGGACCAGCTCGAACGCCGTCAGCCTGGAGCCCTGCAGCGCTGGACGTGTCTCGTTCACTATGACCTTGACGCACTTCCCTGCCTCCCGGGCGGCCCGGATCACACCCAGGGCCGTCCCGTATCCGACCGTGGCGAGCGCCCCGGCGTTGCACTGGGTCATCACCACGTCCCCGTCATCGAGCAGGGGGGCACCGAACGCCCCGAGCCGCCTGTTCGACTCGACGTCCTCCTCGGCCATCCTCTTCGCCTCCTCGACCGTTGCGTCTCTGATCTTGTCGACGCTCGGTCCGGCCCTCCGGGCGGTCGCGACCACCCTGTCGATCCCCCAGAAGAGGTTCACCGCCGTCGGACGGGTCCGCCTGAGTCCCTCCGCCGCTCTATCGATCTCCTTCAGAAGCTGGTCGCGCCCCTCGGAGCGCGAACGGTCCGCCGCCAGCGCCACCCCCATCGCCGCGGCCACACCGATGGCGGGCGCCCCCCTGATCACCATGCGCCTGATCGCGTCGGCTACGCCCTCCCATGAATCGAAGGTCTTGTAGACCAGGCGCTGAGGCAGCGCCGTCTGGTCTATCATCTTCACGCAGCCTTCTTCCCACATCACCGTCCGCAGGGAGAAGAAGTTCTCTCTCAAACCGTTGAGCCGCGCCGACGTTGCGTCTAAAAGACTTTGCCGCTCACCGCTCTGAAACGCTTAATATCGCTTCGGGGGCGCGAGCAGGTGAAAATTGGAGAGCCAGGAGAAGACGACCGAGGCCTTTGACGCGTTGCTCAAGGGCGAGAAAGTCGTCATCGAGGACAGTGGGAGGTTTGGCGAGCTCGAGCAGGTCGGCTACGGCGAGAGGGAGGGAAAGAGGCTGGTCCTCAAGGACTATGAGGCGCTCTACATGCTTTTCACCGGCAGGGTGAGGCTGAGAGACGACCGCGGCAGAGAGGTCACCTTCGACCAGCTGGCGGAGATGAGCCAGGCGCGGGCGGGTGATTCCTGGACCAAGTTCATGATATACAGGGACCTCAGGTCCAGAGGATACATCGTCAAGGATGGGTTCGGGTTTGGCACAGACCTCAGGGTCTATGAGAGAGGAGACTTCCCCGAAAAGGCGGCAAAGTTCGTCGTCTTCGCGCTCGACGAGGGAACCGAGAGGGAGGTCGAGGAGCTTGGTGAGTCGGTGCGCCAGATAGTCAAGATGGGGAAGGAGGCGATCGTCGCCGTGATCGAGAGAAGGGGCGAGGTCATCTACTACAAGGTCGGCAGGGCGAACTTCCACAAGTAGTGTCAAGATTGAGCCTCCGGGCCTTCGTCTCGATCCTGAGACCGATCAACTGCTCGATGATCGGGTTCGCGGTCATCGTGGGCGCCTTCGTCTCGAAACCCGCGGCGATAGACGCGGCCGCACTCCTGCTCGGTTTCGTAACCGGCTTCGCCATCTGCGGCTACTCGATGGTTATCAACGACTACTATGACATCGAGGTCGACAGGGTCAACCAGCCTGACAGGCCGCTGCCGAGCGGCGCGATCACGCTTCGGGGAGCACTAGGGCTGGCGGTCGCCATGCTCGCCATCGGGGTCCTTGCCTCCATCGTCCTGCTGAACTGGGCGGCGGTCGCCGTCGCTCTTCTGTATGCGTTCCTCTCCTGGCTCTACAACCACAGGGCCAAGAAATACGGCCTTCCTGGTAACCTGATAGTTGCGTCCTCGCTGGCTATCCCGTTCATCTACGGAGGGATAATATCTGGGGGCAGCGTCACGAGCTCTCTCCTACTATTCATGGCTGGGACGGCGTTCCTCTCGGGAGTGGGTAGGGAGGTGGTCAAGGCGATGGCGGACGTCATGGGAGACGAGAAGAGGGGCATAAGGTCGTTCGCGAGGGTCCACGGGTTGAAGCAGGCCGCTGCCCTGGGAGCGGGTTTCTTTCTGGCCTCGGTGGTCTCGAGCCTGCTCCCCCTGCTCCTGCTCTCGGTCAGCCTCTTCTACAGGTTCGGCGTGATAATCCCTGACCTTGTCTTCATCTATCTCGCCTACGCGATCCTGAGCAGGCCGACCGCCGACCGCGCACTGAGGGTGAAGAAGCAGGCGCTCCTGGGGATGTTAATAGGGCTCATCGTCTTCATAGGTGGAGCGTTCTAGGATGTGGGTCGAGAAGTACAGGCCAAAGAGCATCGCAGAGATGGTGGGAAACGAGGAGGCCAGGATGGCGGTCAGCCTCTGGTTGAAGGAGTGGAAGCCCGGAAAGAAGGCGATGCTCCTGGTCGGGCCCCCCGGGACGGGAAAGACGACGCTCGTCACGCTCATCGCCAAGCAGACAGGGATGAGCATTGTCGACCTCAACGCGAGCGACGTCCGGACGAAGGAGAAGCTTCAGAGGAAGATCGGGGAGGCGATAAGGACGGTCAATCTCTTCGGTGAGAGGTCGCTGATCTTCCTGGACGAGGTCGACGGGCTTCTCGGGAGGTCGGACTATGGAGGTGTCGAGTTCATCAAGGACGCTGTCAAGGCCACGGAGAACCCCATCATCATGGCGGCGAACGACCAGGACGCCGACGAGCTGAAGAAGCTGGGTTCCTCCTGCATCACCGTCAGGTTCAAGCCCCCGCCCCCGCGCGAGGTCGAGATGTACCTGAGGATGATCGCCGAGCGCGAGGGGGTCAAGATGACCGACGTCGCGTTCCAGAGCTACGTCAGGCGCGCCGGTGGAGACCTGAGGCACGCGATCAACCTGATGCAGAGCGTCGGCGACGCCCACTCCGCCGCCTACAAGGACGTCTCGGCATCCGTGAGCCAGGGCTTGAACGCCTTCTTCGAGGCTCCGGACGCCTCCACGGCGCTGACCGCGCTCAGGAGCATCTCCCTCCCGCCCGTCGAGAAAGTAAGGGAGATCTACACCTGCGTCCTGAGGGCGAGGCTCGCGCCCGAGAAGCTGGCCGCGGCGCTCGAGGTCCTCTCGAGGGCGGACATGATCATCGGCAAGATCGGGGCCACCCGGGAGTGGAGGCTGCTCCGCTACCTGGACGGGATGCTCTCGCAGGACCTGCACCCGATCGTGAGAGGGGAGAACGTCAGATACGTCTCGGAGGACCTCCCGTTCCCGATGCTTCTTAGGATCTGGAACGACTCGAAGAAGATAAGGGAGCTCTCCGTCAGGTACGCGAAGCGCGCCTCGACGAGTGGCGCCAGCGCGCGCACGCAGGACCTACCGTACCTTTTCGCTCTGTGCGCCTCCAAGGAGTTCAGACAGCGACTGGAGCAGACCCTCGACCTGGACGAGACATACGACAAGTTCCTAGCGAAGGAGGCAGGCCGATGAAGATCCTCATCGGGGGCTGGTTCACCCTGCCGAGGTTGGGGAGGGAGGAGTTCTCTCTCCTCATGAGGCAGGGGGTCAGGTACGACAAGTCGATGGGTTTCAAGATGGACGCCGAGACCGACCTGGAGTCGGCTGTGAGGACGATAAGACTCTCGGTCGGCGAGGAGATCGAACTGACGGTGCGCTGCTTCATCTGTGGAAAAGAGGCGTGCGCGGGATGTCCCTACCTGGACGCCTGCGACAGGAGGAAGGTCTCGTCGCTCTGTCTCTGTGCAGAGCACGGCCCTGACAAGGGCGTCTATGAGCGCTACAAGAAAGCGCTGACCGACAGCATCGCTAGTTGAAGGCTATCTCGGCGGCGGCATAGGAGGAGGCGAGGGAGCGCCAGTCGGCCAGGAAGCGCTGCAGGAGGGACGCGCGTGGGCTCGAGTGGTTGACCCTGAATATCCTTATCCGGTTGAACCTCTTCTCCGTTATCAGGCCTGCCTCCACCAGGAACGCCAGGTGCAGCTCGACAGACGAGTGCGATATCCCAGACCTCCGGGTTATCTCAGAGATGTTCAGCTCGCTGCTCTCCATCATGACGGATACGACCTTCACGCGTCCGTAGGACGAGAAGACGTCCTCAACCTCTAACATCGGCGACCATGCTCCTCAGTTCGTCTATCAGCTGCTCCGCCGAGACGAGCGAGAGCCCGATCATCGTGGTCCTTCCTCGCACGCCCTTTCCAGAGATCTGCGTCTCTATGATCCCCTTGCGCGACAGCTCGTTGATGTCATTCCAGACCTGCGTGTGATGGTTCGCGGTCACGCCCATGCTCTCGCAGAGCGCGTCGTAGCTCTTCTCCGCCTCGCCGATCGTGATGTATGCGGCGGAGTCGCTCTTCTTCAGGAGGTTGGATATCGAGATGAGGATCAGCCTCTGGTGCCTGCCGAGGTAGGCCAGCTCCTCCTTCTTGAACTGGGGAGGCAGAGAAGCCTTTGCACGTCTCACGTGCTCGGGTGTTATCATAGACGCGTCGGCGACATCGGCCATCCTCCCTGCCCTGTAGATGAGGTCGAGGGCGTACCGCGCGTCGCCGTAGGTGCTCGCTATCTCTGCGGCAAGCTCGAGCGAGTCATCCTCTACACAGCCGTCGTTGAACGCGTCCTGGCTCCTGGAGCTCAGGATGTCGTAGAGCTGCTGCAACGAGTACGGGTCGAGGGAGATCGAGTTCCACTGGAGGGAGCTGAGCGTGCTGAGGTCCACCATCTTGAGGTAGTCCAGCGTCTTCGATATCAGGAGCGATGAGAAGACCTGCGCGTCCTGGGAGATCTCACGGAGCCTCGTGATTGTGTAGAGCGAGGAAGGGTCGACGGTGACGAGCGAGTCGACCTCGTCGAACGCCACGATGAGGTGTATCTTGTCGCCGGTCAGGGCCTCGAAGAACGACTGGAGCAGCTCCTCGAACCCGAACCCCCTGGACGGATAGCCGTGCCCGAGGAAGTGCAGGCACTTTGTCAGGATGGCCTGCAGCGACCTGTCGATCCGGCAGTTTACATGGAAAAACTTGACGCGGTTGCCGTAGAGCGAGGCGCTCTTCTCGAGCGTCGTGCCCAGCTTCTTGGCCAGCATAGTCTTGCCCGAGCCGACGGGGCCGGAGAGCAGGACGTTCTGGCTCATGCGATCGGAGCGCTCGACGACACCCTGAAAGTACATCTCGAGTGCCTTCATCTGGTCTCCTCTGTGCGGTGTGGCTGACGGGATGTACTCTGGTACAAGCACGCTCTCGTTCCTGAAGACAGAGTGGCGCTGGCTCATTCCCAAAGGACCATTTCGTCCATTTTCCGTATATAACCATGATACTCCGGCAGGCCGGACGCCAAGGGAGGGTGTACTGAAAGTATTCTGCCGCCTTCTTAAATAATCGAGGAGTGTCGAGCCCCGAGGATGGGTTATCTCGGGAGGGGACAGAACCTAACCTCGTCCATCACATTCGTCCTCCTCGTCGCGAACGTGGCCGTCTTCATCGTGCTCCTGATAGGAGGCAACGATGCCGTGCTCCTACTCGCGCAGACAGGCGAACTGTTCTTCGCCGGGTTCTACTGGCAGCCCTTCACGGCGATGTTCGTCCACTTCGATATCCTGCACATACTGTTCAACATGTTCGCTCTCTTCTACTTCGGGATGGTGGTGGAAGGCAGCTACTCGAGGGGCCAGTACCTCGGGATCTATTTCGGCGCCGGCCTTCTGGGGAACGTGGCGTCCCTCTTCCTCATCCCCCTGAACGCTCCCACCGGCGGCGCGTCCGGGGCGATATTCGGCCTCGTGGGCGCCTACGTGGCCCTGGAGAGGAAGGGACCCGCTCTCGTGATAGCGGTGCTCTACGCCGCGCTGCTCTTCATAGATAGCTCGGGACCGGGGGTCAACGTCTTTGCACATCTCTTCGGCGCCCTGGCAGGGTTCGGGCTCGGGCTCCTCTTCATGGCCCGGAACCGCGGACGGGAACGTGGCACCCGCTAGCTCGTTACCCTATAAAGGGCGGCGGACCGCCTTGAGAGCATGAAGGCAGTTCGCTTCCATGAGTACGGCGGACCGGAGGTGCTGCGCTATGAGGACGCCCCCGACCCCGTCCGCGGGTCCGAGGAGGTCCTGGTAAGGGTGAAGGCCTGTGCGCTGAACCACCTCGACATCTGGGGCAGGATCGGTCCTCCGCGGGTCAAGGTCAACCTTCCCCACATCTCAGGATCGGACATCTCTGGGGTGGTCGAGGAGGTGCCCGCGGGTGAGAAGGACCTCCAGAAGGGTACGGATGTGATAGTTAACCCCGGAGTGGGCTGCGGTAGGTGCGACAAGTGCCTCTCGGGGAAGGACAACCAGTGCAGGTACTTTGGGATAATCGGGAGCGAGTTCGACGGCGGCTACGCAGAGCTGGTCTCGGTCCCGAGGAGGAACGTCATCCCAAAGCCGGAGAGGATGGACTTTGTCCAGGCGGCCTCGGTACCCCTGGTCTTCCTCACAGCCCACCACATGCTCGTCAAGAAGGCCGCGCTGGAACCCGGGGAGACCGTGCTCGTCCTCGGCGCAGGCTCGGGGGTCGGAGTCGCCGCGATCCAGATTGCCAAGGCGTACGGCGCGAACGTGGTGGCCACGGCCGGCACAGATGCGAAGCTCCGCAGAGCCGTGGAGCTTGGCGCGGACAGCGTCATAAATCACAACACGCAGGATATCGTCCTGGAGACTAAGAAGTATACGGGGGGCAGGGGGGTGGACGTGGTCGTGGAGCACGTCGGAAACGCCACGTGGGAGAGGAGCATCAAGTCGGTGACTAAGGGCGGACGGATAGTCACATGCGGTGCCACTACGGGCTTCGACGCGACGACCGACCTCCGCTACATCTACAGCAAGGAGATCTCGATCTACGGGAGCTTCATGGGCGGAGCGGGGGAGCTGTTCAAGGTCCTCGAGCTCTTCAAGCAGAGGAGGCTACGACCGGTCGTCGACAGAGAGTTTCCCCTGAGCAGCGCGATGGACGCGCAGATCCGGATGGAGAAGGGCGAGCACTTTGGTAAGATCGTCCTGACGGTCTAGCTAGCCCTCTGCGATCTCATAGCTGTACTCGATCTTCGCCCGGGAGTTCACGGTCGCCGCTACGCTGCAGTATCTTTCGATGCTCCCCCTTACCGCCTCGTCCACGTGCTCCTTCTGGAGCTCCTTTCCGGTCAGGAGGTACTTTATGGAGATGGAGGTGTACGGTTTGGGAAGGCCATACTCAGGTCTTAGCCCGCTGATCGAGACCTTCAGTGAGGTCAGCCTCTGCTTCCTCTTCCCGAGGATCGCCACCACGTCCATCCCGGAGCACGCTCCCAGAGAGGCGAGAAGCGCCTTCATCGGGCTGAAGCCGCGCGAGACACCCTTCTTGGACGAGTCGAAGGCGATGGAGTGCCCCGAGTCATCGCTGCCCAGGAAGGTGTAACCCTCCACCCAGTCTACGACCACGTCAGGTGCGTCAGTCAATCTTGATTTCGACCGGTGGAGTCTTCCCGGAGAGCGAGCCCTTTTCTAGGTAGCTTCTCCGGCCCCAGCTTATCGCAACAGAGCCGATCATCTTGTGTGAGCCCCTGCCCAGGGTCGACGCCGGGATCTCGAAGAGTTTGACCACGTCCAGGAACTTCGACTTTGCGTCCTCCACGTTCAGAGGGACGATAGGCGCGCTTCCGTCTTCATGTATGATCGCAGGCCATATCCGGTAGGGAAGGTCCGGGTCGCGGCTCCAGTAGAACTTGGCCCTCCTGACCTCCTTCCCTGTGGTGGCCAGCTTGCCTCCGGTCGCGCCGGCCCTGCGAAGGGACGCCTCCAGCCTCAACCGGACCATCTTGTCGTTGTCCTCCCATGCGACCGTCCAGACGTCTGGTATGAAGGACTCTCTGAGCCCACCGATTACCCTGAATCCAAGGTTGATCCTTATGGCGTCGTCGAGCTTGTACTCTCTGGACTCGGGGATCAGGCTCAGGTCTGTGAGCATGGTCTTCCCCCAGGAGTATTCGCTTCGTCTGTTCATCAGGGACATTGTTCGAGGAACTCTTGGAACTCCGGGTTATAAATCTGGGTTCTTCCGTTGATTCTAGCCTGCGGACGCGGCCGAGAGCCCGCCTGCGGCACACCGATGGCTCTGGAGTGGTCCGAACCAAACAACCTGGCGCGGTCACCGTTCCCGGTCCTCCCGAAGGACGTGGACGTGAAAAGGACCCTGCCGTAAACGCCTATAAGCCAAACTCGGGAGCGCGCTGAAATCTCATGGGCAGAGAGCCGGACCCACCCAGCAGCTCGCCTTCCGTGTCCAGTGGGGAGGCTGCTCCGGCGGCTCGGAAACCGCTCAAGGGGAGGTTCGGAGAGAGGTATCAGGAGAAGCACGAGCACATCCGCGGCAGGGGCCTGATCTCTTCCTCGGCGCTGGGTCTCGCGGACGGGCTGATAACCAACCTCTCGTTTCTCACCGGCTTCGGTGGCGCTATCTCAGACATCAACTTGATCAGGTTCGCAGGCCTCGCTGCAATGCTCGCCGGGGCCGTCTCTATGTTCTTCGGTGGGATCCTTGGGGCCCGCTCGGAGCTGGACCTCTACACCGCCGACTCGAGGCGCGAGGCGTTCGAGATAGACAACGAACGCGAAGAGGAGATACAGGAGCTGAAGAACCTGTACGTGGATAAGGGCCTCACCGAGGCCGAGGCTGAAACGGTCGTGGGGAGGGTCTCGGCGAACAAGGACAGGTTCCTGGAGGACATGCTCGTCAACGAGCTCCACATACACAGGTCCCATCTCGAGAGACCGTACAAGGTCGGGATCGTGATCGGGCTCTCCTTCCTGGTCGGCGCGCTCGTCCCTCTGGTCCCATACTACCTCACCGCGGAGAAGACCTATTCACTGCCCGCCTCCGTTGTCTTCTCCCTAGCCTTTCTCTTCGCTGCGGGCGCCTGGAAGGGCCGGATAGTCGGCAGACACGCCTGGAGGAGCGGTCTCGAGACGCTCCTGATAGGGGCGGTCGCCACAGCGATCCTCTTTGTGATCGGCACCGCGTTCGTGTTCGTGTGATCCTCGGCTATCCTGGGATGAATGGATTCCCATACCTCTCGAGCGAGACGATCTCCGAGAGGGACTTCCTCCTCTTCCTGCCGAGGACCCTCCTCCGCGGGTACCCGAACCCGACCACCGCGGAGAGGGAGAACTCCATCGGGATGTTGAACTCGATCCTCACGCTTCCCTCGGTGAAGACCGTGGTGAGGCACGACGAGACTCCCTGGTTCCAGGCCGCGAGTTGCATGTCCTGGACGACCCGCCCAGCATCGAATAAGTGAAAGGACCAGCGAGAGGCAGTCAGGACGATCACCGCAAAGTCCGCTTCGCCCACCCACGGACCATACGGGCAGCTCTCAGCCAGCCGGGAGAGGTCGCCCGTACTCCTTACGAGGATGAAGTGCCAGTGCTGGGTGTTCGAGCCGCTACCCGTGGACCTCGCGGCCTCGAGGACCCTGACGACAATATCGTCCGGGACCTTCCCGCCGCTGAACTCTCTGATATCCAGCTTGCTAGCGATGCACTCGAACGCGTCCATCCCCGGAGACGAGGGCGGGCCGTGATTTAAGCAGGGAGACAGCTCAGAGACAGAGCTTCTCGATCATCTGCCTGTAGACGGCCTCGGCGCGCTCGATCTGTTCCACGGGGGCATACTCGTCCACTATGTGGGCCTGCTTGACGCTTCCAGGCCCGAGGACCACGGTCGGCGTCCCCTGCTCGGAGTAGATGGGTGCCTCGGTGCAGTAGGGGGCCGCTGCCGACCTGGAACCGGTCAGTGACTCGGTGATCTTGACGACCTCGGCCTCCCTGGGGACAGAGAGCGCGCTCGCCTGGTAAAGGACCTCGAGGCGTGCCTTGAACCTCTCGTCTCTGCTGCTGAGGTCGGCGATCGCTGAGTTCAGCCCGTCGATGACCGTCTTTGAACCGATCTCAGGGATCACCCTCGAATCTAGCGTGAGCTCGCAGGAGCCCGGGATCACGTTGCTCTTGCTTCCTCCGTTGATCATCGTCGGTGTCACGATCGTGTGCCCGAGGTCAGGGTCCTTTGTTTTCGCCAGCCTCTTGCGCAGGACATCCAGGTGCTTCATGAAGAGGGTGCAGTTCTCGATCGAGTTTATTCCGAGCGAAGGGTCACCAGCGTGAGCGCTGCGCCCCTCGAAGGTGATCCGTACCGAGATCCCTCCCCTGTGTGCCCTGACCACCTTCATCTCCGTCGGCTCACCGACCACGCCATAGCGTGCCTTGACCCGCTTCATGCCCTTGTCGTCCACGAGCGCGATCAGTCCGTCGTATCCGACCTCCTCGCCCGCGGTCGCGACGAGGCTGAGGGTCCTCTTCAGCCGCCTCCCCTTGGCGGATGAGATGGCGGCGAGCATGGCAGCGAGCCCCGACTTCATGTCGGCCGAGCCTCTCCCGTACAGCCTCGCTTCTCGGACCTTGGCCTGGAACGGGGGAGACGTCCAGGCCCCCTCGTCGTTGACGGGCACCACGTCCATGTGACCGGCGAGCAGTAGTCCCGCTGAGCTGCCGCCGAAGGTCGCCACGACGTTTGAACGATCCTTGGCGAAGTTGTGCAGGTCGACCTCGGCTCCTTGGATGTGAAGGTCGTCCAGGTAGTCCTTGATGAACCGGGCGCACGGCTCCTCATTTCCAGGAGGAGTCACGGTGTTGAAAGATATCAGCGAACTCGCGAGCTCTAGAAGCTCCATCTGCATCTGTGTGCCGCACATCACTAAATGAAGTTGACGGACGCAAGGTTATAGCGTAACCCTCGGGACGGGGCTCTATGGAGAGCGCCGTAAGGCTAAGAGGTGTCGTCCTGGAGTATGCCGGGAAGACCGCGCTTCGTGGCATAGACTGGACAGTCCTGAGAGGAGAGAGCTGGGCGGTGATCGGCCCGAACGGCGCAGGAAAGACGAGTCTGATGAGCATAATCAATGGATATGCCTGGCCCACAGAGGGGAGCGCCGAGATCCTGGGCAATCGGTTCGGCGAGACCGACCTGAGAGACCTACGCACACAGATCGGGATGGTCAGCGCGTATCTCGACGGATGGATACCCGATGACGAGAAGGTCCTCGACCTCGTCGTGAGCGGAAAATACGGGTCGACGAGGATCTGGAAAAAGCCGCGGCCGTCGGAGGTCCGAAGGGTCGCTTCGCTCCTAGAGGACCTGGGTTGCGGCGATCACATCCAGAAGAGGGTCAAGGAGATCTCACAGGGCGAGAGACAGAAGGTGATGATCGCCAGGGCCCTCATGGCCGACGCACGCCTTCTCCTTCTGGACGAACCATGTGGGGGGCTCGACCTTGGCGCCCGTGAGCAGTTCCTCGACGGTCTGACAAGGCTCGCCGGGCGAGGCGATACGGCGATGATCTACGTGACACACAGGACAGAAGAGATACCGTCGGGCTTCACGCACGCGCTGCTTCTGAAAGCCGGGAAGATCCTCGCATCGGGACCGATAGCTGACACCCTGACGGGAGAGAAACTCAGCTCGTGCTTCGACGTCGGCGTGAGGCTCGAGACCGTGAACGGCAGGTACTACACCATCGTCACGAGCGGAGAGCGGTAGAGACCAATGCGCTTTTATCTAATGGGGTAGACATCACCGGCGAAAACGTAATGTGGGAGAGGATAGAGCTCGAGGCGAGGCCGAAGCTGCGGGACCCTGTACTCGTCGTTGCGCTATCGACGAGTCTTCCCCAGTACAAGGCGATGTACTCCCAGGCGAAGGAGGTCGGAAAATTCATGCTGAAGAAGATGGTCTTCGAGAAGTTCGCGACGATCTACGCCTCCGCGCTGCCTGCCATCGCCATAATCTCTGACGGAGGATCTGTGCGCCTGAGCTCTGCGAGCTTCTATAACCATCCGGCCCCACGCGACCTGGTGCTGCTGACGGGTGACGCCTCCCCCCAGGAGGAGCAGTATGAGTTTGCCGAGTCTGTCCTGAGGTACGCAAAGGGAATAGGTGTACGCGAGATGATCTCGCTAGGGACGAGGTGGACCGAGCAGGTGGCGCCTCCCACGGACATCCCGAAGGTGAGGGGATTCGCGACGGACGAAGCCGGCGTCGAGGTTCTGAAGGGTCACGGAGTGGAGATAATCAGGGACGAACCAGCCCCCTTCTTCGCCTCTCTCGTGGTTGGGCTCGCTGAGAATTTCGGGATGACGGGATACAAGCTCTCCGTGGACCACGGCGAGCCAGCCCCCCATCCGCTGTCTGTGATACAGCTGCTCGGCGTCCTCCAAAAGATGCTCGGGATACAGGTGGAGACAGAGGAGCTCGAGGCCAAGGCGCTTGAGATGGCAAAGGACATCCAGTCGATCACCACCCAGGAACAGCCGCAGGAAAGGAGCGGCATCTACGGATAGCCTTCTACCTCGTGTCTGCGCGCCTGAGGCCAGAATTCCACTCTCGGGCCGGAGGACCTTCATCACCACCGCTGGTCCGGGTGCTCCGGGACCTCGCCTGAACCGCCTGGCAGCGTGAGCTTCGACAGCTGTCTTTATGGCAGGATACCGAGCGTAGGCTTGAAGGTCCGGCAGAGGCCAGCGGATAAACTCATAAATAGAGCGGAGAATGAGAATTTACCATGTCCTCTGAAGAGGTAGATATGAAGGAGGTCCAGCGTCAGCTCTCCAAGGTGATCGATCCCGAGATAGGCGTTCCGATCATGGAGATGAACCTGATCGACAAGCTCGACATCAAGGATGGGAGCGTCGACATCCAGTATCACGCTACTACGCCCTACTGTCCGCCCGTTTTTGCGTTGAAGATCTCACAGGACATGAAGACCAACGTCGAGCAGGTGAAGGGTGTCAAGAGCGTGCGCGTCGTGGTTAGCGGCCACTATCTTTCCGATGCGGTCAACAGGCAGGTCAACAAGCCAGCAGCAGCGGCAGCAGCACAGCCCCCTAGTCAATAGCCCACAAGACCGGTGGACAGCCTTGGGGCGAGCACCCGACCTGGACCGTCTTGAGGAGGCGGTTCGAAAGATGGGTGGCTCCCTGACCAAAGAGGTCGAGGATGCGATGCAAAAGCAGGCCGTGCTGAAGGACGTCTTCAGGGTCAATCACGAGATAGGAAGGATCGCAAGGGAGTTCCCGTCCATGGGGCCGGTTCTGCGCGATATGCAGCTTGAGGTAAACTTTGTGACGATCCAGACCAAGAGAGGCGGGCTGGGTCAGGCAAGGGAAGGATACGGGAGGGTCCTCGCGTCCCTCGATAAGGTCAGGAGTGCTCTGACGAGAGCCTCACGCGACGAGAGCTTGGTTCTCAGAAAGAATTTATAGCGAGATGGGCAAATTTCCGTTGCATTGAAGGTCACCGTTGGTGATTTTATCAGCGTCAAGGTTGCTGAGGTGGGATTCACTGACGAGAGCGGCATGGAAGGTCTGGTCTGGCTCAGATCGGATGAAGGCAAGACCTTCGCGATGCGAGCGTTCTCAGGCGAGAGCGCCATGCACATGCAGAGGTTCAGCAACGGCGACAGGTCCTCGATACCATCGGTCTTCAACATCATCGAGGAGCTCGCCGAGAAGGAGGGCATTCACCTTCGTGGGGTCGAGGTCTATCCCTCGGGTGATGTTCTCCGGGCAGACCTCCAGTTCCTTGGCAAAGGGAAGGATGTACTGCTCGGCGGATACAGAGCCTCGGATGCGATCGCCCTCGCCCTCTTCTACGATGCACCGATAATGCTGCATCGCTCCCTCCTCGAGTCTGAGCAGGAAGAAGACCCGAGATCGGAATGAATGACCCGGGGTCCGCCAACAAACAAACAGGACCAGAGGTCTACTGTCTCTCGGAGGTTACCGGTGGTCGTCGGATTCCGACCACGGCTTCATCCGAATGCCAGGTCGCCTGAGCCGATGCGCTGATCGACGGCCATTCTCTGAGGCGAGCTTGACTTTGGCGTCCCCACGTCCCCCCATCATCTGACGTGCAAGGAGAGCAGCCCCAGGACGCGTCACGACCGCCTGTCAGATCTCATGCTCGTCAGGAAGCCTGATACTCCCATGTCGGATGGCGCTGACCGGCACTCTCCATATTGCGAGCGCCGATTTGAGCAACCCCAGGAGCATGAGCCGAAGACCAACAACTCGAAAGAAATAAATCGCCGATGCAGACCAACGGGCAGCCTTGGTAAAGGTAAGCTCCAGTTCCTGCGAAGAGCTCATCACAAGCTGTATCGGAGGGCCTCAGGCGAGCATGGTCTTCGAGGACCGCCTGAGATAGGAGAATAGAGAGATGGAGCTGGCGCTTGGAAAGCTGCCGCCCGATGTCCTGAGGAAGCATCTTCTAGGCATGACGGGTGCGCCGTCTCCGGATCTCGTCATTCCTCCCTCGATAGGAGTGGACTTTGGTGTGATCAAGAAAGGTAGGGACTACCTGGTGGTGTCCTCTGACCCGGTGACGGGAGTCAAGGAGAAGGTGGGGTGGTACGCCGTGAACGTCAGCGCCAACGATGTCGCCACCAGCGGGAACAGAGCGAGGTTCATCCAGTCCATAATCCTCCTTCCTGAGGACGCCACGGTGAGGACAGTGGCGCAGATCTCGAGGGAGATGCACCGGACCGCAGCCGGACTAGGGATTACGATCGTCGGAGGCCACACCGAGCTGACGCCGGGCCTACAGAGACCGATCGTGGTCACTACCGCTTTCGCGTTCGCGAGGCGCTTCGTGACCGCGGCAGACGCAGAGGATGGTGACACGGTCATGCTGACGAAGAGCGCGGCTGTGGAAGGCACGGCCATATGCGCCTCTGATACTACGAGGTTCACGGGAGGGGTCGACGCTGCCATCATACGGAGGGCCAGGGGCTTCTACAGGAAGCTGAGCGTCGTGGAGGAGGCTGTGGCTGCCTTTGCCACGGGCAAGGTCCACGCGATGCACGACTGCACGGAGGGTGGTGTGCTGGGAGCGGTCTATGAGATGTCCTACGCCTCGAGCCTGGGGTTCGAGCTGCAGGAGGAGATGATCCCGCTGGCCGGGGAGACGGTGTACGTCTGCTCGAAGCTCGGCCTCGACCCGCTGCGGCTCATAAGCTCCGGGACGCTCCTGCTCGCCGTGGAGAGGGGTAGGGAGGCGGAGGTCTCGGAAGCCGTCCGATCCGCTGGCTCACGGGTGACGGCGGTGGGTAGGTTCAGGAAGGGAGAGAGGGTGCTGGTCAGAAGAGAGGGAGGGCGAGAGATCATCGGCGAGCCCCCCACCGACGAGCTCTGGAAGCTCGTGGACTCAAAGGGGATGTAGGGCAAGGGGTCAGCTTCGTCGGAGAAAGAGCGATAGTACGAGCAGCACGACCAGGGCCGCCACCATCAGCAAGAGGGTCAGCCTCCTGTAGTTCTTCATTCTCTTCTGACCGTTCTCGTCGATCTCGCGGCATTCGTTTGAGCAGTAGTCCTTGGTGGGCGCTATCGAGATCCCGCACACAGGACAGTGTTTGTGAGCGGGGGCGCTTCCACTGGCCTTCTGCGACAACGCGCGCGAGATCTAGAATAGCCGGTTTATAGTTTTCTCAGCGTTCAGGAAGGGGGTGCCTGCAGCCTGGCGATCGTGGTCGAGACCTGGTCCACATATTCTCCAAGGTTCGCGAGGATAGTGCGTGACGTTATCACTCCGAGGATCTTGTCGTCGTGGAGGACGAGCACCCTTCTCACTCCGCGCTCGGTCATTATCTTAGCCACGGACTCCAAGCCTTCGCTCCCCTTGACCGTTATCAGGCCCGTTGTCATGATCTCCCCGATGCTGACCTGCGATGCATCCTTACCCTCGGCGATTACCTTGGAAAGGTAGTCCCATTCGGTCACGATTCCCTCCGGAACGACCCCGTCCGAGACGATCACGAACCCCTGGTGCTTTTCCTTCATGATCTTCGCGGCATCGAGCGCATTCGTCGTTCTGGGGAGTGACAGGAACGCGGGCTCGGCGACGTCCTTTGCGAAGAGGACCAACGCTAGGGAGAATCCGTTGCGACATAGATAATCGTTTCCTTGGGTCGTTTGCCCGTCTGGGAAGCAGGGATGGCGGCTATCAGGCTGATCACGCCGAGTATCAGGAAGGCCTGGTGCATCGCGCCGATGAAGAGGCTCACGCTCAGGCTCCCGGCGGGCGGCGTGAGCCCAGCGAAGATCGCCTGGAGGGAGCTCAGCGGCACGGTCGCGCCGAATATCGCGAAGACCAGCCCCAGGCTGACGAGCGAGCCCACGCTGAAGAGCGTGGAGGAGACACCCGAGGCCACGCCCCTCCTGGCTGGCGGGACGGCGTTCATGATCGCGGCCACGTTAGGAGCGAAGAACATGCCACCTCCCACCCCTGTGAGCACCATGGGAAGCGCCAGTATCGGGTATGGGACCTTGTAAGGCAGAATCGAGAACCAGAAGAGCGCTATCGCGGTCAGGATCAGCCCCGTCGATGCGAGCAGCCTCGGTCCGAACCGGTCCGAGAGAGCTCCGCTGAGCGGACCTACGATGACGAACGCCACGGAGAACGGCAGCAAGAGGACGCCGGCTGTGAATGCATCGTAGAGGAGGGCCCCCTGGAAGTAAAAGATCAGGATCAGGAATATCGAGCTGCGCGATATGGACACTAGGAGGTTCGCGATAGCGCCCGCGGTGAACGCCCGCAGCCTGAAGAGACGGACGTCCATCATCGGGTTCTCCACGTGCATCTCGACATAGACGAAGACCGTGAGCATGCCGACTCCCGCGACCATGAGCAGGATGTCCGTCGCCTGCCATCCTCCGAGCGCTCCGAGGGTAAGGCCGACGAGAAAGCTCGTGAGGCCCACACCGAAGAGGACGTTCCCGAGCGGATCCAGCTTCTCGCCCTTCAGGTGCGGGTTCAGGTCCTTGAGCTTGAGATATGCCCAGGCCGTCGCAAAGACTCCGGGGACAAGATTGATCCAGAAGATCGACCTCCACCCTAGGAAAGTCGTTAGGACGCCTCCGGCGACCAGTCCTAGGATCGACCCCGAGACGCCCGCCACCTGGTTGATCCCCAGCGCCCGGCCCCTCTCTGTCGCAGGGAACACGTCGGTGAGGATGGCGGCGTTGTTGGACCAGATCAGGGCGGCGCCCAGGCCCTGGACGAAACGCATCAGGACGAGGAAGAGACCGTTCGGCGCGATGCTGCACAGCCCCGAACCGATCGTGAATATGGCGAAGCCGAGGTTGTACAGCTTCACTCTGCCGAACATGTCCCCTAGGCGGCCTATCGTCAGGAGAACGGTCGCGGTGACAAGGGTGTATCCCATTATGATCCAGATCCCGTAGAACGTCGGCGTGCCCGGAAGCTCTCTCAGGATAGTGGGGAGGGAGATGAGCACTATGTTGGCGTCGAGCTGGGATATGAACGCGCCGATCGTTGTGTTAATGAGGACGATGTACCTGTATTGCAATCACTCGCCTTCTTGCCTGGTCCCAGAGGCCCGTATGGAACCTGTATTTTACCGATTGGATTACTCCCGATTGTCTGGAGGTGGGGGCCTTTATCCTACAGGCATTGACGATGTGGTCATCTGTTGTGGGTGGCCAGAGAGCCATCCGACATGAAACGAAGGTTGCCTGACGAGCGTAAGAATCCGACCGGCGATCGATGCGGCATCCCGAAGCTGCTCCTGTGGCTCCTCACGCGGTCCGGGGATAGGGTGCTGAGTAGCCAAGCTCGCTGGTGTATCGCCAGCAGTGGCCGCGCTGGTTCGTGCGCCTCGGCCATTTAGGTGAAGCTGTGAAGGGGAACCCGACACTGACGGTAATCCTCCGGGCAGATGAGCGGAAGTCTGGCCATTGGCATCCCACTGTTTCAGACAGAACCGCCGATTGCGCTAGCGCGGACGCAGGACCTGCCAGATCTTCTCGGCGATCGAGAGGACCAGACCGTCCTTCCCGTGCCGCCCTACCACCTGCAGTGCGGTGGGCAGGGACCCGTCGGTCTTTCTGACGGGGATGCTCAGCGCTGGGAGGCCGCTCAGGTTGAAGAGCTCGGCGTTCCTGAGGATGAGAGACCGGACTCGCCCGGTCTCCTTCCCGATGACCTCGTCCACCTTCGGGGCCACGATGAGGCAGGTGGGCATGATCAGCGCGTCGAGCCCGTCAAGGAGTCTCGGCGCCTCATGGGTCCATCCCGCCCTGACGTTCATCGAGTGCAGGTACTCGATCATGCCCGTCCTCAGGCCGCCGCCCATGAGCGTACGGACATCCTGGTGCACGGTCCGCCTCAATTTGGGGGAACGAAGGATCTCCTCATAGAACCACGCGGCTTCCCTGCACATTATGATCGCGCGTGCCCTCGAGTACCTCGAGTAGTCCTCTTCGACCTGCACGTCTCCGATCTCGAACTCTCCGCTGCCTCTCAGAGCGTCGATAGAGCCCAAAAAGTCCCTCGAGACAGTCTCGTCCATGTCCTGCGTGAAGTATCGGTTCGGGATCCCGAGGCGCGGCCTTGCCTTCCGCACGGCCCCCCCTCCGGTCAGGGTCCGGAACGCTAGCGACATCTCGGGCACGGTCTTGGTGAGCAGACCGAGATGGTCGAGTGAGGGGCTCAGTGGGAAGACGCCGTCGGTGCTGAGAAGTCCCTGCGATGGTTTGAAGCCGCACACGCCACAGAGGGCAGCGGGTATCCTCACGGAGCCGCCGGTGTCGCTCCCAATGCTGAGGATCGGGACGCGGGAGAGCGCCACCGAGACGGCTGAACCGCCGCTCGAGCCGCCCGAGATCCGCGATCTGTCAGACGGGTTGCGGATGGGACCCCCATAAGCGCTCGTCGATGTTACTCCGAGGGCGAGCTCGTGGAGGTTGGTCTTCCCCAGCGGGACGCATCCAGCACCGAGCAGGCGGTCGACTATCTCTGCATTGACCGCGGGGACGAACTCCCTGAAGGAGGCAGAGCCGTCGGTCGTCGGGAACCCTGCGAAGAAGACGTTGTCCTTGATGGTCACGGGCACGCCCATCAGAGGCGCGGCCCGTTCGGGCCGCCCTCTTGCGAGCCTCGCGTCGATCTCACGAGCGCGAGATCTCGCCAATCCGTGGTCTCCGGAGAAGACCGTGACGAACGCGTTGTGCTCCTTGTTATACCCGCCGATATTGGACAGCTCCTCCTCCACGCGCTCTTCGCAGGTGAACTTGCCGTCGAGAAGGTCCTCCCGATAGCTTTCCAGTCCTGAAGGGTCGTTCTTCGTGACAGGTCTTGGGTAACGCGGCGATATTAACTGAGCGGAGACGCTGGTCAGCGCCTGATGCTGATCTCGACCGCGTCTCCGTCGGGATCGAAGGAGCTCTCAGATTCGATGTAGGTGCTCTTGTATCTCCCCGAGTCCCTGACGTACTCCAGATAGTCCTGCATCTCTGAGGCGAACCTCTTCACGTTGTCTGCGAGCACGACACCGCCCCTCTTGATCTTGGGCTCGACCAGCTTCAGGTAGGAAAGGTATTGATCTTTCTTCGCATCGATGAAGACCAGATCGAAGATTCCCTCGAGTTTTGGGAGCAGCTCCCTTGCGTCACCCACCCTCACATCTATGACGCCGCCTAGGCCCGCGTCCGAGATGTTCCTCCTCGCCACCCGGGCCATCTCCTCGTCTATCTCAAGGCACGTTATCCTTCCGGGACCGATCAGCCGACCCATCCTTATCGCGCTGTACCCGACAAGCGTGCCTATCTCGACGACTGTCTTCGGCTTGTACTTGAGTATCGCATCGTCTAGAATCATCCCCCTCTTCGGGCCTATGATGACCAGGGGGTTCTTCCTGGACTGCTCCTCGATCTCGGCAAGGACCTTCTCGGCTCGATCCATGCACCTGACTTGGCCTCGCAGGCGCTCTTAACCCTTCGGCGGCACGACGATTCGAGTCGGCGTCTCCCAGGCCGCGACGGGGCCGACAAAGAAGGGGATGTTATCCTGCGGCTGCGAGGGGATGGAGACGCTCAGCACCACATAGTAGCCCGGCGGGACTCCGGGGAAGTCCGTGGGGCTTATCGAACCTCTCAGCTCTGTCGCAGGCGCGTTGGGACCTGAGGCTCCCGTGTAGGTCGCGTTTAGGGAGTGCCAGACCGTACTGTTGTTTATCCAACCGAGGTTCACGCTTGCTCCCAAGAAGGTCATCGTCAGGTTGTTGGGGGTGACGACGAAGTCCGTCACCGGAAATTCGTGCTGCCGAAGCAGATCGGTAGTGTTGCTCGACAGGGTCAGGTTCATCGTGCCCGTGCCTGATATCGCCGCGAGCGAGACATTGTAGGTCGCGACGTAGACGGATTCTGATCCTCCAGACTTCAGCTGTCCGGCGCTGCTGATGAACAGGGTTCCCGTCATTAAAGCCGTCCCAGTGGGGGAGGCGTTGAGGTAGATCGACCCGGCCGTCAGCGCCACGCCTCCGATGGCTCCTACGATCAGGATTATGAGAAAGATCCTTCCGCTTATCCTTTTCTCAGGCTTGTTCTGCTGCGGCGTCAAGTTCCCGTAGCCCTATCCGGATCGATGGTATTTCAGGACTTTTACAAGGTGCTGAGAGTGGCC
>JAPCJS010000038.1 GCA_027886825.1 Nitrososphaerota archaeon
CCTCAAAAGTCAGCACATCCTTCTGGTCGAGCCAGACGGGATTGTTCGGCATGCAAAAGTCACACCTGAAGTTGCAGCGGTCGGTCACGGAGAGCCTGAGCTTCCTCGCCTGGCGACCGAACGAGTCGATGAGGATGTCGTCGGAGCTAGGGGAGAGACTCAAGATCGATCGCGTTGAGAGTCGCCGCGCTTCCACGGAGTTAAACTTATCCCATGAACGTGAAAGAGGGCCCGCGGCCACTCCGGAGGCAGGCGCACCACGCTCCATCTGCCTGACCGCTGGAATCACAATCTGCAGCCCACTGGTTGGCTCTCGACATGTCAAAGTATATCAAATGCGATATATGTATATACCACCCGTAGAGGTCGCTCCGCGATAGGGATGGTAGTCAAGGAAGAGGAGAGCCGTGGGCTCGCTCACCCGCAGGGAGCGCCCCGAGGACTGCTGCTTCATTACATGCTTCGCAGGATATCGCAGAAGCCATGCCACGGATACGAGATCCTCCAGGACATAGACAGCAAGACCGAGGGCGCGTGGAGACCGGGCGCTGGATCGATCTATCCGATACTCAAGAAACTGCTCGCGAACGGTTACATCCAGTCGGACGACAAGACCGGCGCCGACAGGAGGGTCTACTCGATCACCGCCAAGGGACAGGAGTCCCTGAAGGACGACGAGAAGATGTTCCTGAACTCGGCACAGAAGGCGATGGCAATGAGGCGGCTCTTCATAGAGCTGATCGACCCGAAGCAGCTGGTGCGCTTCCTGAGCGACGGGACGAGGGGCCAGTTCGAGATGGCCCAGGAGATCATAAGGACGAAGACCAAGGAGATACCTCCGGAGGAGCTCGAGTATCTTCTGAAGGAGTACATGCTCAACCTCGAGAGGCAGCTGGAATGGGCGAACAAGACCCTCACAAGCATCAAGCCGACGGTCGACGTGAAGACCAAGCGCAAGTGAGTGGACGACGATGGCATCGGTACAAGAGACACCTAACGCAGATTCTTCCTATATCGTGAAGGTCGAGAACCTCTCGAAGAACTTTGGCAAGCTGAAGGCCGTGGACGGCGTGAGCTTCGAGGTGAAGAGGGGCGAGATCTTCGGGTTCCTCGGACCGAACGGGGCTGGCAAGAGCACCACCATCAAGATGCTCACCACCCTCCTCCACCCGAGCTCAGGGACCGCCGAGGTGTGCGGCTACGACGTCGCAAGGGACTCGAGCGAGGTAAGGAGGAACGTCGGGGTTGTCCCCCAGGAGTACACTGCCGACGAGGACATGACGGGCTATCAGAACATAATGCTCTGCGCCGACCTGTATGGGATCCCACGCAGCGACTCCAAGATCCACGCTCAGGAGCTACTCAAGCTCGTGGAGCTTCAGGAGGCCGCGGACAGGAAGGTGAGCACATACTCGGGAGGCATGCGGAGGAGGCTTGAACTCGCTTGCGGCCTGATCAACTATCCGAAGCTGCTCTTCATGGACGAACCGACGCTCGGGCTCGACGTCCAGACGAGGGCCGCCGTCTGGAAGTACATCAGGACTCTGAAGGAAGAGTATCACATGACGCTGTTCCTCACTACCCACTATCTTGAGGAGGCAGACTCGCTGTGCGACCGGATAGCGATCATAGACCACGGCCACATCATAAAGGTGGGCTCGCCCGATGAGCTCAAGGCGAGCATTGGTGGTGACGTGATAGTCGTGGGCGTGAAGGAGAGCGAACCGGACATCTCGAAGGAGATAGCCCAGATCAGCCTCGTCAAGGACGTGAAGAAGAACGGGAACGACTATAGGATCAAGGCGGATCAGGGAGAGGAGGCTTCCCCGCTGATAATGGACCTGGTCAGGTCGAAGGGGCTGCACGTCGTCAAGATCTCGCTGACAAAGCCGACGCTGGACGAGGCATACCTTGAGTTCACGGGCCGCAGCCTAAGGGAGGAGGAGTCGAACAAGATGGCCGCGATGACCCAGCGGATCACGATGAGGAGAGCAAGGTCCTAGGGCTGATGATGTAGATGGAGAAGTCAAGAGCCACCAAGGAAGAGACCGTGATAAGGGAGCCACTTGCTCCTCGGGAGGGGGCTGCTGCTGCCCCGTCCGCAGAGGCTGAGGCAACCGCTGCCAGACCCGCCCCGAAGATGAGCCGGAGCCCCGTCCACGGCCTATGGGCGCTGACGAACAGAGACCTGAGAAAGTGGTACACGAACCCGTTCCAGCTGGCGATCTCTCTGGTGCAGCCGATCGTCTGGCTCGGACTTTTCGGGAAGGCCCTCAACTTCGGAGCCTTCGTCTCCGGGGCTGGGGGGACGCCGGCAGAGCAGAACGCGGTGCTGCTTCAGATCTTCGGGACCACGAGCTACTTCTCGTATCTGGCGGTCGGGATGCTGGCATCGATCATACTCTTCACCGCGGCGTTCAGCGGTATGTCGGTGGTCTTCGACCGCAGGTTCGGGTTCCTGGACAAGGCTCTCACGACTCCCGTGAGCCGCGGAGCCCTGGTCACGAGCAAAGTCCTCCAGAGCGTCGCAAGGTCGCTGGTGCAGGCGGGCATCGTCCTGCTCGTCGCCGTCGCCCTAGGGATGGACACTGCCCACTTCTCGGTCTTGGGGATAGCGGGAGCATTCGGGATCCTCTTCTTGATGGCTTTCGCCCTATCCTCGCTCTTCGTGACCCTGGCGCTAAAATCGAGCAACTGGCAGACCCAGATGGCCATCATCAACCTCCTGAACCTGCCGCTGCTCTTCGCCAGCAACGCATTGCTGCCGATCACGATAATGCCGACGTGGCTGAAGTACGTCGTCAGATTCAACCCGGTCAGCTACGCGATCGACGCCGCGAGGCAGCTGCTGCTGGGTACCACCTCCGCGACCAGTCTCAACAGTCTTCCCGTGGACTTTGGCGTGATGATCGCCTTCTGCGCGGTGCTCGCGAGCGTCGGGATCGTCATGTCCTGGAGACTGCTCCAGGAGTAGCCAGCAGGCTCACGGAGACCGGCCTCCGGCATGACGAGAGGGACACATGTTCGGCATCCATCCCGGGGCCGCGCTCCAGCCGAGGAAGGTTCCAGACAGTAGGATGGCCATAGGAGATCGCCAACTTAAGTGAGGCCCTAATCATGCCAAAATGATCACACAGTCTTGAAACTAAAGTCCACATTCGGTTTGCATAGCAAAACGATCTCGGTCATGAAAACGA
Source organism: Nitrososphaerota archaeon (assembly GCA_027886825.1). Classification (GTDB taxonomy): domain Archaea; phylum Thermoproteota; class Nitrososphaeria; order Nitrososphaerales; family Gagatemarchaeaceae; genus Gagatemarchaeum. The sequence continues at coordinate 3,198 of JAPCJS010000038.1, forward strand.
GGCGATGGGCGACACGGTCCAGGAATTACCCATCTGATGCACGTGACCGGACGGAGTCGATGGTCTGTGCGCCAAGTTATATTAGATAATCGTCAAGGAGATCAGCCAGGAGACGAATTTGCCTGAAGCAAACGGAGCAGCCAAGGGAAAGGAGATCATGGACCAGCTCCCCAAGGCGGTCAGGGAGTACGTCGACGCCTCGAACGCATTCGACGGGGAGCGGTTGATCGCCACATTCGCGGACGATGCTTTCGTCAACGACGCGCGCCGCGAGTTCTGGGGTGTCGAGGCCATCAAGGGTTGGTCCGAGAAGGAGATCATCGGAGACAAGGTGACCATGTACCCGACCAGGGTCGTCGTGCACTACGGCGTGGTCGGGGTCGACGCCATCGTGGATGGCAACTACGACAAGACGAAGCTGCCGCCAGGCCCCTTGACTCTGACCCACTACTTCACCGTCCGTGGCGACCTGATCGTCCGGCTCATCATCATCCGGAACATCCCGGCCCAGCAGTAACCGAGAGTCGCGATAGCTTCAATGAGCACACACGTCATGATAGAGTACAAGACGAAGCCCGGTCGTGCCGATGAACTGATCTCCCGGCTCGGCCGGGTCCTGCCCGATGCCCTGAAACATGAGGGCTGCGGAGGAGTCTGGGTACGCATGAACCAGGACGACCCCACAAACGTGATCTCGCTGTCGCAGTGGACCACGCGAGGCCATTATGAGATGTACCTCGCCTGGCGCACCGAGAGGGGAGACAGAGAGTCTTTTGAGGAGATGCTTACCGAGCCGATGGCTGTCAGGTACTTTGACGAGATTGACTTTGCCCAGCGACAGTGATGCACGACCCGAGGAAGATGCAGCGCGCGACTCTCGCCGCGTACATGATCAGCGATCGGGCCATGGACCTCATCGGTAAGCGTTTGAACACCACTCACCCACACGCAGTACGTCGTTGTTCCTGGGCGGAGGGCGACCCGCTGCTCACTGCTTACCACGACGAGGAATGGGGCGTACCGGAGCGCGATGGCCGCAAGCTCTGGGAGACGCTGATGCTCGAGGGATTCCAGGCAGGCCTCTCCTGGACCATCATCCTCCGGAAACGCGAGGCGTTCCGCAGGGCGTTCAAGAGCTTCGACCCTGAGCTGGTCGCGAGTTTTGGTGAAGTTGACGTGGCGCGACTCCTTGAAGACCCGGGCATCGTCCGATCTAGGGCCAAGATCGAGGCGACTATCGCTGGCGCTCGGATCTATTTGGCGATGCAGGCCTCAGGGGACGACTTCTCCACACTCGTCTGGGGAATCGCCGGCGGAAGGCCGATCCAGAACAAGGGCCAGGTGCCCGCAAGCACTCCGCTCTCCGAGGAGCTATCCAGAGTACTGAAGAAGCAAGGATTCAAGTTCGTAGGCCCCGTCATCGTCTACGCATGGATGCAGGCGACCGGCATCGTCAACGATCACGCTCCAGACTGCTTCCGTCGCAGAGCGGTCCAAAGATAGCGCGACCCTGCGGGTGATCCATGAACATGTCGCACGGGCGGTTTCTGTGCCGGAGAGTGGTCTTGACCACAGGCGGAGGAAAGAATCGGTGCAGCAATCGCTAGCGCCGCCACACAGGATCGACAAGAGAGGTGCTGCTTGGGCGACCGTCTGGGCCGGGCATTATGCCTACCGAAAAGAACGGATCATCGACCTCGCATCTCGCCTCTAGGCATAATGCTCTGTTAATTCTTCGGCTCATCGCCGGGATCAACTTCCACCCATCCGCTCGGAGGATTGCCCGCTTTCTCCTGCCTTCGGGGTTCCCCTTCACAGCTTCCTCCGGGTGGCTGAGCCGCCAGAACCTGTGCGGGCATCATGATATTTCTTGATGCGTTCACGTCCCTATCCTCTATTTTTCCGCAAGAAGGACAGACTGCCGTCCGTCCTTCGAACTTCTGGAAGGTGCCACAATCCGAGCAGTTTCGGGACGTGTGGCGCGGGCTCACGTATGTTATGGGGATGCCCTCCCATTCTGCCTTGTACTCTATCTGTCTCTGGACCTGGCGGAAGGTCCACGAGTTCATTCGGCCTCCGTAAATGGGTCCTTGACCGTTCCCCTTTCGATACAGCTCGTTACCTTCAGAAAAGTTCGAGTCACATACGGCTTTGACTTGCGGTCCTTATTTCGATAGGCCGCAAACGCCACCTCGCGGGCCGTGATGGTGTAGTGGGTGTGAAGGCCGTACTCCTTCAGTCGTGGATACGCCTTCTTGATGAGCCCGAACCTGCTTTTCGGCTTCTCATCGATAGCGATCCGGATGGCATCATTGCACATAGGGCGAAAGTCCTCGAAGAGGGAAGCGAGTTCGGCCGACGCCGCATAGCTGAACTGGATCGACCATATCGACCGTACCTCTGTACATTCCTAGTACTGATTTGAGCGCCCCGTGAGCGCGAGCCGACGAGTTAAGAGCCATGCATAAATAGAATTGCGGATTTGCGCTGGCGCATTCATGAAGACAGAGGAGGAGCTCGGCGAGTGGAGACGTACCCATTACTCTTCGCAGATCACGCCGGAGCTTGACGGGAAGGAGGTCACGATATTCGGGTGGGTGAGCAGCGTCCGGACCCAGGGAGGCATAACGTTCCTCATCGTGAACGACAAGGAGGGGATGTTCCAGGTCACGACAGTCAAGGGGAAGGCAAGCGACGAGCTGGTCGAGAAGGTAGGAACGATAAGCGAGCACACGAGCATAGGCGTGAGGGGGATCGTCAAGAAGATCGCAAAGGCACCCAACGGGGCCGAGGTCGTCCCTAGCGAGATCAAGGTGCTCAACGCCGCCAGGGAGAAGCCGTCGTTCAGCATCTTCGGGGGCGCGCTCCCCTCGATCGACAAGCGCCTGGACATCAGGGCCGTGGACCTCAGGAGGGACAGGGCCCAGGCTCTCTTCAGGATACAGAGGGTGCTGCTTCAGAGCCTGAGGGAGTTCTTCAGGGAGAACGGGTATCTCGAGGTCAGGACTCCGAAGCTGATCTCGACCGCCACCGAGGGAGGCGCGTCGCTCTTCTCAGTGCTTTACTACAACAGGCCCTCGTTCCTTACCCAGAGCCCGCAGCTGTACAAGGAAGAGCTCGTCATGCCCTTCGAGAAGGTCTACGAGATCGGCCCCGCGTTCAGGGCTGAGGAGTCGAGGACGCAGAAGCACCTCAGCGAGATCACCTCGATCGACATCGAGGAGGCGTTCGTGGACTACACGGACGTGATGGACACGCTGGAGTCGTTGATACGGCGAGGGGCAGCAGACGTCGCCGACAGGTGCGCCAGGGAGTTCGAGAGGCTAAAGAGGACGCCCGTGGAGCTCCCCAAGCGCTTCGACCGCCTCACCTATGAAGAGGTGATAGAGCAGATCGGGAGGAACAGAGAGGGCATCTCGTGGGGCGACGACATCACGGGACCTGACGGCGAGGAGATCGGGAGGACCCATCCCGGATTCTACTTCATAACCGACTGGCCGACCACCTCGAAGCCATTCTACATCAAGCCGAAGAGCGCCAAGCCCAAGGTGAGCGAGTCCTTCGACCTGATGCACGGATCTCTGGAGCTCGCATCGGGCGGTACCAGGGTCACCTCGAAGAGCGCGCTCATGAAGAGGCTGAAAGAGCAGAAGCTGAAGCCGCAGGCCTTCGAGTACCACCTGGCAGTCTTCGACTATGGGATGCCCCCGCATGCAGGGTTCGGGCTGGGGCTGGAGAGGTTGATGATGACGCTCACGGGGGAGGAGAACATAAGGGAGGTCACCCTCTTCCCTAGGGACAAACTGAGACTCGTTCCCTAACTTTGAGGGGTTAGCACATCCCACGGGTTAGGTGCCCAATGGCACCCTTTGGAGAACACGATGTTTGGTCCCCCGGAAGATGGGTACAAAGAACTGGTCTTCCAATCCCGTCCCGGAGAGCTTCATCGGAAGCGGGAACTCCGTCGAGACCATGAAGGCCTACAGGACGGCCATCAGTATGCTCCAGGGTCTGACTTCGGCGCATAGCCTGCGAAAGGACCGGTCGAAGATCGAGAAGCATCTGACCGGCCCCACGTTCACTCGGACTAGCCCAATTGCCAAGGAGCAGGAAGAGAGGATTCTCTGATCATGGTCATGTAAGACATGATAACGAGGGGTCCAACATGACGGTGACATTCGATCCACCATAGATTGGGCCACCAGCTACCAGTTGAATGTTAGGGCCTGGGTATGTTGCCTCTGTTCCCGTTCCCACCAGGGTCGTACCGACGAAGTAGTCGTAAACTGAATAGTTGACACATGCGAGCGACGGATTTGGACTTGGATTTGGATTAGGATTTGGATTGCCGCTTGATGAGAACTCGACCGTTATCGTGCCGGGGCCGTTAATCGTGGCCGTAGTCGTGCTCGATACACTGCTCGTGAATGTTATCGAGGCTTCCCCGTTGGACCAGCTCGAGAAGGCGTACCCGCTGTTGGCAGTGGCCGATATGGAGAGCCCCGTACCCGCGTTGTAGTAGGTGGTCGCGCTTGGAGAGGTCGTGCCGCTCGCGAACGGGCTCACCGCGAACGAGACCTGGTACTGGGTCGTGTAGCCGCAGGATTGGGTCCCGGCTGCGGATACCAATCCGGAACAGGTGGAGGCGTACTGTGTGCCGGTTGCCCCCGCTACCGGAGAGTCATAGGAATATGGCTGGATTCCAGTCAGGCCGGTCAGCGTGATATTAGAACCCGTGCCGGTGTGGTGCGTCCCTCCAACAGTTACTCCCCAGGTCACTCCCGTTGTCGGAATGCCTGTTTGGTCGAACGTGACATTGTAGGGTGCAGAGGTTGTTGGTGCCTCCGTAATGGAGTTCCCGATAAGAGTGACCTGCGACTGTGCCAACGCATCACCAACGAGAGTTGCACCAGAATCGAATATGACCTGAGTCTGGTCTAGCACGATTCCTTGCATTGAGACTCCCGATTCCAAGGTTGTTATGCCAGCAACGATCCAAAAGATGTGTTGAGGCAGGCACTGAATCAGGCTGACATTCGCGCTTACCGTCAGGCCCTGCGCTATCTGGAGGACAAAGACCGCGCTGGGATTGGGGGTGCAATCTATTGTAAGAGCGCTGGGTATCGTGACGGCTGTGCTCCACTTGTAGATGTTGCCCGTAGAAAGAGCTGTAAGGGTCAGCCCGCCGATGTTTCCTGAACCCAGCTCATTGACCGGGGCGGGGGTTGTTAGACCATTTGCTGTCGTGTATGCCGACTCCATGTTGCCCACGGCTGTTGAAAGCATACTAGGTGTGGGTGCGGCATAATTGGACGCATAGATTTGACCGGTCACCAAGGGAGATATGGAAAATGTGCCTGACGAATCCAGTACTGGACCGAACCCGGTCATGGCCGTCGAGGCTGCCGGACTGATTCCGAGATTTCCAGTAATGTGGGTGACACCGGTGGTTGTAATCGCGGTCTCGGCCAGGATGGCGAAATTACCTGCTAATCCGAGATCTACAGGCTGAAGGGAGGGCGGCAGCGCACTAACCGACGTTGCAACCGTTGGAACGACAAGGGCGCTAAGACTTACCAGAAGTAGAGCCAGATACATTTTCCTGATTAGCATTATCATAGGCTATTGTGCTATACTTAATTAATATTCCGATTTTCGGGCGTCGGTCTGAACTATGGCACGTCAGGGGCGCCCAAGTGGCTAGATGCAAAGCTGTTGCTTCTGGAGTTCGGGTAGGGGAACTATATCCAGGGGCGGCGCCGCTGGACCCACGACCTCCGTTTGGCCTCAGGTCATCGAGGGGCAAAAACGCTTGTTATCACATCCCTATGAATCGTTGGCCTCACCTAGTGCCGCGCCATGGATCCGATGATGAGAAGCACTCCCGACGAACCTTGGCACACCAATCAAGCCCATAGGAGACTGTTCTAAAAAACACGAGAGAATGGCTGTTGGGTCATACGACATCTAGTGCAGAGCCCTAGAGTGCTCCACCTGCGGCCTGGAATTTGTTCGGATGTTTTCGACGTTATACAGCCGCAGTACTCGACAAAAATCTTGTGGTCCTTGAGGTAGAAATCCGGTTTGCTTATTGTCTCTTTGAAGATGAGGTCCTTTGTTTTTGCGGTTTTTCATACTGGTAGGCGATCTTTTGCTCCGTAAAGTAATCGGCTATCTTTGCCTCAGCCTTGCTTTTGACGCGTTCGCCATTTAGGGTTGTAGACCTTTGTCCATATTTTGATTCCTCGTAGGTTAGCTCTTCTACGAGGCTTCGAAGCCAGGTCATGGCCATAATACAAAGTGGCGCCTCGAGTCAGATTAACGTTTGGAAAGTTGCCGTAATCCGTTACTCTTGCGACGATAATTTAAAGATAGGAGGCTTCGATGCGGGCGTCTATGCGTGGAACGAAATTGCCTGGGATTTACGTTTTAACCGCAAAAATGGAGCGTAAGCTGAGACTTGTCCCGTAAGCCCGAGGCAGGGGTCTCGCTTGAGGAGGTGAGGCGGCTCGCGAGCCTGTCAAGACTCACCATGACCCGCCCCGAGGAGGAGCGGTTGAGGGAGGAGCTCTCGTCCATCCTCGACTACTTCCGCGTCGTAGATGGCGTCAGCGGTCACATAGAGACGGGCCGGCTCGCCGAGGAGGCCGCGCTTCTGAGGCCGGACGAGGTCAGGCCTTCTGACCCGGAGGGAGTACTCCGAGGCGTCCCGCACAAGAAGGGTCGTCTGGTGAGAGCCCCGAGGGTCTTCTGAGGTCTTGGCGAATGGGAAGGCTCTCACCATCCGCGTCAGAGATCGTGCACAGGATAGCCAAGCAGGAGATCAGCTGTGAAGAAAGGGTCGCGTCGAGGATAGAGAGGATAGCAAGGATGGACAGAGACATCCACGCGTTCCTTCATGTGGCGAAGGACGACGCGATCCTGCGAGCGAGAGAGATAGACAGGAGGGCCAAGCGCGGGGAGAAGATCGGCAGGCTTGCGGGGATCGGCATCGCGGTCAAGGACAACATCTGCGTCAGAGGGATGCCCGCGACCTGCGGCTCGAAGGTACTCGAGGGTTTCGTCCCCCCTTACGACGCGACGGTGGTGGAGCGGGTCAGGGCGCAGGACGGGATCGTTCTCGGCAAGACCAACATGGACGAGTTCGCCATGGGCAACACGACCCAGTCGAGTGCTTTCGGCCCTACCAGGAACCCATGGGACCTGGAGCGGGTGCCAGGCGGGTCTTCGGGCGGGAGCGCGGCAGCGGTTGCCGGCAGCATGGCCACGCTCGCCCTCGGCTCGGACACGGGCGGGTCAGTGAGGTGCCCGGCGAGCTTCTGCTCGATCCTGGGTCTCAAGCCCACGTACGGGGCCGTCAGCAGGTATGGGCTGATCCCGTACGCTAACAGCCTCGAGCAGGTGGGGCCGATGGCCAGGCGGGTCGAGGACCTCGCCCTCCTCCACGGAATCATCTCAGGGCACGATCCGAGGGACAGTACGTCGGCGAGGCACGGGAAGGCAGCCAGGACGAGTACTAGTATGAAGGGGCTGCGGATAGGCGTGATCAAGGATTTCTTCGGAGAAGGAACCCAGGAGGCGGTAGGCAGGCTCGTGCTCGACGCGGGCGGGGAGCTCGAGGGGCTGGGCGCAACGGTGGGGGAGGCCCGGATCGAGAGCCTGGGCTACGCCCTGGCCGCGTACTACATCGTAGCGATGGCCGAGGCGAGCTCGAACCTGTCGAGATACGATGGGGTGAGGTACGGAGCATCGATCGAGAAGGGGTCGGCCGACTGGAATGAGGCCTTCGCCAGGACCAGGACCGAGTGCTTCGGTACCGAGGTCAAGAGGCGCATCCTCCTCGGCACCTTCGTGCTCTCGGCCGGGTACTATGAGGCATACTATCTCAAGGCCGAGAAGGCGCGCGCCCTCCTTGGGCAGGAGTTCGGGAAGGCCTTCAGGAAGTTCGACGTCCTGATGGCGCCGACGATGCCCGTCCTCCCGCCGAAGATCGGAGAAGTAGTCACTCCGCTCCAGGACTATATGATCGACGTGAACACCGTCCCGGCCAACCTCGTCGGGATCCCGTCTCTGAGCGTACCTGTCGGGTTCGCGAGCGGACTCCCGGTCGGGATGCAGCTCATGGCGCCGCACTTTGGGGAGGAGACTCTCTTCGCCGTCGCGGCCTCCTACGAGGCGAGAGTATGAAGAGAGAGGAGACGGCCGGGGTGAGGATCGGGCTAGAGATACACTGTCAGCTCACGGCCCTCAAGACCAAGCTCTTCTGCCCCTGTTCTTCGGACTATCGGGGGAGGCAGCCGAACGAGTTGGTCTGTCCCGTCTGCTTTGGACTCCCCGGGACCCTGCCGGTTCTCAACGGGAAGGGCGTCGAGTACGCGATCAGGATAGCGAACGCGCTCGGCTGCAAGGTCGCAGGCGAGACGAACTTCTACCGGAAGAACTACTTCTATCCGGACCTTTCCAAAAACTTCCAGATAAGCCAGTACGACAAGGCTGGAGGGGTCCCGATCGCGTCGGGCGGGCATGTCCAGCTCGGGGGGAAGAGGGTCAGGATCCGCAGGATACAGCTTGAGGAGGACCCCGGGAAGCTCACCTACGAAGGGACGATCGAGAAGTCGTCATACAGTCTCGTCGATTACAACAGAGCAGGAATAGCGCTCGTTGAGATAGTCACCGAACCGGACTTTGAGACCGCGAAGGAGGCGAAGGTCTTCCTCGAGAGGCTCAGGTCGACCATAGAGGCGCTGGGCGTCTCCGACGGCGAGCTCGAGGGTGCTATGCGGTGCGATGCGAACATCTCCGTGGCGGGCGGAGAAGCGAGGGTGGAGGTCAAGAACATCTCGTCGTTCAGGGAGGTCGAGAAGGCTCTCAACTACGAGATACTCCGGCAGGGGACCTTCTCGGGGACCGGTGGCCTCGCGGTCAGCGAGACAAGGCACTGGGACGAGAGACGGAGCATAACAATCTCTCTCAGGCTCAAGGAGGGCGAGCAGGACTACAGGTACTTCCCGGAGCCGGACATCCCGGCGGTTATCCTGAGCCAGGGATACCTGGAGCAGGTTCGGAGCGCGACCCCCGAGGTGCCCGAGGCAAGGGCAGAGAGGTATGTCAGGGAACTTAATCTCGCTCCGCAGACCGCTGAGGAGCTCTCCAGAGACGAGGGTCTCTCGCTCTTCTTCGAGGAGACGGTAAGGTCGTTCAAGAAAGGTCCCGAGATCGCCAACTGGCTTCTTGGAGAGGTCCCTGAGCAGACACGCCCGAAGCTGACAGGTGAAGAGCGGTCGGTCACGCCCCAGGGGCTGTCCGAACTACTTGCGATGCTCGACTCTGGGAGGGTGACCCGTCCGCAGGCCAAGGAGATCTTCAAACAGATGACCGCGACCGGCAACAGGCCCTCGGAGCTGAAGGGATCGGAGACCGAGGGTGTCGTGGCCGATGAAGGGGCGATAGAGAAGGTCGTCTCGAGGCTCATCGGCGAGGGCGAGGTTGCCAGGGAGGCGAAGAGGAACCCGAAGGCATTCAACTACCTTGTCGGGCAGGTGCTCAGGCTCGAACCGAGGGCGGACCCCAAGGTCGTGGCGAAGACGATCGCCCGGATGATAGGAGAACAGTAGCGAACCATCACTTCTCGAGAGATACTCCAGTCGAAGAGCGGCCGGCGACATGGCAGCCGCATCTGTGATCTGAGTCCACGCGGGTCGGCGACAACTCTTTATCAGAGGAGAGGCCGCCGAAGGTCGGTTGCCCCATCGGAGAGAGAGCCTGGCCGATGCGAAGACATTCAGACGCGGGTACGATCATATCAGGGCCAGGGACCCCGTCCTCGGGAAGGTGCTGGAGACGCACGGCGTGCTCGAGTTCAAGGTGGAGGGCGACCTCTTCGAGGCGCTCGTCGAGTCGATACTCTCGCAGCAGCTGGCCAGCGCCGCCGCAAACTCGATCATCCGGAAGGTCAGGGCGATCTATCCTGATGGAAAGCTCGAGGCGCAAGCGGTCTACAAGACGTCCATCCGCAGGCTGCGCTCCGCGGGTGTCTCCCCACAGAAGATCACCTACCTGAAGGACCTCTCAAAGAAGGTCTCAAAGGGTGAGATCGACCTCGAGTCGTTAAGGTCCATGGAGGACGAACAGATAATCCAGATCCTGGACGAGGTGAGAGGGATCGGGCCCTGGACGGTCCACATGCTGCTGATCTTCACCCTCGGTCGGACCAACGTGCTCCCCGTCGACGATCTTGGTGTGAGGAAGGGGATGCAGGAGGTATACTCCCTGAAGGAGATGCCCAAGAAGACCGAGATGGAGAAGCTCGGGGAGAGCTGGCATCCGTACCGGACGATCGCATCCCTCTACCTCTGGCGCCACAAGGACAAAAGATAGAGAGAGAAAGAGGTAAAGCCGCCGCATCCCTGCCGCCAGATATGGTCTCAGGCAACTACAAAGGGTACCCTGACCCGTCCCACATCATCTCGGTCGAAGAGGCCTCCAAGCTCCTCAAAGACAAGAATGTGGTCTTCGTCGATACCCGGAACTACTGGAAGTACGCGAAGGGCCACATACCAGGTGCCGTCAACCTGGAGCTCTACGCATTCCACTGGTTCGACACATCCAGCGATGGCCTGAACACTTTCGCCAGGGAGATGGCGCACCTCTTCGGTGCGCACGGGATCGACAACGGGAAGCAGGTGGTGTTCTATCAGAACGACAGCGGCTACGATGCGGCTCGCGGAGTGTGGCTGCTCGAGTTCCTGGGGAACAAGAACGGGCGCATGCTCGACGGCGGCCTCAGGCTCTGGAAGAGGAAGAAGGGACAGCTCTCGAAGGCTGACCCGGAAGTGACACGCGCAAGCTTCGTGCCCAGGATGAACAGCGGGGTCGTGACCGGGGTCGACGAGCTGAGCCACAGGCTGGGAGAAGGCGGCCTGACGATCATCGACGCCCGCTCGCGGGGCGAGTACGACGGGACGTACAGGAGAGCGCTCAAGGCGGGGCACGTGCCCGGAGCGAGGAACATCGAGTGGGCCAAGGCGCTGCGCAAGGACGGGACACTGAAAGACGCCAGGCAGCTCATGGCGCTATACGAGGGTCTGTCACCGCGGGGAGAGGTCGTGACCTACTGCCAGAGCGGCTACCGCGCCGCGCACTCGTGGCTGGTGCTGAGGCTCCTGGGGTTCGAAGGCGCGAGAAACTACCTAGGTTCGTGGTATGAGTGGGGGAACCATCCCAGCACACGCGTCGAGAGATAAGGACAGGTCAGAACTGCCACCCCGTCCAGCTCGGACCCGCTCGCTCGCTCACTCACTCACTCACCCACTCACTCGGGCGGGATCTCCTTGAACGCCAGGGAGATATCGATCCCTCTCTTCCCATAGTACTGCCTTGAGGCCAGGTAGATGCCGAGGCCCAGGATGTAGGAAACCGCCACATAACCATAGGCCAGCAGGTTCCCTCCGTAGATCGAGGGGAGGACCAGGAACTCGTACAGTAGATAAACAAAGACGACAGACATGAGGACGCCCGAGATCGCGAGTACGGCCTTGGCGCCACCTTTCTCGTGCCTGGACGCGTAGACCGTCGCGGCGGCGCCCACGGCGATGAAGTAGATCCAGTTCGCGAGCGCGGCGCCATAGAGGGAGACGAAGCTCCCGTAAAGGAACGAGGCCGCCCCTATGAGTGCGATCGAGACGATCAGGTCCACCGAGTGTGCCACCACGGGCGAGCCTGTCCGTGGACTGACGTACGCCATCTGAGAAGGCAAGAACCTGTCGAAGGCCTGCGCGAGGAAGTACCTCGAGATCACGACTATCCCGTAGCCTATCGCCGCGATGTCCCAGACTATCCAGCCGATGCCGAGCAGCCACGCGAGCGCCGCGTTGCCCGAGACGCCCATCGCCAGCGTCCAGAAGTTGAACGAGTAGTTGTTGACCAGGTTCGGGTTGGCCAGTGCCCCGTTGATAAAGTCGAAGCCGCCCACGTAGTAGAGTATCCCGAATGACCCTGTCATCAGGATCAGCGCGATCAGGGCCGAGAGGGTGATGTTCCACTTTGTTGAGCGCCTGGACTTGATCTCGGACCCGACGGCAGGGGCCGCGATGAACCATGGGTAGACGAAGAAAGCGAAGAGCGGCACGATCAGCATCGTGTTGGCCAGGTTGAACGTCCCTCCCGAGTAGGAGCTGGCGATCGCGTCGTAGGAGATGCCGCCTCCGAGGGAGTTGACGTAGTTCTCGACGCCGGTCCGTCCGGCAACGAGGAGCACCGCGAACGCCAGGAGGATCGTGAATATCCCGACAGCCATAAGCACGGTCAGGAACTTGAAACCCGCTCTGGGCCTGGCGATGTTCAGGAGTATTATCGCGGTGAAGATCCCCGCGCCGATTATGAACTGGCCGGCCGGGTCGGCGCCCGGGATCGCGAGGTTGAGCAGGTTGGAGTATCCCATGTTCAGGCCGACCGAGCCGATGGCTGACACCGTCGAAAGGGTGACGAGCGCTATGTACGCTATGGCCTCGAGGGCGAACCCCATGAAGGATATCGGGCCGCCGAAAAGGCCGCCGAACGTCCTTGAGACCCAGACGTAGTCTCCCCCGGTCCGGGAGATCCGCTCGCTCATCATGGTGTAGACGATCACCTGGGGGATGGAGAGGGCGAAGCCGATTATCGAGGCGTATACGAGGTTGAGGCCCGAGACGGAGGGAAGGAGTATGGTGGTGAACCCGATGATAGCGAGGGTCGTCCCCACAGACATGCTGCTCAGGTTCAGAGAGATCGCATCGAGCAGTGTGACGTTCTTTACCAGCCCCGTGCTATCCCTTAGGAAGACACCAGGTCTCTTCATGAGCTTGCTCGGCGCCAAGCCATCAATAATAATATACTTTTGGCCGGCTTTTGTGCTGTTTATGGTAAATCTCGGCCCACGACTTGAAAGTATAATATCGCACTGCAGCCTTCGGGGGATCACGGAGGTAGATGGACCTGGACCTGACACTGGTGGAGGCCGGTCTCGGGAAGCGTCACGCGGACCGGGTGGTCGTCGGCGGCAAGCTGGTCAACGTGATCACCGGCGAGACATACAAGGCTGATGTCGCGATATACGGGTCGAAGATAGCGGCGGTTGGCGAAATCGAGAGGCACATCGGTCCCGGGACACAGAGGATCGACGCGAGGGGCAGCCTGCTCGTCCCCGGGCTGGTCGACGGACACATCCACTGCGAGGTCACGAAGCTCTCCATGACCATGTTCGCGAGGCTGGTGCTTCCGCGTGGGACGACTTCCATCGTCACCGCGCTCGACCAGATCGCGGGTGTGGCCGGGCTGCGCGGGGTGAAGGAGTTCCTGGCCGAAGCCAGGAGGACACCTCTCAAGATCCACTACGGGATACCCTCGAAGCTTCCCTATACGACTCCCTCGTCGACCCTTAACCACACCTTCGGACCGAGGGAGGCGAGAATCGCGGCGCGCTGGCCAGGGAGCGTCGGCGTCTGGGAGACCGGCCCGGAGACGATCCTGGGCGCGCCTGACGGGGGTCTGCCGCCCGACGGGAAGGTGATCGAGACGATCGAGGTCGCAGAGGACCGCAGGCTTCTCACCTTCGGGAGCGCGCCTCTCCTCCGCGGAAACAGGCTCTCCGGCTTCGCGTGCGCCGGGATAAGGTCCGACCATGAGAGCTATACGGCCGAGGAGAGCCTCGAGAAGCTGAGGGACGGGCTCTATATCATGATCAGGGAGTCGTCGGTCGTGCATTTCCTCAAGGAGAACATCAAGGTCGTGACCGAGAAGGGCGTCCAGTCGCGAAGGATCGCGTTCTGCACCGACGATGTGACTGCCTCTGACGTGCTCGAACACGGCCACCTCGACGAGATGGTGAGGAAGGCGATCGGCTACGGGGTCGATCCCATATCTGCGATCCAGATGGCGACCCTGAACTGCGCGGAGCTCTATCACATAGATGGCAAGGTGGGGAGCATCACCCCGGGAAGGAACGCCGACGTCCTGCTGGTGAAGGACCTCAGGCGGTTCAAGGTCGACACCGTGATCGCCGACGGGGAGGTTGTCTCGTCCGGCGGGAAGATGACGAAGGGACCGGCCGAGAGTCCAAAGAGAGGATACAACCTAAGGAGGAGCATCAGGGTCAGGCCGTTCAGCTCGGAGAACCTGGTGGTCAGGAGCTCCCTTCCATCAGAGCGCGTGAGGGCCATAGCGATGCGCATCGAGAAGGGAGCGCCATTTGTGAGGAAGAGACATGAGGTCACGCTGCGACTGGACCATGGGATC
>JAPCJS010000131.1 GCA_027886825.1 Nitrososphaerota archaeon
CCGACCAACTACATCGCCAACCCGTCGGTCGGGGTGCTCTTCGTCTTCGGGCTCACCGGCTTCAGCCCGATAATCGCCCTGCTCGCAGGCTGGGCGAGCAACAGCAAGTACTCTCTCCTCGGCGGGCTCAGGGCCCTCCACCAGATGGTTGCCTACGAGATCCCGATGATCCTCTCGGCGCTCGGCGTGGTCGTCCTTTCTGGCTCCCTCAGCCTGGTCGGAGTCGTCGAGGCGCAGAGCGGCGTCTGGTTCATCCTTCTCCAGCCGCTGGGCGCGATCGTCTTCTTCATCGCTGTCCTCGCCGAGCTGGAAAGGATACCCTTCGACCTACCCGAGGCCGACTCCGAGCTCGTCGCGGGCTGGCAGACCGAGTATTCGGGGATGACCTTCGGGATCTTCCAGCTGGCGACCTACATCAAGTTCTACGCGCTGGCGGGTGTCTTCACGGCCTTCTTCCTCGGCGGGTGGTACGGCCCCGGCCCTCTTCCGGCTCCTTTCTGGTTCATCCTGAAGACCTTCCTCGTCATGCTCATGATGATGCTGCCCAGGGCCGTGCTCCCGAGGGTCCGGATAGACACCCTCCTCAGAGGAGGCTGGTCCAGGCTGATGGTCCTGACGTTCGTGAACCTCTTCATGGCACTGCTCATCGTCTCGCTCGGGATCTACCACATCGGAGGCGGCCTCTGACCTGCCCTTCCTGAGTTCGGTCAGGGCCGGGCTCGTCTCCACCTGGTCCGCTGTCCGGCACCTTTTCAAGCCCCGGCTGACGCTCCGCTATCCGGAGCAGAAGCTCGACCTCGAGGGCCCGGGATATCAGTTCGACGCGAAGCTCGGTGTCGGCCGACCCGGGTTCAAGGGGCGGCACCTCCTGATCGAGGACAAGTGCACGGGCTGTCAGCTCTGCGCCATAGCGTGCGACGGTGTCGCGGTCGCGATCGAGATGCAGGAGCTGAAGCTCGAACGCCCTCACAACAAGAAGGACATCTGGCCGGCGGTCGACTACGGAAGGTGCGTCCCTCCGTGGACGCCAGTTGTGACCTCGAAGGGAATCATCCCGATCGAGGAAATTGCCATCGGCGATAGGGTCCTCACGCATTCGGGCCACTTCAAGAAGGTCAGCCAGGTGTTCAAGCGGTTACACACCGGGAGGATCTATACTTTCAAGACGCTCGGGAATGTGGAACCACTTACTGTAACCGAAGGACATCCGATACTCGTGCAGGTCGAGGGTGACCAAAGATGGGTCATGCCCGACCAGATAGAGCGTCGCACATGCCTTACACGGCCTGTAATCAAAGAGACAGAGCCCCGTGACGAGATCAGATACGAGTACGAACTGTATCATCCTGCGGGTCGGGGCGGCTATGTTACGATAGAATCAGTAGTGCTCCAGTTCACTCCTGAGCTTGCCCGCCTCATTGGATATTACCTATCTGAAGGCGGTGCGGATCGGTACAGAGTAAGCTTCGACATACACAAGAAGGAAGAAACGATCGCCGCAGATATTGTCGCTTGCGTTGATGCGGTCTTTGGAAAGGGCGTGTCAATCAAGCCGGACAAGCGGTCACAGGGCCTCAAGCTGGCAGTCGACTCGGTCAAGATCGCGACCTTCTTCCAGATCTTTGGAACTCTGTGTGACGAAAAACAGCTGCCGCCCTGGGCGTTCGTCCTTCCCAAAGGTCTCCAATCAGAGCTCATCAGGGCTGCTTATCTGGGGGATGGCCACTACTCGGACAAGTACTACGAATACGAGTACGCGATGCATTCGAACTATTTCGTTATCCGAACGACATCTCAAGTCCTCGCTGAACAATACTCGTACATACTGAACCGCCTGGGAGTGGTCACCTCCACCTGCAAGAATCGGCAGAAGGACCGGAAGCTATGCTATTCTGTTACCGTGCACAGCCCATATATCGAGAGGATGTCGGAGCTGACCGGGGTTCCCGCCAAGAACAGTCCGTCCTACTCCCACAGTTACATCAAGATGACCAGTGATATGCTGCTCTCCCCTGTGGTCGACATCGCAGTGGAAGACGTTGAAGATTATCTGGTCATGAACCTCGAGGTCGAGGACGACAACACCTTCGTGGCATCGAACCAGGTCGTTCACAACTGCGTGTTCTGCGGCCTCTGTGTGAGCCCGGAAACGCCTGTAATGACCAATCCTGGGTTGAAGCAGATCAACGAGATCTCGATTGGTGATATGGTCCTAACCCACACCGGTGAATACAAGCCGGTCACCAGGGTATGGGACATGCAGTATTCCGGACCGCTTTACAAGATCTACGTCTTCGGTAAGCCAGAACCGCTCGTCTGCACAGGCGACCACCCGATATTGGCGGTATCCAGGCGGTTCTCCAAGAAGAAAGACAGGAGGCTTCTCCGGACCACTGAGCCTCTGGATTTCTTCAAGCCAGGACAACTTAAGAAAGGTGACTACCTTGTGAGCCCGATCGTCAAGAAGGAAGTATCAACAAAGATCTACGAGCGGGACGTCCCCGTCTACAGGGGAGGAGTTGCCACGAGAAAGCTTTCGCTGATTGCCAGTCCTGATCTCTTCAGGCTCGTTGGTTACTACCTAGCAGAGGGATGTTGTGATGGAGGACGGACTGTTCGCTTCGATTTTAATGAGACCGAGAATGAGACCTTTGTGAGAGACTGCTCCTTCCTTGTGAGCGAGTTCTTTGGAAAGGAGTGTGTCACCAGGAAGAATGGCGAACACGGGATCCGATTGGTCTTGTACTCTGCGGTCGCCGAGGACTTCTTCTCACAGTTTGGGAAGGGTGCGGCGAACAAGAAGCTGACCGATTGGATCTTCTTTGCCGAGAGGGAGAAGCAGCTCGAGCTCCTGAAGGGCGAGTGGCAGGGAGACGGATGCAGGGTCAATCAGCCGCGGCAAAAATACCTCAACATCACCACCACCTCGAAGACGCTCGCCTATCAGCTGCAATCATTGTACGCTCGGCTAGGAATCGTAGCAACGATAAATTCGGTTCAGCCGGCGAACAGGCTGCGGCTCTACCACGTGGATGTCTTCGGAAGATGGGCGATCAAGCTCGCAAAGCTGTGGGGCATCCAATTCGATTACGCGCCGAGCAAATCGACCTCGCAGTTCCAGATCAACGATCAATACGTCTTCATGCCGATCAGGCGGATCGAGGTCGAGGAGGTAAGATCCTACAGGGTGATGGATGTCACAGTCGAGGAGGAGCATACCTTCGCCCCATTGGGACTAGTCACATCGAACTGTGTGGATGCCTGTCCCTTCGACGCGCTCGTAATGACCAACGAGTACGAGCTCTCCGCCTACGACAGGGAGAGCCTGAAGTACACCCCCGAGATGCTGTTCCTCCCGGCAAAACCCACCGGGACCGTCAAGGCGAAGATAGACCCTGAGAAGGGGAACGTCACCCATGGTTGACCTCACCGACGTCACGTTCCTCGCAATGATGGTGGCCACCGTCGGCGGCGCCATCAGCGCGCTGGAGGCCCGCGAGATAGTCTACGGGGCGATAGGCCTGGCGTTCAGCTTCTTCGGAGTCGCCGGGATGTTCTTCCTGCTTGACGCGCCCTTCGTGGCCATCTTCCAGATAACGGTCTACATCGGTGCCGTGGCAGTCCTGATCCTCTTCACGGTCATGCTCGTCAGGGAGGGAAGGTGGATGCGCGACTCGCTCGGCTCCTGGGAGAGGGTCGTGGGCATCCTCACGGCGGTCGCGCTCGCCACGTCTCTCATCCTGGCTTTCGCGGCCTCCAGCTTCCTCGGGTCGGTCGAGCAGGCGACCGCGCCCAGCTTCGTCGGCATAGGCCAGTTCATAGCCGGACCGTTCGCGCCCGCGCTGGAGCTGCTCGCACTCGTCCTCGCGGCGGCGATACTCGGCGCTATGATGCTCGCCAAGGTCGAGAGGAGGGACCAGCCATGATCACCCTGGTCGACTATCTCTCCGTCTCGGCCGCACTCTTCGCGGTGGGCGTCTACGGGCTGGTGACGAAGAAGAACGCGATGCGCCTGGTCTTCTCGGTCGAGATGATGATCAACGCGGCGAACATAAACTTCATCGCGTTCAACAGGTTCCTCTGGCCTACCGCGCTCGGCCAGACCGTCGTCCTCTTCTCCATCGCCCTGGCAGCGTCGGAGGCGGCCGTGATTCTCGCCATCGTTGTCGTCGCGTACAGGCTGCACGAGGACGTGAACGTGAGCGAGCTGAAGAAACTGGGAGGATGAAGAAAATCCAGTCTACGTCCTCGGAGCGAGCTCCGCGCGGAGCAGAAGACGGGAGACCGCGCACCCGGAGTGACACCCAGCGGTGATACCCTACGTCCTCCTCCAGATGGTGGCCGTCCCTCTCGTATTCTCGGTGGTCGTCTTCGCCCTTGGGGGACGGATGGGGAAGAAGGTGGGGTGGGTAGCCTTCGCGTCCCTCCTTTACACGACCGTCCTCATGGTCCTGGTCGGCCTCGGGCTATTCAACGGCGGCCAGCAGCAGGTCTCCGAGAACTATGTCTGGGCCCCCGTGGCTGGTCTTGACTTCGGGTTCCTCGCCGACAACCTCAGTCTCCCCGTCGCCCTCGTGATGAACATAGTCGTCGCGACGACCGCGGTCTATTCCATGGACTACATGAAGCACAGGCTCGAGGTGATGTTCGGGGAGGAGAAGAAGGGGCAGTACTCGCTCTACTTCATCAACTTCATGCTTCTGGATGCGGGTCTGATCGGCGTCGCACTAGCGACCAACCTGATCGAGCTCTACCTGTTTGTGGAGCTGATGCTGATACCCTCGGCGTTCATGGTTGCACTCTTCGGCTACACCAACAGGGAGAGGACCGCGATCATGTACTTCCTCTGGAACCACCTGGGGGCGTTCATCTTCTTCGCGGGCATAATCCTGGCGTACATCGGGACGAAGAGCTTCGAGATATCATCGCTCGGCGGCCTCCAGGTGGGGACGCTCGCCTACTGGGCCGCGGGGCTGATACTACTCGGGTGGCTGGTCAAGATGGCCGTCTTCGGCGTCCACATGTGGCTCCCCACCGCGCACGCAGAGCATCCCACCTCGTTCGCCCCGTTCATCGTCACCATAGTGGGCGTCGGGAACTACGTGGTGGTCCGGCTCCTGGTGCAGGGGATGCCGACCGTCTTCGCCCCGTTCGCGTTCCCGCTGATGGTCGTGGCTCTCGTGACGATGGTCTACGGTGGAGTCCTCACCATGGTCCAGAACGACGTCAAGTACCTCTACGCGTGGTCCACGATAAGCCAGAACGCCTACTCGCTCCTGGGGATCGGCAGCCTTAGCCTGCTCGGTGTCTCCGGCGGCATATTCTACTTCCTGAACCACATCATAGGCAAGACGATACTCTTCTGCGTGGCGGGCATCCTGATCAGTCAGGTCGGGACCAGGGACATGCGGAAGATGGGCGGTCTGGCGGCCAGGATGCCGATAACGGCCACCCTCTGCGTGCTTGGCTCGATGATACTCTCAGCGGTGCCGCCCACGGGCGGGTTCCAGGGAGAGTGGATACTCTTCGCAGGGGTCTTCAGCCGCGGGACGACCGGTCCCCTCGGCTGGAACTTCGTCGTCGCGATCTTCGGGATAGCGGCGACGATCCTCACCGTCGCGTACACCTTCTGGCCCCTCCGGCGGATGTTCTTCGGGGCTCTGCCCGCGGAGCTCGCACAGGTCAGGGAGGCTCCCCTCGCGATGACGGTCCCGCTCCTGGTGCTCGCAGCCCTCTCCATCGCCATCGGGATATACCCTGACCTCTTCTTCAAGTTCCTCTACCACTACGCGAGCATGCTGCCCCTGGGAGGCCACTGAGGTGGCGGTCACCATGATACCCTCCTACTTCGTCTGGATGGTCTTCGTCGCCCCGTTCATCGGCGCCCTCGTGACCCCTCTCACAGGAAGGTCAAGGGCGAGGGACTACATCGCGGTCGCCTTCTCACTGGTCTCCGCGCTCTTCGCGCTCTCGCTTCTCATCCCCGTTATCGAAGGCCAGACGCTCTCTGTCTACAACTCGCTGATCCCCGCCTCGCTCCCCTGGATACCCGAGCTGGGGATCAACGTCGGCATGCTCTCGGATCCGTACACGGTGATAATCGCCAACCTCGTCGCCTGGATCAGCTTCCTCGTGATGGTCTACAGCCTGGACTACATGAAGGGCGACGGCGGCCTGACGAGGTACTGGTTCTTCATGAACTTCTTCATCGGGTCAATGCAGCTCATAGTCCTCTCGGACAACCTGCTCTCGCTCTTCATCGGATGGGAGGGTGTGGGCCTGTGCAGCTACGCGCTGATCGGGTACTACTACAGGGACGAGGTCGAGAACTGGGTCGGGACCCCGGGCTCGAAGGCGCTGGGAGAAGAGCAGGCCTACCCTCCCTCGCACGCAGGGATGAAGGCATTCTTCATGACGCGCATCGGTGACGTCGCGATGCTCGCCGGGATCCTCATCCTCTTCATCTACGCGGGCACCTTCAACTACCAGCAGCTCGCGACGTCCTCGAGCTGGGCCGTCGCGCTCTCGAGGAACGGTCTGCTGGTCCCCGCCGCGCTCCTGATATTCGGTGGCGCGATAGGAAAGTCTGCCCAGTTCCCGCTCCAGGAGTGGCTCCCCGATGCGATGGCCGGCCCTGCTCCGGTCTCGGCGCTGATCCACGCAGCCACGATGGTGAACGCAGGCGTCGTCCTAGTGGCAAGGATCGGCCCGATCTTCTACTTCGTGATGGCCTCCAACCCTTCGCTGATCCAGCCGTTCTTCTTCACGGTCGCCTGGATAGGCGCCTTCACTGCGTTCCTGGCGGCGACACAGGCGCTCGTCGGGTATGAGCTGAAGAAGATCCTGGCGTACTCGACGGTCTCCCAGATCGGATACATGATGATGGCGCTGGGCCTTGCCGGGCTCTCCGTGAACTTCGCGTCTGGGCTCTCGGCGGGACTCTTCCAGCTCATCAGCCACGCCGTCTTCAAGGCCGCCCTCTTCCTCATGGCCGGGGTGCTGATCCATTCTGCCCACTCGAAGTACATCAACGACATGGGCGGGATGAAGGACAAG
>JAPCJS010000176.1 GCA_027886825.1 Nitrososphaerota archaeon
GACGATTCCGATTTCGTCTTCCTCGCGAGGTGGTCGAGGAGCCTCTGCACGGACCGGCAGCCGGAGGTCCAACCTTCGACCTTCAGGTACCTTTCAAACCATCGCACCCCCTACTGCACCCCCCAGACATTTAAGCCGCCGTCCTTGGGGGGCCTCCTGCCGGGGTCGCCTAGCCTGGAAGGGCGCAGATCTGCCTGTGCGTAAGCCTGGAAACTTTCACGCTAGTGAGCCTGTCTCCTTTAGTGGGGTCGTGGGTTCAAATCCCACTCCCGGCGCTTATCTCTACGGCCGAACCATACCACGCGCGCTTGTCCATGCTCGGAATCGAACGGACATGGCTCTTACACCTAGCCGCACGCTCGGGCCGGCGCCGCTGACCATCGAGAACAAGCCAACGACTGACTTTTCGCCTTCTGCTTCACAACGCTCATCTACTCTTCACGTCACGCGGTTCTGTGCCTCGCCACCTTACCTTGGACGATTCATCCTCCCGTGGCGATGCCTCCGCGTCGCCCGATGTCGGTCCTCAGGCTACGACCACAGCCGGTCCGGTTCAGAGGCTCTTCTCTTTTCTGCGGGCGCACCCGATTCTCTGCCTGCTCATACTCACGCCTGGCATCCCTGAGTACCTCTCGAGCTCGAGCCCGGTCTACACCATCGTGCTCAATCCACCTCAGTTCGTCTTCCAGCTCGCCGCCAACCTGGGCCTCTACGGTCCGGGTGTCCTGCTAATACGCGAGGCGATCATCCGGTGGAACAAGGGTTGGGGGTCGGTCCTCCTGCTCGGCGCCGCCTATGGCATTCTCGAGGAGGGGATCGCCCTGAGTACCCTGTTCAACCCAGGAGCGGGGCCGGTGGGTCAGCTCGGATACTTCGGGCACTGGCTCGGTGTCAGCTGGGTCCGGTCGGCAGGGATCCTGCCAGTGCACATGATCTTCAGCATCTCGATCCCGATCCTGCTGCTGGGACTCGCCCTCCCCGCTACCAGGGGCAAGAGCCTCCTCTCCCGGAGAGGGATCGTCGCGGTCGCCGCAATACTGACGGCCGACGTCGCATCCCTCTTCTGGTCATACTTCTGGCGGAGCACTTCTGGATGGGTACTCCCGTCTTCTTGTCGAGCCTCGCCGTCATGGGCGGGCTGGTCCTACCGATAGCGGCCATCGGCCTCATCGCCACGCTGGCCGTCCCTCTCGTCGTTGTGCCCGACGCAGTGATGGTCCTCTTCTTCGTGAAGCTCTGGAGAAAGTATGGCACAACGGAGGCGGGTGTTCCGTCCTGTCGACCACCGGCAAAGGCTTATCCGGAGAATTGGGGGACGACCGACTGATGCCCCGGATCATCGACGCCCACGCCCATCTGTCTGAGCACCTGCAGGACGAGCTCATCCCGTACGCGGCGTTGAACGGCCTGAAGTACAGCCTGGACGAGTTGCTCCGGCTTATGGACGAGAGCGGGATCACCAGCGGAGTACTCCTGAGCCCGCCCCTCAGAGGAGGGATCCCTCTCCCCAACGAGCGCATCCTCGAGCTCTGCCGCAGGAGCGAGGGAATGCTCTCTCCCATCCTGACGGTTGAGCCATCGGCTGAGAACGTCGCGAATGCGGTGCAGCTTGCGAAGAACAACCGTGCCGACGTCAAGGGTTTCAAGATCAGGCTGGGGTATCTCAAGGTCTTCGCGGACGACCCTATCTATGACGCGCTCTATGCCTATGCGGAGTCAGAGGACCTCCCCGTGATGTTCCATACCGGTGACACAGCGAGCCACACTGGTAGCCTGGTGCACTCTCACCCTCTGACGCTCGACCGGCTCGCCAACGCAAGGTCAGGACTGAAGATGGTCGCATGTCACTTTGGAAACCCATGGATTCCTGATGTCGGCGAGCTGATCTACAAACACCCGAACGTATACGGAGACGTCTCTGGGCTGATCGTCGGTGGCAGCAAGTACACGATCGGGTACCTGGACTCGTTGGCGGAGCAGCTCACGAGGGCGATCTACTTCGCCGGAGGGGCCGAGAAGGTCATCTTCGGGACGGACTACCCTGTCTCAACGCCGGCGCTCTCTCTGGACCTCGTAGGGAAACTGAAGATCGACGCCGAGGATGCTGAGCGGATCCTCTGGAAGAACGCCGCAAAGGTGTTCGGAATCTGATCTCGGGATCCAATATCGAGATCAGGGATGCTGCCCCTAGGGTGAGGGACTCGCTGGTACCGCTCCTGGAGGAGAGCTTCACCGGCATATATCTCAGGCACGCCAAGAGGACACTCGGCGAGGTCGAGACGGTAAGGGTTGCCCTCATCGACGGGGAGCCCGTGGGCCTCGCCATGCTAAAGGCGCTCTCGAAGGAGGCGGGGTACGTCTACTACATCGCGGTTCGTCCCGGCTTCCGCGGGAAGGGCATCGGGCGCCGGCTGCTCATCGACGCTCTAGACCTGTTCACCAGCAGTGGCGCGACCGAGGTCTACGCAAGCGTTGGGGAGCACAACGTCGAGTCGAACGCCCTCTTCCTGGGTCAGGGGTTCAGGAAGACCGACTTTGGCCAGGTCTCCAAGAGGTACGGGACGCTGAAGGCCCTCTCGATGTACAGGAGCATGCTGGTCGTCCCGGGCGAGGTGCTTCTCGTGAAGGATTCACCTACGCTGCCGGGCCCCGGCTCTTCGAGTCCTTCGGATTGAGCCGCTACTCCTATCGAGCTTTCTTGGCGAGGTCGGACAGGAGCGCATTTCCTTCGGTGAACCTCAGATTGAACCTGAACATGTCTATCCTCCAGTCGTCCTCGACCTTGACCAGGTGGAGGTCGTAGGTCCCCACGAACGTCCTCGTGTTGTTCCCCGTGGGGTTCGGGAAGTAGTGTGTGGCCGTAGCGTAGCAGAACGCGCCAGCCTCGGCCCCCTCCACGTTGACGAGCATGTTCCCGATCTGGTGATGCACAGCGGTCAGGCCCCTCAGCCCCGACTCCCACTGGTCCGCTATCCTCTTGGGGCTCAGCCTGGAGGGCCTGCTACCCGAGAGGGACGACATGTCGAAGAGCACCTTGGAGGCGAAGCAGTCCGTGACTCCCTTCCAGTTTCTCTCGTCCGTGTTGACGAAGAGCCTCGTCACCGTATTGGCGATCTCGGCGCGGTCGATCATTATGGCGGTAGGGTTCATCTCCATGAGTCTCCGCTCTCCTGCACCCCGATAAACGTTAGCAGGTGCGGTCTGGACCGAGAGATTGTTGCGATTTCTGACAGGAGCCAGCCGGATTCCATATCATTATTGCAAGGATATCGCCCGGAATCGAATTTGGGTTAGATTTGGGTGTAATTCCGGCTTAACTATAAAGACCGTACACCCTGATTTTCGTCCAATGTCAGTTAATCTGTCCAGAAGGGATGCTATCAAGGGTGCGATGGTAGCCTCTGCGGCGCTTGCCGCGGCTCCATACCTTGGGAACCTCGTTGGGGGGGTTCGAGCAGGCCCGACACAAACCGCCCCAGCACAGCCAACCGCGACCCAGGCGGCCGCGGCCGGAAGCGCGTCGCTTAGCGCAACGACGAGCGACAGCAGTCAGCCATTGGTGCTGATAATCCGGAACGACATCGTCCAGAGCTTCAAGGGGCTCCAGGAGATCACGGTCCAGGATGCTGGCCTCGCCCAGAAGCTGAGGAGCGCCTTCATAGCGAGGTACGACTAAGCCATGACCTCCCACAGAGAAGCCCCCGGAATCGGGGCAGATCCTGTAGCCGACAACACCGACGTCTACGCCTTCGTCAGCCCCGACGCCCCGACGACGGTCACCCTGATATCGAACTTCATCCCACAGCAGGACCCTGCGGCGGGACCGAACTTCTTCAACTTCGCAGATGATGTCCTCTACGAGATCCTGGTCGACAACGACGGAGACGGCGAGGAGGAAGTGACTTACCAGTTCCAGTTCAAGACCCACATCGCCAACCCAGCGACCTTCCTGTACAACGGAGGGCCGATCTCGTACAACTCCAGCACAAACAGCTACACCAACCTTAACATGAGCCAGACATACACCGTGACCAAGGTCCTAGGTTCCAGGAGGAATCCGGACCATGCCTCCAACATCCTGCTCGGCACCGGACTCATCGTGCCTCCGGCGAACATTGGCCCTCGCTCGACCCCGAACTACGACGCGCTCGTGGCCCCTGCGATCAAGTCTCTGCCCAACGGATACAAGATATTCGCTGGTCCTAGAGGAGACGGATTCTACGTAGACCTCGGCTCCATCTTCGACCTCGGCACCCTTAGGCCGTTCGAGAAACTGCACCTGATCTCGACCCCCGCCGCTCCTGGAGTCGATGGAACCAAGGGCTTCAACGTCCACTCGATCGCGATCCAGGTACCCATAACGGAGCTGACCAGCACCGGCAAGGCCCCCTCGGGAGTCAGCGACCCAATCGCCACGATAGGCGTCTGGAGCACTGCCAGCAGACAGAAAGTGCGCGTCCTGGAGACCAACGCATACGGCGCGCCCGTCGCTGTCCTCGCAGGCGCGTGGCACCAGGTCTCGAGACTAGGCAATCCGCTGATCAACGAGGTCGTGAACCCGCTCAGCCAGAAGGACTACTGGAACACCACGGAGCCCGCCAACGACTCACAGTTCCTGGCGAACTACAATATCCCCCAGCTTCAGGGACTCCTCCCTGTGCTCTACCCTAACGTCTTCCCCAACCTCGCAGCTTACGCCGCGAAGAACAGCACGAGGCCAGACCTCGTCGCCATACTCCTGACCGGCATCCCCTCTGGGATCATCACAGGGTTCCAGAACTACACCGGCAAGGTACAGTCCGACCAGCTGCGCCTGAACGTCGCAATCTCGCCCTCCATCGCCGGACCAGCGACTACGAACCCTGACACTGACGGCAGCAGCGCAAGGAGGTTCGGGATCCTGGGCGGAGACCTCGCAGGCTTCCCCAACGGTCGCAGAGTCTTCGAC
>JAPCJS010000031.1 GCA_027886825.1 Nitrososphaerota archaeon
ATGGCGGACGATAGGTTCTCATCGACCTGGGACTCGGTCTGATTGTAGGCCTTGTGCGCTCTTCTGGTCAGGACGAAAGGTCCCTGTGCGTACGCCTTGCCCGCCTCTGGAACAACAGGGGCGAGCGAGGCGAGGAGCTCTGCGAGCCCTGGAGCGCCTTGCTCTTCTTCCCCTGCGAGATCCCGCATGAGCCAGGGGTTCATCTCTCTGTATCCGAAAGAGAAAGGTCCAGAGGCAGCGTGCTGCTTGAGGTCCATCTCGCTCTTCGACCCCAGCATCAGGGGGTTTGGTTTGAATATCGTGTCCAGCTTGAGCTGCCAGGACTCCTCGGCGTTCGTTATCACAGCGTCGTAGAAACCGTGGAGCCGCGAAGGGGAGACGGTGAAGCTCCACCCGCTCGGGTTCTGGGCGTATCTCTTGAAGATCATCTCTGAGATTACCGGCCCGTCCAGGATCTCCATCGCACCCCGGGAGGTTCGAACTGTATTAAGTCTGAAGGAGGTAGCGCATAGGCAGGGGAGAGGTCACGGGATGAGGATCTTTCGGAGTTCTCTGCCGTACTCCTCTACTATGGTGGCGCTGAAATCCCAGGGCAGGCCGGCTCTCTCGAAGAGCTCCGGCAGAGGCCTTGAACCGCCCAGAGCCAGGGCACCCCTGTAGGCCTCGATGGCTTCTCTCGGACTTCGCAGGTATCTGGACCAGACGCCGAGCGCACCCAGCTGGGCTATCCCATACTCGATATAGTAGAACGGCGACTGGAAGAGGTGGAGCTGCCGGTGCCAGAGGGAACGCTTCTCATCTTCCAGACCATCCCAGCTCACTCCGGGGCTGAACCTGTCGTATGTCCTGACCCAGGCGTCCCTACGCTCCTGCCGGCTGTGATCGGGGTTGGTATAGACCCAATGCTGGAACGCGTCTATGGTCGCGATCCAGGGGAGCAGGCTCGTGATCGAGAGGAAGTGGTCGTACCTGGATCTTGCTGCGTCGGCCTTGTCGTAGAAGGCGCTGGCGATGTGCTCTCCCCCCAGCAGCTCCATGCTCATCGAGGCGACCTCCGCTATCTCTATCGGCGTGTTGTCGCTCCTGTAGAGGTATGGAAGGTCCCTGTCCCTCATCTCGAAGACGTGGAATGCATGGCCTGATTCGTGCAGCAGCGTCCAGACGTCCTGGTCTCTTCCGACCGAGTTCATGAAGATGAAAGGCAGCCTCAGGTCGAGAAGCTCAGTGTTGTATCCGCCTGGGGCCTTTCCGGGTCTGCTCTCGAGATCGAGGAGATTCAGCCGCGTCATCGTCTTCAGATCATCGGAGAAGGCTCGGTCGACCTTCTCGAACACCTGCTCGCACCCGCGCACCAGCTCTTTCGTGGCCGTGAATGGGTGCAGCGGCGGCCTGCCCTGAGGGTCCACCAGGAGGTCCCAGGGTCTGAGGGAGTCGAGACCCATCTCATTCCGCCTCCGGCCGTAGACCTCCCTGACGATCGGGACGATCTGCTTCTCGACCGCCTCGTGGAAGATGAAGCAATCCTCTGGACCGTAATCGAACCTCTCGCGGCTGACGAAACTGTAGTCTCTGAAGTTCTCGAACCCGGCGTTCCGGGCGATATGGTCGCGCAGCAGGACCATCTTGTCGAAAATATCGTCGAGTTGGTCCCTGTCGACCGCCATCCGTCCCTGGGTGAGCCTCCAGGACTCCTCCCTCCTGGCGCGGTCCGGCACCTCCAGGTACTTGCTCATCTCCGGTATGGTTCTCTCGCGGCCTTCATAGGGGACGGTCATCGCGCCGATCACGCTCTGATGCAGCTGCGCGAGCTTCCTCTCCTCCTTCTCGAGCTCGACGTTGACATCCCGGAAGAGCCTGATGCTGTTCTCGATCTTCCTTT
Organism: Nitrososphaerota archaeon; assembly: GCA_027886825.1. Lineage (GTDB taxonomy): Archaea > Thermoproteota > Nitrososphaeria > Nitrososphaerales > Gagatemarchaeaceae > Gagatemarchaeum. Next base: position 1,880 of record JAPCJS010000031.1, read on the forward strand.
CCATGAGCCCATAGCGGTCGGGAGGAAGGGAACCTCGAAGATCGGACTCGACGAACTTGCGGTTGAGGTTGAACTGGGCCACCTTTACCTTCGGCTCGACGTTCTCGACGAAGGCGAGGTATGCGTCTCGATACTCTTTCCTATCAGTCTGCTCCGTCATCCTGATGTACCGGATCGAGGCGGCTTCCGATACGACGATGAGGAGCTCCGAGTAGTCATCGAGCCACGATCGGAGATCATCGACCGAGCCGAACTGGCGGTTCTGCAGCTCTGTGAAGTAGCCCTCGATCTGGTTCCAGTCCACCAGGTCGATCTTCTCGGGCAGAAATCTGTGCGGATATTGTCGCGGGAGGCCTTCATAGTCGAGTGACATCTGGGGCGGGGCAGACTCTAGGACGCCCTAAAAGCTATCCCGAGCCTGTGCCATCGAAGCCAAAGCATAACTCGGGGAGGCCTTGACGAGGCCACATGGTCGAGCCAGCCACGGTAGAGGAGTTCGTCGATGGACTCGACGGTCCGCAGAAGGAGATCGTCGAGAAGATCAGAGCCATCGTGAAGAGGACGCTTCCGCAGGCCGTCGAGACCATGAAGTGGAGGCAGCCCGTCTACGTGTACGACGGCAAGAACATAATCACAATCATGGTCTTCGAGGATCACATCAACTATGGCCTCTTCATGGGCGCACGGATGAAGTCGGAGAGGCTCGAAGGGACCGGGAAGGGGCTGAGGCACGTCAAGGTCTACGAGACGAAGGACGTGGACGAGAAGGAGTTCGCAAGGCTCGCAGGGGATGCGGCAGAGCTGGCCTAGCGAAGCGACCAGTCGGCGGCTCAGAAGCATTATATCGCCAGACAGCGACGGAGCGAACCGTTGTCAGCCTCCGCGGACGGCGGGAAAGCAGGCCAGGTCAAGGGGACGATGCTCAGCATCTATGAGGCGTTCGAGAAGCTAGACGCACTGGCGCTGGACAAGAACTTCTCGCACTCGGACGATCTCCTCGCCTTCGGTACCGACTGGGACGAGAAGTTCGCGGGTTGGAGGCAGTACAAGGACGTCCACACGGTCCAGTTCGAGGCCCTCAAGACTTTCAGTTTCAAGAGCAGGGAGCTCGAGGCGCACGTCCACGGGGAGATTGCCTGGGCTGCGGACAGACCAAGTTGGAGTATCGAGACAAAGGCGGGAGAGAAGGTGGAGAGCGACGTCAGGGTCACCGCCGTGCTCCGCTGGAGTGCCGATGAGGGACGATGGCTGGTCGTCCAGTGGCACGTCTCCTCCGGCCTGACGGAGAGGCTCCACGAGTACTGATGCGGCAGGATGACGACCATGGCAAGATGCTTTGCAGGTGCTGGCGGATGGGTGCAAGGACTTTGAAGATAGACCACGTCTCGATCGGGTGGTCCGATCTGAGGGTGCTGCAGGATCAGTTCGCGGCCGCGGGGATGGCGACCGAGTACGGGGGCCCTCACTCCAGCGGGCAGACGCACATGTCGGTTCTGGGGTTCAGAGACGGTTCCTATGTCGAGCTGATATCAACCGTCAGGCCAAAGGGCGAGACCGCGATCTGGAAGAGGCAGATCGAGGGTGACGGCGGCCCCTGCGCATGGTGCGTCGCTGTGGACGATATTGCAGAGGAGGTAGCGAAGGCAAAGCGGCTCGGCATACCGGCCAGCGGACCCTATGATTACACGCGGAGGAGGCCCGATGGAGTTCTAGTGGAGTGGGAGCTGGGTTTCCTGGGTGATGGAGAGGCCGGGTCCACTCTTCCCTTCCTGATCAAGGACAAGACCCCGAGGGAGTTGAGGGTGAAGCCCTCGGCGAGCGTCGCCGGGAGCCCAGCGTCGCTCAGGGGGGTCGGCGTGGTGGTGCTCGCGGTCCAGGACCTGAAGGCTTCATCTAGCCTCTTTCAGAGATTCTATGGTTGGCACGAACCGGAGACCGGTCGGGAGCAAATGGCAGGAGCGACCCTCGCCCGCTTCGCGGGGACCCCAGTCGTGCTGGCGACACCGGACGGTGAGGGTTGGTTGAGCGAGAGGCTTGAAGCGTTCGGACCTTCGCCCTGTGCATTCCTGATAGATGCGGACGACCTCGATGCGGCCGGGAGAGAGTATCCCCTCGGCCCCAGGCAGGATTGGTTTGACGGGAAGAGGATGAGCTGGGTGAAACCCCTGAAAGAGAGGGGTATCCGGCTCGGGATTCTAGGCCTCTAGACCCGACGATCTCGTCTCGCTTATTATGTGAAGGAGTCCCGGGATGGCGCCATGGCGCACGTCAAGATAGGAGTCCTCGTGCCGACCCGCGGCGAGCTGATCCGCTCTCCGGCCCATCCCGACTTCGAGAACATCCTGCGGATGGCCGAGAGGATCGAGGAGGAGGGATACCATTCGGTCTGGGTCGGGGACAGCGTCACAGCAAAACCGCGCTTCGAGGCGCTCACCTCGCTCGGCGCGATTGCAGCTAGGACGAAGAAAGCCAGGCTGGGGACGGCGGTACTGCTTTCCGGGCTCAGGAATCCGGTGGTCCTCGGACATCAGGTGGCCACGCTCGACGTGATCTCCAAGGGAAGGATAATCCTCGGCGTCGGGGTGGGCGGGGGCGAGTCCAAGAACCTCATCTCCGAGTTCCCGGCATCTGGCGTGGAGTACAGGAAGAGGGCAGAGCTCTTCGAGCTCGGGCTCGAGACGATGAAGAAGATCTGGACGGAGAACAACATCTCCATGAAGACACCATACTTCGAGCTCGACGACATATCTGTCGAGCCCAAGCCAGTGCAAAAGCCGCATCCCCCGATCTGGATAGCGGGAGCTCACTTCGGTCAGGCTGGCGAGAGGCAGCTGGCCAGGATCGCGAGGCTAGGCGACGGTTTCGTCTCGACGCTCATAACACCGGAGGAGTACCGTAGCACACTGGGTCGGATAAGGAGGATGGCGAGGGAGATGGGGAGGAAACCCTCAGGAATCGACTCATGCCTCTACATGTCCGTGAACCTGAACAGGAGCGGAGCCGTGGCCGCCAGAGAGGCAAACAGGTTCCTTGCCGACTACTATGGCTACACGTTCTGGGGAGACCGCTGGGGGCCGTTCGGACCTTCAGCCGGGCTGATACAGTACATCCAGAGCTTCGTCGACGCAGGGGTCGGGACCTTTGTAGTCAGGTTTGCTTCCAACGACCAGGAGGGGCAGCTCGATACCTTCACCCGCGAGGTCCTCCCGAGCTTCAGGTAGAAGATGACCGCCGAATCATAATCGATTTATAATCTCGGGTGGAGGATTTCCTCCATGACGGCCCAAAACAGGAGGAGGCCAGGCGAGTTCACCATCGACTATCAGCTTCAGAAGGCGCGCAGGGACTATGAAACGGGGCTCGCCAGCATCAGCATAGACCCGAAGAAATCGGCCCTGATCGTCGTAGACATGATCGAGGAGTTCACGACGCCGGGCCATACCCCGTTCTGGGTGCCCGAGGCCACGAAGATGCTCCCCAGGGTGAGAACGCTCATCGAGGCGTGCAGGAAGGCGGAGGTGCGTGTGATCTACACCTACTACACGTTCAACCCGACCTACACTGACATGAATCCGTGGTTCAGGGAGGCGTGGGCACCGATCGACAAGATCGACGACTACGAGGGACCGCCCCTCTTCACCAGGGAGAGCGTGGATCCGGCGATAAAACCAGACTACAGCAAGGACATCTTGATCGCCAAGCCGAGCTATGGCGCATTTACGAACACCTCGCTAGACTACATACTGAAGAACCTCGGCGTCGACACGGCCATAATCTGCGGCACGATGACGAACTTCTGCTGCGGCACCACCGCCAGGGAGGCTCACGCAAGAGGTTACAAGGTGGTCTTCGGTTCAGACTGCAACGCCACCGACGATCCAGCGATCCAGGACGCCGAGCTGAAGACGCTGCGGCGGGGCTTCGCGCTCGTCATCTCGACGGACGAGATAGTCGACTCGCTCAACGGGGTCGGCGAGTTTGCTGCAGCGAGGGTCGCGGACGTTCGTGTGAGATAGATAGACCTCTGAGGCTTCACGTGGTCCCCGGGGACTCTTGCTCATCACTCTGTCTTCCGGAAGGAATCTCTGTCTACGGACCTCCCCAGTCTCCATACCGCTACTATCTTCCTGGTCGCCTTGATGTCCTTCGTCGGGTCCCCTCGTACCATCAGCATGTCGGCGCGGGCGCCAGGACCGAGTCTGCCTCGATCGTCGAGTCGGAATGTCTTGGCAGGTATCGAGGTCGCAGAAGCCAGCGCGTCCGTCTGTGTCATGCCCGCATCCACCAACAGCTCCAACTCCCTGTGGATGCTCGCGCCGTACGTCGTCCCAGGGTTCGGTGCGTCGGTTCCGGCCAGGACGGGCACGCCGTCATCGATCAGAGAGGGGACCGTCGATCGTGGGACCTCATAGCTCGGGAAGGCTCCCCTGCGCGTCGGGAACGGCGCCTTTAGGTTAGCCACCGAGAGTCCAGGGAGATGACGAGCGAAATCGCTCTCGGCCAGCAGCGCGGCGCCGCCGGAAGTGCCACAGACGCTTTCAAGGACGGTGAGGGTCGGGATGACAAAGGCGTTGCTCTTCCGTAGAAGGTGGTTGAACTCTGACGTCGGGGGAGTATCGATGAAGAGATGCACAAGCCCGTCCGCTCCGCACCGCAGGGCATCCATGGCGAACCTCAGCGATAGGGCATGTACGACGGCCAACTTCCCCCGCTTGTGGGCTGCCCCAATTACCGCATACATGGTCGCCTCGTCGATCGTGGGGAACGGTCGACCATAGGCGCTGCCATCATCGTAGACGATCTTGATGAACTGGGATCCCTCCGATATCCTCGCGTCGACGAAGGACTCCGCATCTTCGGGGCCCGAGATCGTCGGAATCGTCAGGCCGTACTCTGTCCCATGCCCGTTCGGGGCCGTCACGAGGGTACCTGCGGTAAGTAGGTCTGCGACCTGCCGGTCTGGGTCTCCCGCAAGGTTCCGTAGCTCACGTGCCTCCCGGTAGTCACAGAACATGTCGAGGACGGTGGTCACGCCAAAGACGAGGGACTGTCGGAGCGAGACTTCTCCCTCGACGTGGACATGCGAGTCGATCAAGCCAGGAAGGAGCGTACAGTCGGCGCCCTCGATCGTCGGCAGCCCCGGCTCAAGTTCGAGATCTAGGCCAATGCCCGTGATGGTGCCATCGGTCACCGCCACTGCCTGATCCCTTGAGAGGGTCGAGCCGTCGAAGACATCCACATGCGTTATCGCAAACGAGCCCAAATTGGCCGATAATCAGGTCCGCTGCGATATAGGATTGTCGACAATAAATGATATAACACCAGCTTCAGAAGACGGGCCAAGATGCGAAAGATTACTTTCGGAATAGTCTTACCTACAAGAGGGGTCCTGTTCTCTGGCGCCGACCCAAGGAAGGACGTCATCGAGCTCAGCAAGATCACCGAAGAGTACGGGTACGACGGTGTCTGGGCGGGAGACAGCATCCTCGCAAAGCCACGTCTCGACTCCATCGCGGTCCTCTCGGCCGTGGCGGGGGCTACCGAGAAGCTGAAGCTGGGCACCTCCTGCTTCGCCAGCTTCCCCCTCAGGCATCCGATCCTGCTGGCGTACGAGTGGGCAACGCTCGATCAGCTCTCGGGCGGCAGGACGATACTCGTGGTCTGCCAGGGGACACCGACCACCCACGGGAAGATATACAGGAACGAGTACGACGCCTTCGGAATCTCGCCGAGCGAGAAGGTCGAGAGGGTGAACGAAGGGATAGAGATACTGAGGAAGGTCTGGAAGGAGGATAACGTTACCTACAACGGAAAGATCTTCAAGTTCAAGGACGTCACTGTGCTACCCAAGCCCGTCCAGAAGAACTGCCCGATTTGGATAGCCTCGAACCCGAGGTCGACGGGGGAGCTCGAGGGCGCGGCTGGGAACATCGAAGGAAACTTCGAGCGGGTCGGAAGGTATGCAGACGGATGGATGACCACGATGGTCACACCTCAGGAGTACGAGGAGGATCTGGCGAAGGTCCTGAACTACGCGAAGAAGTTTGGCAAGAGCAAGTCGAAGTTCAAGGCCTCCCTCTACTACAATGTGAACATGGGGGAGAAGGACAAGGCGGGTGCCGAGGCCGTTGACTTCCTCACAAAGTACTACAGGGAGGACGCGTCGCACGTGCTCGACAAGTGGGTCGCATTCGGGCGCAGAGCAGACGTGATGAAGAAGCTGGAGTCGTTCGTGGACGCTGGAGTCGAGGACTTTAACATCAGGTTCGTGGCCTGGGACCAGATAAGGCAGCTCAAGAAGTTCAGCAAGGAGATACTCCCGTCCTTCTCCTAGCGCGCTACCAGTGAACCTTCTCGTAGGGCGTGAATGACTCGCTGCCATCCGACGTGATCAGGAGGCAGTCCTCTATGACCGCGGTACCGAGGTCGAGTATGTGCGCCATCGGCTCGAAGGCGAAGGACATGCTCTTCTTCAGCCTGATGTCCGGGAGCCCGAGCGACGGTATCTCGAAGAAGGAGGTCGCTATCGCGTGATGGACCATGAGACCGAGGTAGATACGCCCGCGATACTTCTCCTTCAATCCTGACGCGTCGGCTATCTCGTTCGCCTTCTCGACGAGCCGCGATATCCTGACCCCGGGCCTCATCATCCCTGTGAGGGTATCGAAGGCCTCCTCGATGACATCCAGGACCTCCTTCTGCTGTTCATCCGCCCCACCGACTACAACGGTCCGGGACATGTCGCTCTGGTAGCCGAACCGGACTGCGCCCATATCGAGGTAGATCATGTCCCCGCGCGCTATCCTCCTAGCCGTCGGGTAGCTGTGCTTGAGACCGGACTTTGGGCCGGAGTTGACGATGGTCGGGAAGCCTCCGCCGTGTCCTCCCTCGCTGGCGATTGTGTAGTTCGCCACGGCCGCTATCTCGCTCTCCGTCTTCCCCACGTCTATCGCCTCTACGGCGGCGCGCATCGCGTCGGCCGTTATCCTCCCCACCTCTCTCAGGAGTGCGATCTCTCTCGGGCTTCTGATGCTCTTGATCGAGGTGAACTCGAACCAGAAGTCGACCCACCGGACCCTTGTCCGAGACAGGAGCGGCTCCCAGACCGACGCAGGCATGTTGTCCTTCCCGACCAGGCCCACGTTCTTGGCCCGGAGCTTTGCGAGCGAGCTCGAGATCGCCTGCGCCAGCTCACCGGGCGCGTTGTGGACGGCCCTGAAATCCTGAACCCATGTCATCCAGGCGTACGAGTTGATCGGCTCCCCGTGGAGCACGGCGTCTGTCATGACCTGGGGCTGCCCGCTCAAGGGCAGGAGCACCGCGGCCCTCCCGAACGGCATGAAGTTCGAGAGGTATAGGAGGTCCCCGGGATCGCCCGCGTCTCCAAAGACGAGCAGCGCGTCGATGCCCTTCTTCTCCATCGCTCTTCTCACCATGCGCACTCTGGAGTCGTACTCGGAGGTCGGGAACGGCAGGTCCAGGTACTTCTTCCTCGTCTCCCAATCGAACGGCACCTGAGAGTCGTAACGCGCAGTCACGAGATCAACACTCTCCTCACGCCACAGCCTGTGTCTGATGAACCTTGCTCCGGTCGACGGCGGACGCCTATCGCCCTCCTGTCACCACCGGCAGGACGACTCTGGAGGGACGCCCTGCGTCGTGGAAGACGGTCTGCTCGGCCACGCGCAGCTCCGCGTCATGGCCGAAGCGATGCCCCGTGTTCGGGTTCCGGTCGTACTTTGGGAACGAGCTGCTCGATACGTCTAGCCGGATCCGGTGCCCCTTCATGAAGACGTTGCTGATGACCCACAGATCGATCCTGAACTCGTTGACCTCGCCAGGCGTGAGGAGCTCCTCCTTCTCCAGGCTCCTGTTGTAGCGTCCACGGATGATACCCTCCGTGAGGTGCATCGAGTAACCGTTGGGGAACACGTCGACAAGCTGGGCCCAAAAGTCCGTGTCTCTCGCCGTGGTCGCGGCGAAGAGGTTGACCCTGACGGGACCGCTGACCTCGGTCTCCCTGACAAGCGGCGGCGTGCTGTACACAAGGACGTCGTCTCTCCGCTCTATCGGCCTCTGGTCGAAGGGTCCCTCCGCGCCCCTTCCCAGGTCGTCGATGTTGGGGACCGGATTGGCTGGATCGTAGGAGTAACTGTCACCGGGAGCCTCGACCGAGGCCCTCTTCTTCGAAAGGAGGCCGTCCCCGAAGGAGCTGTTCGCGCTGCCGTCGCTCTGGAGGTAGTAGGGCGTGGGCTCCATCCCCGTGGGCGGCCATTGCTCGTGCTTCACCCACGCGTTCCTGCCCATCGTGAAGATATCGACCCGCGGCTCCTTCTCAATCCCGTTCGGGACTCCCTTCAACCAGTGGTCGAACCACCTCAGCTTCGTCTCACCGAGGTCGACCAGCGCCGACTCCCCAAAGTCGATATCTCCGAGCTTCCTGGTCGCGTTGACGCGGTGCTGCCATGGCCCGATTATCAGCTTCTGGCTCCTCCTCGTGCGGCTGGACCTCGATCCTTCCGTCATGCCGACGTAGTTCGCGTGCGTGCCGATGATGTCGTCGTCGTACCATCCAGAGATGTGCAGGACGGGCAGGTCGACGCTCTTCAGCCTGTCCTCATAGAAGGCGCGCCTCCAGTACTTGTCCGCCGAGGGATGCTCGATCCACTCCTTCCAGATACGGGACCGCCTCCCGAACCTTTCGTCCATGGTCTTGAGCGGGAGATGCCAGAAGAGTCTCTGTGTGTCGTACAGAGACGTGGTGGTGTTCCTCTTCCCCTCGATCATGGCCATCCACTCGGACATCCAGAGCACGAGCGCTCCGTTCTGGTAGGGGACGTTCAGGACCGGATCGGGAAGCGACACGGTGCAGACCATAGCCTTCAGTCCGGGCGGCTTCAGAGTGGCTGCGGTCCACTGGTTCCAGGCCGAGTATGACGCGCCGGTCGTCCCGATGGTCCCGTCTGACCACTCCTGCTGCGCACACCAGGCGATGGTGTCGTACCCGTCGCGCGCGTCGTCCTCCTGGAACGGCCGGTAGACGCCCTCCGAGTCGTTCTTCCCCCTGCAGTCCTGGATCACGTAGGCGTAGCCGTGCTTTGCAAAGAAGATCGCCTCTTCGTTCTGCGAGTTCTGGAACCCCTCGACCGTCCTGTAGGGGGTCCTCGTCAGGATGACGGGAAACCTTCCCTCTGCATCGGGGCGGAAGACGTCAGAGGCGAGTCTCTTCCCATCCCTCATCTTCTGGCGGGCGCCTAGTTCCAGCTTGACAGTCTGTTCTTCGCTCGACGTCGGGCTTCGGCGAGGCAAGGCGCGCTACTCTGGCGGGATCTCTTTGGAGATTAGGTTCAGATCTATGTTCTGACCGCGCCTCGCCGCATAGGCTACCACGTAGATGACTGCCCCGAGGGCGAAGGTTGGGATGATCCCATAGAGGAGGACGTTGTTGAATGTCGGGCCTCCGATGGCCGGTGAAACCAGCGCATAGACGACGTAGACGGAGACGACAAGGCTGAGCACGCCGAGTATAGTTATCAGAGGCACGCCTGCGTACTTCTTCTTTGCACCCTCGTCAGACGCGCTCATGAAGAGATCCTTCCTCCGGTACGGATAGACGATCGCCGCCACAGCTACGAAGATGAAGGCCAGGAACGTGCCGGCGGTCCCGTATGAGAAGAGGACGCTGAGGTAGCTTGTGTTGAAGATCGAGATGTAGAGGTAGATCAAAGAGGCGACCATCATCACGACCACGGCGTTCACGGGCGTCCTCGTCCTTGAGTTGATCGAGGCGAATGTGCTCGGAAGGATGCGGTCGAACGACCAGGCGAAGATGTTTCTGCTGAGGACGAAGAGCTCCGAGACGAACATCACAATGATGGTCGCGGCGAACGCGAGGTTGAAGAGCACCACAAGCGCAACGTTTTGCGTCCAGAACATCGAGAGCCCCGAGGCGAGGGGAATGCTCGGATAGGGGTTCCCAGCGCCGATGAGCCATAGACCCGCGATCGCGTTGACAAAGGCAGGGCCTTCGCTGAAATAGATGGCGGCGAAGATGAGGGAGACAAAGATCATGAAGATGACGCTGCCGCCGACCTGGGATAGGATCTGGCTCCGTCGGTTCTGCTTCACCTCGCCTGCGAAGTATGCGGGGTAGTAGAATCCGAGATAACCCAGAAGGCCCAGAGCCCCCGCGGCGAGCGTCGTCGTCGAGAGGACAGGAGGGATGCCGGGGTATGAACCATAGTTGGCCTGGCCTTCCGTTATTACCGCCTGGTAGGCGTTTGTGTCGGTCGCATTGTTATAGAGCGCGTTGAAGTTCGTGATGAAGGTCCCGTTGCCAGCGGAGAGGACCGTGGCAACGAAGATTATGCCGATGATTATGGCGATGACCGTCCAGTATTTGACGATCGCACCCGAGAGCCTCGTGCTACCGGCGACGACCACACCCGTTGCCACGATGACGACGGCTGCGATCCAGAAAGTGGGAGTGCTCGTGTTAAGATAATTGGCGAGGCTGATGTAAGACGCGTTGTTCTGGAGTATTCCCAGGTCATAGAACATCGGAGACAGTGACCACTGAGAGATCCAGGGACTGACCGAACCGATGACCGAGAGGGCCAGGAGGGTCAGAGAGAAGTTGACCACGAACCCGGTCCCCGAGCTCAGGACTCTGCTTGTCCACACATAGTCTCCGCCGGTCCTTGGCATGGCTATCGAGAAAAGAGCGTACATACCAGCGACTGGGAGGATGAGGAGCAGGCCTATCAGAGGTCCGACGAGCGGGTTCGCGTCAGGATAGAACGCGGGAGTGAAGACGGTCGCATTGAAGACGTAGAGCAATCCCATACCCGAAAGCGCCATGCCCAGCGCCTCAAGACCAGAGATCTGTTTGGTGAGCCCGGTAGCTTGCCGCACGAAAGTCGCCGGCGATTTCGCCATCATTGACCGGCACGCTGATGTAATATTTTAATTATGTGAATTAAAGATTATTCGTATGATAGTCGTCCCTGTGACAAAAAAAGGCGTCACAGCCCCACCTTGGCCTGGCTGGGGAGCCCGAGGTCAGAGACGCCCGCGGGCGACCAACGTCTTGCCTCCTACACTGAGCGACCCCCTGTTCGTGGTGAAGTTCACTCCGAGCGCTCTGATCCCGATGACCCCGGCAGAATGTGGGTTCTGGCCATAGCCATACTTTAGGAGGGGGTTCAGGCCCACCGAGACCGACGACGCGTGTCTTGCGTTCTCCGAGGCCGCCGCGGCCAGCTTGCCGAGCGCCGGCGAGGAAGCCTTGCTCTTCCATGACACGACCTTCCCTTCCCTGAACTCGATTGTGCCGTCCTTGATCAATCCGAAGCGGGTGACCGTCGGGGCGAAGGCGAACTTGCCCGAGACCGAGCTGGGATCCATCTCGGCGTAGACGTAACCGGGTGGTATGTAGTGGACGTTGTTCTCGCTCTCGATGTCGCTCGCGTCCACGATGCCGTCGTCGACCTCGTTCACGCCGGTCAGCTTGAAGGTGAGCTCCGAGCCGGGCGTCTTTACGGTCACCACGGATCCCTGGGTGAAGGCACTCGAAAGCTCGCTCGCCTTCTTGCCTATGCCACCGTTGTCTGCGAGGGCGGACTTGAGCTGGTGCGTGACGATTGCGTCTATCGACTTGCCGAGGACCCCCGGAGCGTCCTCTCCGATGTAACCGAAGGCGAGACGGACACCGCGCAGCTTCGCCTTGGCAGCGGCTTTGTACCACGAGTCACCGTATGCCGTGGAGCTGACCACGTATTCCCGTGGCAGCCGGTGAGAGAAAGATCCGAGGACTGGTCCGGGGATGAAGACGTAGGCGTCCGAGCTCGCCAGCAGGCCGTACTCGTGTTTCCCCATCTTTCCTACGATATCCTCGGGAGTTCCGCTGATCCCTTCGACGTAGGCGTCTTCATCCTCGAATATCATCAAGGGGATGGCCCCCATCTTCCTCGCCTCGATCGCGACCTGGCGTGCGAAGGGCAGTCCGTTGTTCCATGTCTCGATGGTGAGAGATTCGCCTTTCTTTAGAGCAAGAGATTCGGTCAGTATCTTCTTTGCGACCTTGCCGTAGAGGTCGTCCCTAGAGGATCTAGCTTTCAACGATGAAGGCGCCCCAGTTCGATACTTAACCGTTTGACGCCTTACCCTGGTACGGGTATCTCGCGTGCATCGGGGGATCGCCGATCAATACCCTAGGCCGAGGGCGAAGATATATCCAGAGGAATTTTTCGTGACGGTCGTTCGATGTTGCGAGTGGCCGTCCTCGGAGGGGGTATCACCGGCATGTTCGTCTCCTACTATCTGCGCGAGGACGGTCACGACGTGACCCTCGTCGAGGAGAGAGCCGATGGCCTCGTCACCTCCTCCAACAACGGAGGGTTCATCACACCCTCCTTCAGCCCGGCCCCTCCGATCGGGCTGGCCAAGATAGCGTCGACGGTCTTTGGAGCGAGCGGACCGCTCTACATCTCTCCGTTTGAGGTCATGAGGAACGCTGGATGGTTCGTCAGGGCGGCGCGTGAAGGCGTGACGGCCCACGAGAAGGATGTCCTGGACCTCGGTGCCAAGAGCCTCCAGCTCTACCTTGAGTTCTTCAGAAAAGACGACCTGCAGCCCGAGAGGCAGAAGGGGATCATCGGGCTCTACAAGAGCGCGCAGGACGCCCGGGTTGTCGCGGAGAAGCTCCACGAGAGGTTCGTCGGAGGGTCGGATATCGCGGAGATGGGATACGTCGGTTTACAGGGAGGGGTGGTAGCCGAGAACGAGATCTCCATCGACCCCGTGAAGTTCTGCGATTCGCTCCGAGACCGGCTGCGCACGATGGGGGTCAAAGTGAGGCTCGGGGAGAAGGCGACCCTTTCGAACGCCGGAGGGAGAGCGCAAGCGACCATATCGGGCGGAGAGAGGCTGGAAGCCGAGTCCATAGTCGTGACCTCGGGGGCGATGAGCAGGGAGGTCCTCTCCCCGCTGGGATACAACCCACGGGTTCTGCCGGCGCGTGGATTGGTGCTGCTCTATGATTCGGGTGGGGAGAAGATCGTCCCTGGCCCGACCCTCCTCGAAGACTACGGGATCGCCCTGGTTCAGCACGCGTCTGGAATCGTCCGCCTGACCAGCTTCTTCGAGATGACTGGTTACAAGATCGAGTTTGCGCAGAGACGTAAGGAGTGGCTCGAGGAGACCGCGTGCAGCCATCTGCCAGGCCTCGCGAAACTGAAGCTCGTCCATCAAGGCACCGGTTTCAGACCCTGCACCCCGGATCAGCTTCCCGTCGTGGGAAGGGTACCGAGGTACAGCAACCTCTTTGTGGCGACGGGTAACTGCAGGCTGGGGATCACTCTCGCCCCAGTGACCGCGTACATGATCAGAGCGATGGTCAGTGGAGCGGACCCGCCAGGGGTCCCCTGGCGGCTCTTCGATCCTGCCAGGTTCGCCTGAGGCTGCGACCATCTTTTTAAGCCTCAGAACGAGCCGTTTTCCCGCATGGTTGGGGGAAAAAGGACGGGTATCATCGACCTTCACGCAGACCTGCCCGCTGACGTGATCAAGTATCGCGATCTCGGAGAGCACTCGGTGATGGAACGAAGACACCTCCCGAAGCTAAGGAAAGGAGGAGTGACAGCGCTGATCGCGCCGATCTGGGTCGAGAGCAGGTTCAAGCCGAGGAACGCGATGAAGAGGGGGCTGAGAATAGTCGACGCATTCCTCGAGGACCTTTCGGAGTCAACCAACATCGTCCTGGTGAAGGACGCCTCTGCCCTGACGGCCGCCGAGTCGAAGGGGAAGGTAGCCATCGTGCTGGGCTGCGAGGGAGCGGAGTTCATCGACGGCGACCTCGGGATCCTGCGCCTCTATCGCAGGCTCGGCCTGCGCGCCTTCGGGTTCGTCTGGAACGAGAGGAACGCGCTGGCGGACGGGATGTATCACAAGGACGACGACAGAGGCCTCACGAAGCTCGGAAGACAGGTCGTGGAGGAGCTGGACGACCAGAGGATACTCATAGACCTCGCGCACATCGCTCCCAAGAGCTTCTGGGGCGTGATGGAGGTGGCCAAGAGGCCCGTGATGGTATCGCACGGCGCCACCTCGGTCCGCACCTCCCTCAGGAACTCGACCGACGATCAGCTGAGAGCCGTGGCGCAGAGCGGAGGGGTCTTCGGCATCTTCGCCGTGAACGCGGGCGAGTCGCGCGACCTGAAGGCTTACGTCGAACACGTCATGCACGCGGTCAAGGTGGCGGGGATCGAGCACGTGGCCCTGGGGCCGGACTTTTACGACTATCTCTTCGATGAACTGAAGAACGAAGACGATGACCATCTCCCTGCCATGGTGGGCCTGGAGGACACCACAAAGCTCGATGCGGTCATCAGCGAACTCTCCAGGAGGGGGCTCTCAGAAGGGGAGATACGGATGATAGCGCGAGACAACTTCCTGAGGGTCTTCAAGAAAGTGGTTGGGTAGTCACCAGGGGCATCGGCGTGTGGTAACGGGATCGCGGGCTCGCTCATCTCTTTGTGTCGTAGAGATGGCAGGCGACGAAGTGCCCCTTTGACACCTCCTGCAGGACCGGGTCGACCTTCGAGCAGACGTCCATCACGAACGGGCACCGCGTGTGGAACCGGCATCCAGTGGGCAGGTTCATCGGACTGGGTATGCTCCCCGACAGCGGGACCCTCTCACGGATCTTCGTCGGGTCGGGGATGGGCACGGCGTCCAGCAGGGCCTTGGTGTAGGGGTGAAGCGGGTTCTCGAAGAGCTCCTGCGTCTCGCAGATCTCCACGATCCTTCCCAGGTACATGACGGCTATGTTGTGGCACATGTAGCGGACTACGCTGAGGTCGTGTGCGATGAAGAGGTATGTCAGGTCGAAGCTCGCCTGGATGTCCTGCAGCAGGTTGAGGACCTGGGCCCTGACTGACATGTCCAGCGCCGAGACGGGCTCGTCCAGGACTATCAGCTTGGGTTTGAGGATCAGAGCCCTCGCTATGGCGACCCTCTGCTGCTGTCCGCCGCTGAGCTCGTGGGCGTACCTCGAGTAGGTCTCACGCTTCAGGCCGACGGCCTGTAGTATCCCGAGCGCGGTCTCCCTTCTGTTGGCGGGTGTACCCTGATCATGGATGACTAGGGGTTCCTCGATTATCTGACCTATCTTCATGCGCGGGTCCAGGGAAGCCGCCGGATCCTGGAAGACGGCCTGGATGTCGCGGCGAACGGTCCGCCTGTCCGCCCGGGATGTGCCTTTGTGAAGGTCGTGCCCCTCGAACCGGACGGACCCAGAGGTCGGACGGTACATGCCCAGGATGATCTTTGCTGTGGTCGTCTTTCCGCATCCGCTCTCCCCGACCAGTCCTAACGTGTCGCCCCGCCTTATCGTGAAAGAGACGCCGTCGACGGCCCTGACCGTTCTTCTCTTCCCTGCCAAGAAGTCGCTGATGCTCCTCGCCGCCGGGAACTGCTTTGTCATGTCTTGGACCTCCAAGAGGGGGGCTTGAGATTGTGACAACTATCTCCACACCCCTATCCATGGGTCTCCAGCAGCCAGCACTTCGACATCCCTCCCGTCGCCGTCGGAAAGGCAGGAGGTTCCTGGACCCGGCACTTTTCAAAGACGTAAGGGCACCTTGGATTGAACCGACAGCCCACGGGAGGATGGATGAGGTCGGGGATCTCCCCCGGGATAGACTGCAGTCGGCCCACGTTCTTCTCGACCCGTGTTATGGAGTTGAGCAGTCCCTTGGTGTAGGGATGCTGCGGGTTCAGGAATATGTCGCGAGTAGTGCCTATCTCCATCCCGTGCCCGGCGTACATCACGAGGACCTCGTCGCAGAACTCCGCGACTATGCCCAGGTCGTGCGTGATCAGTATCACCGTCATCTTCCTCTCCCTCTGGAGAGACTTGAGAAGCGCAAGGATCTGCGCCTGCGTTATCACGTCCAGGGCCGTGGTAGGCTCATCGGCTATCAGGAGGTCAGGGTTGTTGGCGAGAGCCATCGCTATGACGACCCTCTGCCGCATGCCCCCGCTGAACTGGTGCGGATACCCGCGAGCTCTCTTCTCCGGCTCGGGGATGCCCGTCGCACGCATCAGATCGACCGCCTTCTGTTCTGCCTCCGAACGCGAGAGGCCCTCGTGCACCATGAGCGTCTCGGCGATCTGAAACC
Source organism: Nitrososphaerota archaeon (assembly GCA_027886825.1). Taxonomy (GTDB): domain Archaea; phylum Thermoproteota; class Nitrososphaeria; order Nitrososphaerales; family Gagatemarchaeaceae; genus Gagatemarchaeum. The sequence continues at coordinate 18,061 of JAPCJS010000031.1, forward strand.
CTATCCGCAGCACGGGATTCAGGGCCGTCATCGGGTCCTGGTAGACCATCGAGATGTTCTTCCCGCGGTACTCCCTCATCTCGTCCTTTGTCTTGCCGAGCAGGTCCTCTCCCTTGTACAGGATCCTCCCTGACTCGACCCTGCCTGGCGGACTGGCGAGCAGCCCCATCACCGTCAGCGCTGTGACGCTCTTGCCGGAGCCGGACTCTCCCACGATCCCGAATGCGGAACCCCTGTTGGTCCTGAAGGAGAGGTGGTTCACGGCGTCGACGGAACCGCGCGAGAGGTGGAACTGGACGGATAGGTCATCGACCTCCAGGAGGGTGTCATCGGTGGTCATCCACTCATTCATCTCCTGTCCTCGGCCAGCTGGACGGCTAGGGATTCACCCCTCCTCCTGAGCTTCGGGGTGAGCGCCTCCTTCAGCCCTTCGCTGATGAGGTAGAACGACAGCGACGTCGCGAAGATCGCCAGACCCGGGAAGACGGACATCCACCACGCCCCCTGTATCATGTAGCTGAGCGAGATGTTGATCAGGAACCCCCAGCTCAGGGACAGCGGAGCGAGTCCTAGGAACTCTATCGTCGCCTCGGTCAGGATGACTACCGGTATGATAAGCGACGTGTAGACCAGGATCACGTTCATCATGTTCGGGAGGAGGTGCTTGAAGATTATCCTCCCCACCCCCGCCCCCATGACCTTCTCTATCTGTATGAACTCCTGCTTTGCCAGCGCCAGGACGTTCGACCTGACGAGCCTCGCCATCCCCGGCCAGCCGGTCAGGGCGATCACGAGGAATATGTTGAGCAGGCTCGGCTGCGCGACCGCGACGACGACCAGTATGAGGGGGAGGGTGGGGAGTGTCAGGAAAACGTCTACGATCCGCATAAGGACCCCGTCCACGTTCCCCCCGTAGTATCCGGCCACCAGACCGGTGAACGTACCCAGGATAGCGATCAGCCCCCCTGCGGAGAACGCGATCAGAAGGTCGGTCCGAGCCCCGTAGGCGATAAGAGACACCATGTCGCGGCCGAGATAGTCCGTCCCGAAGGGGAAGGTGAGGCTCGGGGGCTCGAGCTGCCTGTTGGTGAAGTACTTGCTTGGGTCGTCAGGGAAGAGGTAGTTCGCGAAGATGGCAGCCAGGGTAAGGATCACGAGAAAGATGAGC
>JAPCJS010000141.1 GCA_027886825.1 Nitrososphaerota archaeon
AAGGGACCGAACCAGCTCAAGGTCCTCCGCGAGGACGTGAAGGTCTCGAGGGACGACCTGCTGCGCGTGCCCGACGGGCAGATAACCGAGGCCGGAGTGAGGGCCGACATCAGCATTGGTCTGCAGTACCTGGGCTCCTGGCTCTCCGGGAGAGGCTGCGTCCCGATCAACAACCTCATGGAGGACGCCGCCACCGCGGAGATCTCGCGAGCCCAGCTGTGGCAGTGGATCAAGCACGGGGCGGCCCTGACCGACGGAAGGAAGGTGACCCTGGAGATGGTGAAGCCCATGATCGCAGAGGAGGTCTCCCGACTGGCGGCCAAGGCCAAGACCGACGGTTCGCCCTCCCGCGTGGAGCTCGCCGGGGAGCTGCTGCTGTCTCTGGTCGAGGCTCAGGCCTTTCCCCCCTTCCTGACGATCCCCGCATATCGGGAGCTCCTCGACCTCGAAGAGGGTACGAACCCCCTCGACGAGTGATCGCCGGGAGACGCGAGCCCGTCGCCAAGAGAAAAGGAGGACAAGCCAGATCGCCCATCCGAGCAGTCTGGCATCCTCTGTATCGCTCCCATGGCCCGGTCTGGATCAGGTTTTCTGCGCAATCATTTTTAGAGCGGCGCCGAGGACTAACTGAGGTCGTCGTTGGACAGGGTAGGGATACTTGTTGTCTCAAAGTGCCTGAGCGCCGCGGCCATCATCGATTCCTTCAGGAAGAGCGAGAACTACAGGCCCGAGTTCTACGTCGTGGAGCGGCAGCTCAACCCATTCAACTTTGCCAACGCGAAGGTCCATCAGGTGGTCCCCGACCTTGACCTGCCAAGCGTCGCGGCCTTCGCCCGAAAGTACAGGAGCAAGATCAGCTTCGGGCTCACCGACACGGAGGACTTCATCATCGCCGGAGGAAGGGACCTCCTCGAGCGCAAGAGCAGGGTCCAGATGCTCTGCGTCGACAGCGAGCACGCGGTGGAGCGCAGCAAGGCAGACCAGCGGCTGCTCTTCGATGAGATCTTCGAGGGCGCGAACCCGCGCTACGCCGTCTTCGACCCGAGAGAGTACAGAAGCGAGGGTGCGGCGGTCGCCCGGTTCCGGAGGTTCGCCGCCGAGATCCGGGAGCCCGTGATCAAGCCCGACGCGCCCGCCCGCGGCGCCGGGGTGGGTGTCTGGGGCAGTGATTTTACCACAGAAGAGGAGATGACCGCTTTCTTCCGCAACGTCTACTCCAAGGGCCGCGTCGTTGTCGAGGAGAGGGTCGATGGGCAGGAGTCCAGCTTCCAGGCCTTCAGCGACGGGAAGCACTTCATCGTGGCTCCGCAGACGAGGGACTACAAGAGGGCCCTCGACGGCGATCAGGGAAGGCTGACGGGCGGGATGGGAAGTTACAGGGATACCGACATGCACCTGCCGTTCCTGAGGCGCAGCGAGTGGGACCGCATAGTCTCCGCCGAGGAACGGGCGTTCGCGCGATGGCGGGGCCGGGGCTCGAACCCGGGGCTGAGGGGCATCGTCCTCTATGACGCGCTGATGCACACCGGCAGAGGCTTCAGGGTGCTCGAGAGGAACAGCCGCGGCGGCAACACGGAGCAGATCAGCGTCCTCACCACCATCGAGGACGATCTCGTCGAGGTCTGCTTCAAGATGCTCGAAGGGTCCCTGAGGTCCATCAGGTTCTCGAAGCAGGCCTCGGTCGTCACCTGCGCAGTCCCGCTGGCCTACGGGATCCCTCAGGCCGTCCCGGCCGAGAAGGAGAGGATCGACCTCTCGGGGGCATACACCCTCCAGAAGAACTCGGTCGGGCTGGGGATATATCCCATGGACCTGAGGCTCGAGGGCGGCGTGACCTATCTCGGAGGATCGCGAGCAGTGGCGGTCGTGGGCACGGGCCCCTCGCTCGAGGAGGCGAGGACGCTCTCGCTCGCCGGCGTGGACGCGCTGAGAGGACCGATCCGAAGCAGGAGGGACATCGCCAGTGCCCTCGACGTCAAGAGGTCGGTCGAGCACATGCGCTCGCTCAGGCATGCAGGGAAGAAGACCTGACGGCAGGACGGCCGCCACCGGCGCATGACCGCATCAGTGCTTGAACGCCCTGACGCGGGTGATGCCCATGCACATCCCATACTCGTCGGCCGCAGCGACGACCTCCGGGTCGCTGACCGAGCCTCCCGGTTGGATGACCGCCGTAACGCCTGCCCTTCCCAGAAGGTCGATGTTGTCCCTGAACGGGAAGAATCCGTCGGACGCGCAGACCGCCCCTCTGGCCCTCTCCCCTGCGTTCTCGAGCGCGATCCTCACAGCCCCGTTCCTCTTTCGGAAGCTCGCAACACCGAGCGTCCACAGGTGGGTGATTATCCCGTCCTCGTACTTGCCGTCCGCGATCACTATGCCGTTCGACGGGACACGTCTGACGACCTCCCAGGCCCCGAGCAGCTTCGCCCTGACCGCCTCCTCCGGCTTCGCCTTGCTGGGAAAAGTGAGCTTGCTCTCGTCCAGCTTCTTCCGGTAGTCGACCGCGTCCTGGAGCAGAACGGCCCCCTCCACGGCCTTCAGGTCATACGGATAGTCGGACCTCCCCGTGCTCTGGATGATCCTGATCTTCTTCTTCTGCTTCGCCATGAGCAGCTGGAGCGCCTCGGCGCTGTACCCGGGGGCTATCGCTATCTCGGTGTAGACCGAGGAGTCCTTGACCCCCTCGTTCTTACCGATGAGCATCGCGGTCTCGCCGTCGACCTCCCTGTTGAGGATGACCGTCCCGCCAAAGTCTGCCTCGGGGTCGCAGGAGTGCGCGAGCGAGTAGGCCTCCGAAATGCTCGGCGCGAAAGCAAAGCCGCTGATGTTCCCGTGCTTGACCGTGGCCGCGGCGGGGGTCTCCTCGAAGCCCTCCAGGATATCGTAGGCCGACCCGATGTCGAGGTAGTTGTTGAACGATAGTGTCTCACCGGCCAGCTGCTTCCATCCGGTCATGTTCTGGGTCCCGTCTATGGAGTAGATCGTGGCGCGCTGGTCGGGGTTCTCCCCGTACTTGGCGTCCTGGAACCTGGAGGCCGAGAGGAGGTATCTGTCGGGCAGCCCCGCGCTCTGCTCGAACCGCCTCCAGAGCCCGTTGTAGATCGCCGAGTCGTACGCTGCGGTCACCGAGAACGCCTCGAGCGCGAGCCGCCGCCTCGCCCTGAGCGTCGTCCTCCCCGTATTGGACCTCAGCTCCGCGACCACGTAGCCGTAGAGCTGGGGCGACGGCACCACCGTGACGTAGTGGAAGTTCTTCGCGGAGGCCCTGACCATCGACGGCCCTCCGATGTCGATGTTCTCTATGATCTTCTCCTCGTCCGCCTCCCTGTCGCTCACGACCTTCTGGAAGGGATAGAAGTTCACGACCACCATGTCGATCGGGTCCACCTCCATCGCCCCGAGCTCTGCCAGGTGCTCCGGGGTCCTCTTGGCGAGGATGGCACCGAATAGCGGTGAGTGGAGCGTCTTCACCCTCCCGCCAAGGGACGACGGGAGGTTCATGTCCTCCTGGAGGCCCCGCACGGGCAGCCCTGCCTCCTTCAGTGCCGTCTGGGTGCCGCCGGTGGCGAGGAGCGTTATCCCGAATGCCGTCAGCTCGCGCGCGAAATCGACCAGCCCCGTCTTGTCAGCGACACTGATCAGGGCAGTCTTCACCTCCACGAGGTTCTCGTCCATGGAGCAGGCTCTTGGTCCCGGTGGGTTATTGTCCATTTTGATACGCCTCAGGCGAGTTTAACACCTCCGTGATAAAATCCACTTAAATAGACAGAGAATTTGTCATAACTCACGACCAAGAAGCGCATCTTTCAGGTGAACGTTGTGATCTCCAACAAGGAGGGGGCGCGTGACCCGGAGGGCGAGACGATATTGCGCGATCTCGTCCACAGGTCAGGATTTGACGACGTGACGGGAATCCGCGCCGGAAAGTACCTCCGGGTCGAGGTCCACGCCTCCGACGAGGAGGCCGCGGAGAAGCTGGTCAAGAAGGTCTGCGACGACCTCCGCATCTACAACCCTGCCGCTCACTCGATCATCGTGGAAGCGGGGCGACTGCCGGCATGAATGTGGCCGTCGTGAGGTTCCCGGGGAGCAACTGCGACCTCGACGCGGTCGCCGCGATGAAGGACATCAGGGGCCTCTCCCCTAGGCTGGTCTGGCACGAGAGCGACGAGCTGAAGCGCTTCGACGCGGTCGTCCTCCCGGGAGGGTTCTCTTTCGGAGACTACCTCAGGGCCGGCTCGATCGCCGCACGGAGCCCTGCGATCTCCACCATCAGGAAGATGGCCGACGACGGGACCCCGATCCTCGGCGTCTGCAACGGCTTCCAGATACTCGTGGAGGCAGGGCTGCTGCCGGGTGCGCTCCTGCGCAACTCCTCACTGAAGTTCGTCTGCGAATGGGTCCGCATCAAGGTCGAGTCCCGGGACACCCCCTTTACTCGCCTGGCTCGGAAGGGACAGGTCCTCCGCATGCCGATAGCCCACGGGGAGGGAAGGTACTACGCCCCGGACGACCAGATGAGCGAGCTCGAGACGAGCCACAGGGTCGTCTTCCGATACTCCGATGAGAGGGGGAGGGCAGTCGGGGAGGCCAACCCGACGGGGACCTCGCGCAACATCGCCGGCATCTCGAACGAGCGGGGGAACGTCGTGGGCATGATGCCGCACCCGGAGAGGGGGTGCGACCCGGTCTTCAGCCCTTCGCACTCGGTCGATGGACTACTGATATTCGAGTCCATGCTGGAGGCGAGCAGGTGAGATGAGCCTGGATACACTCCAACTCGGGCTCAGCGCGAGCGAGATAGATAGCGTGCGCCGCAATCTCGGCAGGGAGCCCAACGAGACAGAGTGGTCGATAATCGACGCAGAGTGGTCGGAGCACAGCAGCTACAAGTCCTCCAGGGCCCTCCTGAAGCTCTTCCCGACCAAGGGCGAGAGGGTCGTGCTCGGCCCAGGGTATGACGCGGGTGTCGTCGACGTCGGCTCTGGATATGTGGTGACGCTCCACATCGAGAGCCACAACCACCCATCAGCGGTCGACCCGTACGGAGGCGCATCGACGGGGATCGGGGGCGTCCTCAGGGACATCCTCTCGATGGGGACCCGGCCGATAGCTCTGGTCGATATCCTTCGGTTCGGGAGGATAGACAAGAGCCCCAACTCGCGGTGGCTCTTCAGGAATGTCGTCCGCGGCATAGCAGACTATGGCAACTGCACCGGGGTTCCGACGGTAGCCGGAGACATCGAGTTCGACGAGAGCTTCGAGAGGAACTGCCTGGTCGACGTCGCGTGCGTGGGGCTGGGCAGGAAGGAGGACCTGATCCTGGGAGAGGCGAGGACCCCCGGCGACCTTCTGGTGCTGATCGGCGGGAGCACGGGCAGGGACGGCATCAGGGGCGCGACCTTCGCCTCGAAGAACCTATCCAAGAGCGCAGAGGAGGACCGTTCGTCCGTGCAGGTCCCGGACCCGTTCATGAAGAAGCTGCTACTGGACGCACTCATGGAGGCCGTTCCCACGCGTCTGATCCGCGGGATGAAGGACCTGGGCGGAGGCGGCCTCTCGACCGCTCTCTCAGAGATCGCCTCGAACGGAGGGACAGGGGTCGACGTGGAGCTGAGCGAGGTGAACCGCAGAGAACAGGACATGTCCCCCACAGAGATCATGATCTCAGAGTCGCAGGAGAGGATGCTCCTCGTTCTCTCGCCCGGCTCGTCCGATCCGATAGTGGAGATCCTGCGCAAGTACGAGATCCCCTATTCCATCATTGGGCGCGTGACCGATGACGGCAACCTGACGATTCGATGGAAGCGGAGGGTGGTGGCGAAGCTACCTGCGGAGTTCGTAGTGAAGGCGCCTCTCATCCCGTGGCCGAGCAGGAGGCCCTCGCGTCTCGACCACCTGTCGCGGACGAGCGCGCCGGACGAGGACATCGGCCGCGCCATCGCCTCTCTGGTCTCATCGCCCAACATCGCGAGCAGGCGCTGGGTCTACCAGCAGTACGACCACGAGGTCGGCGTCCGGACCGTCGTGAAGCCGGGACAGGCGGACGCAGCGCTGATACGCCTCCCCAACGGCGCGCTGCTCGCCGTGAAGGGCGACGGGAACAGCGCGCACTCCTCCCTCGATCCCTACCGCGGTGCTGCGGGCTGCGTCGCCGAGGCCTGCAGGAACGTTGTCGCCGTGGGCGCCGAACCGATCGCCCTCGTCGACCACCTGCAGTTCGGGGACCCCTCCGACCCGGAGGTCTACTGGTCGCTCAGCGAATCGGTCAGAGGGATGGCGGACTACTGCACCTCCATGGAGCTGCCCGTCGTGGGAGGGAAGGTCAGCCTCTACAACGAGGACTCCTCCTCCAAGGTCGCGATCAAGCCGTCCCCTATCGCCCTCGTGGTTGGCCTCGTCAAGGATCAGAAGCACCCGGTCTCGATGGGGTTCAAGGGAAAGGGTGAGTCGTTGATCGTGGTAGGAGAGACCAGGGCGGAGCTCGGCGGCTCGGAATACCACCGCCTACTCGGGATGCTCGACTCT
>JAPCJS010000082.1 GCA_027886825.1 Nitrososphaerota archaeon
GCGATGATGCTCAGTATCAGGATGCCCGTTACGAACACGTTGTCGTTGATGATCGCGACGAAGGTGTTGGCATACGGCGGCACATTCAGGGCCCACTTCCCGGCTACGTTGAAGTCGTAGGCGGAACTCGTCACGAAACTGGAACCCAGCTGATTCTGCATTAGTTCCGCAACCAGCGAGAAGAGTATGCCTCCATACGCTATCGACCCGATCACAGCTATCAGCATCGATCTGCTGACCTTGCGTATCTCACCCGAGAAGTACGTTGACGTCTGGAATCCCGTGATGGTGAAGAACGTAACCGGCAGGGACAACAGCGTCGGCATCAGCCAATCCGATGGTGGCGCGTAGCCGGAAGCCTGCGCAGTGGCGGTGACGTTCTGGTAGGCTGCGGGAGACCCGGCATAGGAGTTGTACAACGCCTCGAAATGTGATGGTGAGGTCGAAAGAAGGACTCCGATGATTACGATGAAGCCCAGCGTGCCCACGACGAAGGCTATCTTGTTGACTCTCAGGATGTATTTCCCCCCTGCTATCGCCACCAGGCCAACCAGGATGAGGGCTACCGTACCTGAGATCACGGTCCACAGTTCAGTTCCCAGTGTGCCAGCGAGGCTCTGGAGACCTGCGTTAGCGGTCAGGGTCGCGAAGGTCTTGAGCGGACCCAAGATAGCCACGGGCAGGATTATCGAGGCGATGAACCCGAGGTTAAACACGTACGCACAGACCACAAGGAAGCTCATCGCCATGCCGAGGGCAGGGTGGATCGTGCGACTCAGCGGGACATAACCGCCGCCGCCGCTTCTCGAGAACAGTGAGCTGATCACAACATAGTAGACCCCCCAGATGGATCCGAGGACGGCCATGATCAGGAAGGAGGCTGGAACGCTGACCCCGGGATACAGGGACCACTCCCCGACGAATATGACTATCCAGGTCGGACCAATGATACCCGCAATCGAAAGGATGGTGGCATCCAGGGCACTGAGTTCTCTTACGAGACCGGTGGCTTCACGAAGAAACGTCGTCGGCGTCTTCGCCAATGGCCTGTGTTACGGTCATGTAAGTATTTAACGATTTTAGCTTACGTTCGGTGAGCTTTGGGAGCCCGGCGCTCGTAATCTATAAGTATCGCACGAACCTCACAACCGTGAATGGATCTTCTAAGGAAGACTCTCCAGAAGAATCCGCTTCTTATCAAGGCCGCCGCTGCGCTGCACAGGAGCGGAGAAATCCCACCCGATACGTATGTGCTGGACCTCGACACGATCATCTCGAACGCCTCCAAGGGGCTCGCGGAGGCGAACCGAGTAGGAATCAAGGAATACATGTGCACCAAGCAGTTCGGGCGCAATCCCGTGGTCGTTGATGGGCTCCTGCGTGCGGGATTCGAAAAGGCCATCGGGATGGACATTGAGGGAATAAAGAACCTGCACCGTCAGGGTGTCCCCATAGGCCATGTGGGGCACTTTGGCCAGATACCCACGTCGGAGCTTGAGTTCGTCTTGGACGAGGTTCGTCCGGACGTATTCACGGTGTACAGCATCGAGAGGGCCAGGCAGATCTCACACCTCGCAGGCAAGCTGGGAATCAAGCAGAAGCTGCTGGTGAAGGTCGTGGCGGACCCCCGCACCGAGCGCCCTGCGACCGGCGGAGGGATGTCCGAAGACGAGGCCTTCGCGATGGCGAAGGAACTCCAGAAGCTGGACAACGTCCAAGTTGTGGGAGCGACTTCATATCCAGCCACCGCGTTCAGCATCATCCACAAGACCCATCAGCTATCGGCCAACTTCAAGGCCATGATGCGGGTCATCGACAGGATGCACAGGGAGCTGGGCATCGAGATCGAGCAGGTGAATGCCCCGGGAAGGAACTGTGTGGCAACGATGGCTATCGTGGCGAACGGAGGCGGCACGCATGTGGAGCCGGGACACTCCTTCCTGGGGACCCTCCCTTCGATGGCTTTCGAGCTCGACTCGGCCGAAATCCCGGCGGCAACCTATGTCACCGAGATTTCACACTACTTCGGCGGGCATGCAATAGCGTTCGGAGACAGCTTCATGGCTACCGCAACCATGGGCAGCCTGAGGAACGACATCGACACGGAATACATCTACGCGGTCATCGGTGACGACCCCGATAAGATTCTTGATCAGGGCCTCGTACTCGCTGAGCCGCAGCAGTTCTGGCATGACGACCTTGGCTGGTCGATGTACGCCTCTCTGATGCCGGATCGCACCCAGAAGGCGAACGTGGGCGACACTGTTGTGTATGGTTTCCGTCCCCAGATCTATAGGACGCCAAAGGGCAGGACAGCCGTGGTGGCTGGAATCCAGCGCAACGCGCCCAAGCTCGTCGGCATCTTCGACAGGGCGGGCGTCATGCTCGACAGAAGGACGGACGACCCTGTCGGTTACAACCACGAACAGGTCCGCACGCTGCTCAAGACCTAGGTCAAACGGAGGATATCTTGAATATGAATTTTAGGCAGGCAGGGACGAACGTGGATTTCCGGTCAACGAGCCGCTCCGGGAAACGACCAGTAACTGTTCTTTGATGCGCAATGACCGTCCGCCTCGCGATCGACATCGGAGGAACGTTCACAGATGCTGCGGTTCTCGACGAGATCACCGGCGAGATTACCGTCTCCAAATCTTCGACCACGCCAAGACGACCGATAGACGGGGTGATGGCGTGCGTCCAAAAGGCCGCACTGGATCCCGCGCAGGTCACCTACTTCGTCCACGGGACCACCGCCGCCACGAACGCGGTCCTTCAGAGGAAACTGCCGAAGCTCGCCATGGTGAGCACCGGCGGCTTTGCTGACCTGCTTGAGATTCAGCGTGGTAACAGACCGCTAAGCGGACTCTATGACATCCGGTGGGAGAAGCCGGCAGCCATCGTGGCACGAAACCTGCGCTACGAAGTCGAGGAGAGAGTTGACTTCATGGGCCGCGTGTTAACGCCTTTCAACGAGAGACAGGCGAGAGAGGTCGCCAAGGAGCTGAAGAGACAAGAGGTCAAGGCCGTCGCCGTATGCTTCCTCTTCTCGTATGTGAACCCCGATCACGAGAAGATGATGAGAAAGATCATCGAAGAGGAGTGCCCGGGAGTGTTCGTCTCAATCTCATCCGATATCGACCCACAGATCCGAGAATACGAGCGGTCGAGCACTGTGGCGATCGACGCCGCTGTCAAACCCGTGATGGACCTCTACATCAGAAGTCTCGAGGACGGGCTGCAGCAAGCCGGCTTCAAGTGCAGGCTGATGATAATGAAGGCCAGCGGTGGCGTGATGAGCTCGGCGGCTGCGCGAGGGATACCGGTCCAGACGATAGAATCCGGCCCAGCGGGCGGATCGATTGGAGCCGCGGCGGTGGCGAAATCGCTGGGGGCGAACAACCTGATCGCCATCGACATGGGGGGCACCACCTTCAAGGTCAGCCTGATAGACCGGGGGATGCCCCGCTTCAAGGCTGAGGGAGAGGTCGAATGGGGGGTTCCGTTCCGCATGCCCATGATAGACATCAGCGAGATAGCTGCAGGGGGAGGCAGCATCGCGTGGACCGATGAAGGAGGAATCCTTCGAGTCGGCCCTCACAGCGCAGGAGCGGACCCGGGCCCCGTCTGTTATGACCGGGGCGGGACGGATCCGACGATCACGGACGCTCAGGTGGTCTTGGGAAGACTTGACCCTGCATCCTTCCTTGGCGGAGACATGCGCCTCAACAAGCAGAAGGCAATCGACGCCGTGGGGCGCCTCGGGAGCGTGCTCGGGTTAGACAGTCTGGAAGTCGCCGCTGGGATAATGAGGATAGCCGAGGCGAACATGCTCGCGTCCATGCGGGTGAACTCGGTCGAGAAGGGATACGACCCCCGCGAGTTCTCCGTGATAGCCTACGGAGGGGCGGGCCCGATGGTCGCCGCGTCGCTCACGCAGGCTCTCGGCTCGCCTCGGGTGATAATCCCGTTCCACCCTGGCATCTTCTCGGCAATCGGCATGCTCGCCGCCGACATAAGGTTTGATTTCATCCGTTCGTACATGACGAAACTCGATGACGTGGACATCGACAAGCTGAACTCGCTATACTCGTCTCTGGAGAGCCAGGCAAGGGAGACTCTCACCCGGGAGCACAAGGGTGAATCTTTCGTCATCCGCACCGCGGATATGCGCTACTACGGCCAGAACTATGAGATCTCCTCCCCGATCCCGTCGGGCGTTCTGGAGAAGAAGGACGTGCACACGATAATGAACAGCTTCAATCAGGAGCACCTTCGCATGTACGGTCACAACAAAGCCGATGAGCCGCTCGAAATCATCAACCTGAGGGTTGGAATAATCGGTTCCATCGCCAAGCCGGAGCTCAGGACGAGACTGCCTTCGGATGGCTCAAAGGCGCTCAAGGGCCACCGCGAGGTCTACTTCGACTCGAAGAGGAGCTTCGAGGAATCGGCCGTCTATGCGAGAGGAGAGATGGCGGCCAATGACACTGTGAAGGGCCCCGCCGTCATAGAGGAGATGGACTCGACGATAATCGTCAACCCCGGACAGACCGCGAAGATCGACGCGCACGGGAACGTCGTGATAGAGGTGCAGTCGGCATGAATCCGGCGAGGACAGGCAAGGTCGACCCCATAACCCTGGAGGTCATCCGCGGAGGGATCGTGGCCCTCTGTCAGGAGATGGGAATACTGATGGAGAGGTCCTCATTCTCTCCTGTCTTCAGCGAGGGTCTTGACTACTCCTTTGCCCTGTTCGATGGCGGGGGAGAGATGGTGTCGCAGGCCGCCTTCGACCCGTGCCACCTCGGCGCGATGCCGCAGACCGTCGCCAAGAGCCTCGAGATAGTCGGCCTCCAGAACCTGAGGCCCGGCGACGTGATCCTCAACAACGACCCGTACCTGGGCGGCTCCCACATCAGCGACTACACGTTCATCAGGCCGATCTTCCATGGCGAGAGGATAGTAGCGATGACGGCCGCCCGGGCGCACATGATAGACGTCGGGGCATCGGTCCCGGGAAGCTTTGCAGGGGACACGACAGACATCCATCAGGAAGGGCTGCGCCTCCCTGCGGTAAAGATCGTCTCCCAGGGAAACGAGGTCTCGGACCTATGGCGGCTCATCTTGACGAATGTCCGCGTCTCGCAGGCCTTCCAGGGTGACATGAGGGCGGTCCTCGGCGCGCTCAAGGTCGCGGAGAGGAGAGTAATCGAGTACGTCCAGAAGTACGGGCCCGACACCTGGGATTCCACACTTGCGAACATCAAGGACGTCTCCGAGGCCGTCGTGCGGAGGGAGCTCCGCAAGCTTCCCGAGGGGTCCTATCTCTACGAGGACTACGTGGACGACAGCGGCTTCTCCGGAGACGCCCTCAGGCTGAGGGTCCGCGTCACCCTCAAGGACGGTAACCTCGTGGCCGACTACAGCGGAAGCAGCAAGCAGGCCAGGGGACCGATCAACGCTGCCCTCTCCGTGACGCTGGGGAACACATACATCGGGACCCTCCACTGCCTTCCGATTCACGGCGAATACCAGCTGAACTCCGGGACGTTCAGGCCGATAAGGGCCATCACGCTGCCGGGGACACTGCTCCATCCTGTTTATCCTGCACCGGTCCAGGGAGGCAACACCGAGACCTCGAACCGGATCGCCGACGTCCTGATCGGTGCCCTGTCTCAGGCCGTTCCACCCGAGAACGTCAAGGCGGCGTGCCACGGGACGGACTATGGCATGACAGGAGGGGGAGTGAATCAGATGACGGGGGAGGAGTGGGTCATGTATCTCTGGGCGCTCGGAGGGATGGGAGCCAGGTTTGGCCGGGACGGGAATCCTGCCCAGCTCCCGTTCGCTACCAACAACAAGGGTCCGGTCGTCGAGGTGCAGGAGACCAGGTATCCGCTGATCACGCTGAAGTACCAGCTCTCGCAGCCGGACTCATGCGGCGCTGGCAAGAGCCGGGGAGGTATGGGGACAGTCTGCGAGTGGCGCCTGGCCAATCCAGAGGCCGAACTATCGGCGCTGTCAGAGAGACACAAGATCTCACCCTACGGAGTCTTCGGCGGGCTGCCCCCGGGCTCGCTCTCCTGCGGCCACTTCTCGGATACGAGGATAACACCGAAGGGCGCAAGAGCGTTCAGCCACGCCACCGAGCTCTTCGGGATGAAATCGCCGTCAAAGTGGGCCAAGGTAACGCTTCGTGACGGCGACATCATCGAGATGATCGAGTCGGGCGGCGGAGGATATGGCAACCCGCTCGAGAGAGACCCCAAGAAAGTTGCTTCAGACGTGCTCTACAGATACATCAGCCTGGAAGCCGCCGAGAAACTCTATGGTGTGGTCCTGGACGGGAATCACGAAGCGGACGTGAAGGCGACGGATTCTCTGCGGGCCAGAATCATCAAAGGTGAGGTCCCTCTCGGAGACCTCGTGGTGGACGGAACCAGGGTGGTGGCCTGGTTGATCTGCTCCACCGAAGCAGCCGCTGGCGCGGTACTGGAAGAGTCGAAGTCCGTGGACGGAATCAAGAAGGTGGTGCTCGAACTGGGGAACACCTTCAGCTACGCCAAAGCACTCGCGAAAAGCAGGGCATCGATATACAATCTGGCGAGAAGACTCCCCGAGGGGTCGGTACGGGTTCATACGATACAGTACTTTGCTCCTGACGCCACCATCGAGAAATTCTACTAGGGTTTGGGCGCTCCCTCACCAAGCGCCTCGCACTCCGGTTTCCAGGGGTCCTCCAACCCCGCTATCCTCCCCTCGGCAGGCGGTGCAACCTGCCCCGGAACCTCGAATACCTGCCCTATCGTGTATCCGCCATCGATAACGATTGACTGACCAGTGAGGAATCTCGACTCCTCTGATGCCAGGTAGAGCGCGAGCCCGGCCACGTCTTCGGGCAAACCCATGCATCAGCAACACTGAGACGGCAAGAAGTTCAGATGAGAAGAAGGGAAGGATGTTCGACGCTTTCATGCAGTCCCATGGCGTGAACATGCCCGCGTTCCACTCCGCGTTCACTTCTCTCCCGATGGGGAAGCCTGAGCTCAGCCTTTACGAGGAGGCCTTGGACCTCTCACTCGCCGACATGAGGAAGCTCGGCGAGATATGAGGGAACCACCGGGAGGCGGCACTGCTCTCATCGAGCAGAGCGCCCGGCATCGATGAGTCCTACGAGACCGGGGTACGGACCTTGTCGAGCAGTCGATACAGCGTCGAGGCGTCAAGGTCCTCATAGCCGAGCTCGACCGCCCTTGACGCGTAGCGCCTTGCCAGCTCAGCCATGGAGAGTTGCACTCCGTCCTGCTTTGCTGTTTGCAGTATTATGCCAAGGTCCTTGTTCAGGTTCTTTATCGACGAACCTCCCTTGAGTTCGCCTGAACTGACAACGGAGGCGAAGTGGCGGAAGACGGGAGAGTCTCCCCAACTGATGGGGATTATCTTCTCCAGATCCTCTATCTTGAGGCCCATCTTCTTGGCCCAAAGGAACGCTTCGGCTATGCCGAGGTACTCAACCCCGACCAGGGCCTGGTTGAAGAGTTTGACCCGTTGTCCCGAACCGGAGGCGCCGAGATAGAAGATGTTCTTGCCGACCTTCGAGAGGACCTCCTGAGACCTGTCGAAAGCGTCGCGGTCACCACCCACCATTATCGTGAGCGTGCCCGCCGCTGCCCCCTCAGGGCCACCGCTGACAGGAGCGTCGAGGAAGGAAATCCCCTGCTCTCTAAGGGTTCCGGCCAGCCTGACCGCCGTGCCCGGATCTATGGTACTCGTGTCTAGTATGATGCTTCCAGGAGAGAGGCCGTGGACAAGGCCCTTCTCGCCCATTACTATCGATTCTACCGCCTTCGAGTCGGTCAGCGCGAGAATCACTATGCGGCACGTCCTTGCGAGCTCTTCCGGCGACCGCGCATCAATGGCACCCTCGCTGACGAGCTTCTCGACAGACTTGGGGCTGCGATTGTAGACCACTACCGTATGCCCCGCCCGGAGCAGATTCCCTGCCATTCTGCTTCCCATGACACCGATTCCGATCACACCGACCCTGGACACTGCCGCTTCAGGTCTCGAGCTATCTTTCATCGGTGATTCCCACCAAGAACGCCGTTAGGGACCATGCTGATGCCATCGGTTCTGGTCCGACGGCGCTGCCTGTAAACTTTCAGGCTCTGGCCCGCGTCCTGTACCGAGACCTGAAATCCAAATCCAATCCTGCGCCGCAGTCGGGCTGACTCCATCGCCATGGGGGCCGGTCACAGGGTATTGGAAGGGAGCGACGTTCACGAGCTTCCCGCGCGGGGTATACACAGTCCTGGCGGAAGACGGATGGGGAAATTCTGTCTTGGCATATTTCACCGTTTCGTGAGTGAATAGGTGACTTTCGATGATCCCTGGACGCCATACCGACAGTTCTGAACAACCGTGGTGGATTCTGGCTAACTAGGAAGCCATCCGTTGGCCTTATTACATTTGCAAATGATCGACTGCAACCAGCCATGGCAATCCGAAATCCCACAATCTCTGCAAACGGGTTCGGCCTTGTCGCGAAGTCAAGGTACTGGAACGTCTGGGCGACGAATGAATTCTGGCAGCAATATCAGTCCAATTTTACCGATTCTGCCATGGGCTGGCTTGATTCTTCTCTGGCACAAATCTCGCACGACTTTGGTTATTCCATGACGACCCAAGCGGGCACGAGCTGGGAATCCGCCCGCATGGACTGCGTCCTCGACCCAGGTGCGCAGGGAGGAGCGCATACCGGTACGGTCTTCGGTACAAGCGGGGTCTCTATCTCACCTGACGCGCTTTACAACAGCGCCTACGGTATTCCGCAGTTCTGGTGGCAGATACTGACCATGCATGAGACCGTCAACGTCCTGACCGCTTCGATGGCGAGTTCATGGGTCTGGGCTGATGGCTCTCCCCTTTGGGCCGGAGGCTCACCCTTCCCCAACATGTGTGACATTGTCGTGTCAGGCGAGATAGGAAGGAGGGACGTGAGCGCTGCGCAGCTGTCGAGGATGGGGGGAGATCCGGGAGTCAGGCTCTTCCTGGACATCCAACGTCGGTACGGCTGGGGCGTGTACCAGAGTCTCTTCTCCTATGTGAGGGTCAATGGTGTCAGGGACTGGGGCGCTTACCCAGAGCCACTCCGTACCGCGATATTGATCTGGTTTCTCTCGTTCGGCGCCAATCTGACGACGCTGAGCACCGACGCACTCCTTCTGGATGAGTTCAACTCCGCGCTACAGTCGATATCAGGGCGGCAGGTTCCGCCTTCGGTATACACGCAAGCGCAGAGTCTATTCCCAAGGCCCGACACACCGCACCTTTACTAGGTGACTGGAGTCATTCGGGCAAAACTCCAAATGAAAGACACCTCAAATCACCGAGTTGGATCTGAATGAACAGCCAGCCACGGCGAAACTATACTCGGATTGCAGTGGGGATTGTGGCTGCGGCGGCCATCGTCGCAGTCGCACTCATTGCCACGTCTTTCACTAGTGCCACAGGGAACACCACCCGTAACCGTCAAATATGGACGTCTCGAGCATTGTGAGAGAACCCACTATACGTGCCTCTCGATAAGCAAACCTCCACTCCACTTTATCAAGAAGCTTACTTGATGTCTATCGGTGATATGATGATGAGAAGGATATTTCTGTACATGGCAATGACCTTCGATGGCTTTGTAGCGGGCCCAAACAATGACCTTGACTGGTTTACACCTCCAACGAACGATGAGGAGCTCAACCAGGATATAGTTGAGATAGTCGAGAGTGCAGATACCTGGATGATGGGGTATCCTACAGGGCCAGGCCTTGTAGCCTACTGGAAGAACGCGGAGAAGAATGAAAAAACTCAGGAATCGGAGATGATGATCGCAAGGGCTGTGAACAAGTTGCACCCGATCGTCATCTCGAATAAGGAAGAACGAGTCGAACCAGGGATGGAGCTATTGGTCGCAAGGAATGATGAGGAGTTTGTCCGTGTGGTGGAGGAGATAAAAAAGCAAAAGGAAGGAGGGAGCATATACGTGCCCGGAGGGGTGCGTACAGGACAGAAATTCGCTAGGCTCGGGCTGATAGACGAATATATCTTGATGGTGCATCCGGTAGCAATCGGTGAGGGCAAGCGTCTCTTCACCAGCAAAGTTGATCTAAAGCTGGTGAGCACAAAGGCGTACAAATCCGGCGTGATTCAAGTCAGATACCGTCCCTGCTAGAGGTCTCTGGTTCTCTCAGATCCTCAGGACATACACACTTGCCATGTCCCGTAGATTGGACAGAACTCGAGTATTGAATCGTTGGAGTGATGCAGGCATGAATTTGTCGGAGCCGAAACCTCCAGTTGGTGCCTCTAGTCATTCTTCGGCTCTTTGCGCCTTCGCCAGCGTTGTTGAAATATCAGGGGAGTGTTTCTAATGTGATTGCTGCATGGCCTCGAAGAGTGATATCCGAAGCCTCGAGTACACACTCATCGTCATAGCACTCTTCAGCGTTTTCGTAGTCTACGATGCCGACCCATCCGCAATCTGAAGGGATAGTTCCGGCGGGAACCTTGCTTCTCTTGACGTTCGGGCTGGACAGCCATTCCTCCGGCTATCCTGAGCTGTTTAGCGGACATTTTCCTCTGAATCCGTTCGTGGCTTACAACCACTGTGACAGTATAACCTTTGGTGTCGTCAGCTGCGTCCAGGTGAA
>JAPCJS010000156.1 GCA_027886825.1 Nitrososphaerota archaeon
ACGCGGTCTCGTTCAGCTCGTTGCTGTGGACCTCAGCCCTCTTCCTCTTTGCTATGGTTATCGAGTACGGGCCGACCCCCGCGAACATGTTCAGGACAGCCTCCCCGTCCTCGACCAGGTCCGCTATCCTCGCCCTCTCGGATGAGAGGCGGGGGGAGAATTAGCACTTCTCCACGTCCACCATGAACCTCAGGCCGTTCTCTCTGTGGAGTGTCAGCGTCCTCTCCTCGCCTGCGATGTGCCGCAGGCGCCTGAGCCTATAGTCGCCCTCCAGGCCTCCCTCCTGATCGAAGACGGCCTTCACGTTCTTCATCGTCCCCATTATCGCGCGTCCGACGAGCGGTCCGTCCTCCTTCGACTCTTCTCCCAGCTTGACTATGGCGATGTCCCCGATGACATCTATCCCGGTCTCGACGATCCGGGCCTGCTCGGGTCTCAGCGAGCCTTCGAGGGCCTTCCGTAGGAGCTTGGCCACGAAACACTGAAGCGAAGCCCGTTACTTATCTTGTTTCGTCTCTCCGACGCAGATTACTCGGCCGCCTATTCTTCCTGTGGTTCTGCCGCGGCGGCCTTGGAGACATAGTAGTACTGGCCCCTCTCCTTCTGGTCGCGGTCGACCTTACTGTCCGGCTTGTTGACCCGTGGTCTCCCGCTGTTGATGTCCCTCCTGTAGGTCAGACCCACCTCCTTCAGGAAGATGTTCATCCCCTCCTCCTTGCCCATCGGAGCCGTCGCCTCTCCCTCGACGCCCGGCGTCCCCGTGAAGACGAGCATCCGGTCCGAGACCAGGTCGAGGAGCTGGATGTCGTGGTCGATGACCATCGCGCTCTTGCCCACCGCCTTCACGAGTCTCCCGATCGCCTTTGCTATCACGAACCTGTCCTCCACGTCGACGAAGGCGGAGGGCTCGTCGAGCGCGTAGATATCCGCCTCCTGGGCGAAGGTCGCGACGATGGCCACCTTCTGCAGCTCGCCGCCGCTCAGCTCGTTCATGTTCCTGGCAAGGAGCTTCTCGATCCTCAGCGGCACCGCCAGGTTCGCTTGGAGGTTCGGCTCGTCGAAGCCCTTGCCCACCTTCTCGGTGAAGAAATCCTGCACCGTCCCAGAGAAGTCCGACTTTAGGTACTGGGGCTTGTATGCTATCTTCGCCCCGAGGTTGATGCTCCCGCTGTCCGGCTTCTCCTCGCCCGCTAGTATGCGCAGGAAGGTCGTCTTCCCGAGCGCGTTCGCCCCGATTATGCCGAGTACGACACCCGTCGTCAGCTCGCCGCCCCTCGCCTTGAGCTTGAAACCGGGGAAGGTCTTCTCGATGTCGGTGTAGTTCGCTATCACCTCCTCGGATTGCTGTGACTCCATCGAGGTCACGGTCTGGAACGTCACGGCCCTCTCCCTGAACCTGATGTTCTCATTTGGGAGCATCCCTTCCAAGAGGGAGTTGATCCCCGTCCGGGAAGGATAGAGCGAGGACACGACACCGTACACGCCGGGCTCCCCGTAGATTATCTGGACATAGTCGCTGGCGTAGTCCAGGAAGGTGATGTCGTGCTCGACCAGAACCACGTACTTGCCCTTCGCCGCGATGGAGCGGATCAGCCTGGAGACTGCGAGCCTCTGGTAGATGTCGTTGAAGGAGGATGGCTCGTCGAAGAGGTAGATGTCGGCCTCCTTCATGGCCGCGACCGCAACCGCCACTCGCTGCAGCTCCCCTCCGCTCAGATCAGGGACCCTCTTCCCGAGAGCCTCGCCGAGCCCGAGCTCTTCCACCGTCTGGTCCATGGTGTGAGTCTCGTCGACCTTCTCCAAGAGCGAACGCACGTCCTTCTTCCAGATCTCCGGGAGCTTGTAGACCGCCTGAGGCTTGAGCGAGACCCTGATCTCCCCCTGCTCGATCCGCTTGAAGTGCTCCTTCATCTCCCGACCGCTGAGATACGAGAGGAACCTGTCCCAGGACGGCTCCTTCTCATAGTCCCCGAGGTTCGGGATGAGCTGGCCTGCCAGGATCTGCAGCGCGGTCGACTTGCCGACACCGTTCCTGCCGACGAGGCCGACCACCTGGCCCTTGCGCGGCGTCGGGAGGCGGTAGAGCCGGAACGAGTTTATCCCGTACTGGTGGATCTTGTCCTGCTTCAGCTCCTCTCCAAGGTTGAGGATCGTGATCGCGTCGAACGGGCAGACCTTCACGCAGATCCCGCACCCGATGCAGAGCGACTCCGAGATTATCGCGAGCTTCTCCTCTCCCAGCACTATGCACTGCTCGCCGTTGATGTTCACGGGGCAGTCCCTGATGCACTCTAGGCCACACTTGTCGGAGTGGCAGAGGTCGCTATCAAGAACCGCTACTCTGTGAACCAAGGCTGTCGGCCACCCCTTCTGGGTTGTTTCTTAGCCTTTTGGCGATGGGACAGAAGGAGCAGATCCTGGCGTCTCCCTCGAGGCCGAGGCTCTCGTAGCTGTACTTCTTCCTCGCCTCGGCCCAGACCACCTCCTCGCTCCTCTCTCCGTTCAGGTGCATGAGCTCGTGCTCCTCGATGAGCGGTCTCAGCCGGCACGCGGAGCAGTAGTCCTTCACGAAGGCCACCCTGTGATTGGTCGAGTTGTAGAGCATCAGCGACCCGGTACCTCCCGTGAGCCAGGCCATCGCGATGAAGCCAAGCGGTCCGACGAACCTGAAGAGCAGGTACCCGACCACGGCAGTCATCCCCAGGAGGCAGAGGCCGAGGACCCGCCCCTCGCTCCCGCTCGGGAACGAGAAGCCTATCGCCCTCTTGGGGATCGACGAGAGGAAGAGCGGAGGGAACGCGAGCTTCACAAGACCGGAGAGGGTTATGAACCGCACCTCGGGCTTGCGCGCCGAGGCCACCCGGGCCCCCCATCTAGAGCCCCTGCGCAACCTCAGCACCTCTCTCCGAAGGTCCTCACTCTCGATCTACCTGGTCTACTTTTCCCTAGCCCTCATCCTCTGGTACATCGTCCCTATCCTCTTCTCCAGGCTCGTCCCCAGGGACCTGATCTCCTTTGCGACGGACGGCGTGAGATCGAGGGACAATGGCGAAACCGAGATGGCGTTCTCTTTGTGGACAGCATACACATCGGAGTCCTTCCTGAAAGTGGGGAGCCTGGCGCCCCAGACCCAGTAGTAAGGCCTTCCCCGGGGGTCCTTCCTCTGGAGGACATAGTCCCTGTACTTCCTGACCTCGATCGACGTCAGCTTCACTTTGGTCCCTATCTCTGTCTTCCACGGGAAGTTCACGTTGAGCAGGTTCACGCCATCTGGGAGGCCCTCGAGCAGTACCTCCTGTGTTATCTCCGCAGCCACCTTCGCAGGCATGTCGAATCGAGTGTTCTTCTGGCCATGGCTGAACTGCCTGCCCGCGGGCACCTCCATCGAGAATGCCACCGATGGGATCCCGAGCAGCGCTGCCTCCATCGCAGCGGCGACCGTCCCGGAGGCAAGAATATCTTGGATTGTGAGGTTCTCCCCTATGTTGATACCGGAGACGACCATGTCCGGCCGCCGGGGGAGCAGCTTGTTGACGCCGACCATGACCGAGTCGGCAGGGCTCCCTGAGACCGCGTGGCACGTCCTCCCGTGCACTAGTACTTTCTCGACGCGCAGCGGCCTGTGGAAGGTCAGGCTCATCCCAGCCGCGCTCTGCTGGCCCTCGGGCGCGATGACAGAGACGTGTGCGTACCGCTCGACCGCGTCCGCCAGGGCCACTATCCCAGGGCTGAAGACGCCGTCATCGTTGGTGACCATTATGAGTGTGGGTCTCTTCAAGCGCCGCTCCCCCTGATCTTCTCGACGACATCCAGGATGGCCGCCTCGGGGTTGTGACAGCCGTAGTGCTCTTTCAAGATCCTTCTCGCCTGTTCCGGTCTGTCGTCACCAAAGATAAGATAAGCTATCTGCTTCTCCTCCGGGCTGAGCGAGAGACCCTCGATCAGCCTTGCGATCCTCGACTCGTTCTCCGTCACCTCCTCTGTCATCCTCTTCATCCTGATGGAGAGCTCCCTTGCCCTCCTCCGCAGGAGGATGATGTCCTGCGCCAGCCGGTCCAGCTCCGCGTATGGGTCGCTCGCCGGGGCCGTCGGCTCGGTGCTGGTGCTGCCCTCCATCTCGTCCCCGAGAGTGGCGACGATCATCTCTCCCCTGGAGTAATCTGCGACCCTCCTCGTGTCGATAAAGTAGAGCTTCCTCGGCCTGAGATATCTCCCGGCGGGAATGTTCTTCACCTTCAGCATCCCTGCCTCAGATAGTTTCTTCAGGTGCTTGAGGACCCCCTGCACCGAGATGCCTGTCTCCTCTGCGAGCTCCCCGAGCGTCCTCGGCCTCGACGAGATCAGGCTCGCGATGGTGAGCCTCGCCCTTGAGTTCGCGATCTCCTCGATGGCCGGCATCGACCGGAGAAGCGAAGGAAATCCTTAAAAAGGTTTAACCATCGGCTAATTAACCAGTGGTTAATTTGTCAGAGGAAAGAAGACGGAATCTGCGCGACATGCTCGATGAGCTCGACCATTACTTCGAGGAGTTCGAACGGAGCGTAGAAGAGGCGGTAAAGTCGAGCGTCAACACGGGACAGAAGGCATTCTCAAAGCCCGTCGTTACGGGGATGGCCATGGGGTTCGGGCCGGAGGGCAAGCCGAGGATACAGTTCTTCGGCGACAACCTTATCGGACCCGACGGGTTCAGGGCACCCATCTACGAGCAGGTGATGGACGAGAAGGAGGGGACGTTGAGACTGCTCTTCGAGCTGCCCGGCGTAGAGAAGGAGGACGTCGTGATCTCTGCCCTCGACGACAAGGTGACACTGGAGGCCGAGAAGGGAGATCGCAGGTACCGCGTAGAGGTACAGCTCGTCGGCGAGATCGACCCCGATTCGGGCACAGCGTCCTACAAGAACGGGCTGCTGGAGGTGACCTTCAAATTGAGGGACAAGACTAATAAGGGATATAGGAGAGTCAGAATTGTCTGAAAGTGATAAAGGCGTGAGCCAGCAACAAGTCCAACTAAAAGTGCTAGAAGCCTACACGAGAGACGTAGGCCGAGGCGTGGCTAGAATCGATTATGATGCTATGGATGCGCTTGACGCCTCCACAGGTGACGTCATCGAGATACGCGGCAAGAGAAGGACGGTGGCCAAGTGCCTGCCGCTCTATCCCTCCGACGAGGGTCGCGGCATCGTCAGGATCGACGGACTGATCCGAAACAACGCGGGCGTGGCGATCGGTGACATGGTGATTGTGAAGAAGGTAAAGGCACCCCCGGCCGAGAAGGTCGTGGTGGCCCCGCTCGAGGCGGTACCGCCGATCGACGAGAGGTACCTCGCGGACGCGCTGGAGAGCGTCCCTGTCACAAAGGGCGACAACGTAATGATCCCGTACTTCGGAGGTAGGCTCACCTTCCAGGTCGTGGGCCTCAGTCCGGCGGCGGAGGCTGCCCTGATCACGCAGAGGACCGTCTTCGTGATCTCCGAGAAGGGGGAGGCGCTCAGGGGCGTGCCGCAGGTCACATACGAGGACATCGGAGGCCTGAAGGACGAGATACAGAAGGTAAGGGAGATGATCGAGCTCCCGCTCCGCCACCCGGAGATCTTCGAGAAGCTCGGAGTCGAGGCGCCCAAGGGGATCCTGCTGTATGGCCCTCCCGGAACAGGGAAGACTCTGCTCGCCAAGGCCGTAGCGACCGAGAGCAACGCTCACTTTATCCCGATCTCGGGCCCGGAGATCATGAGCAAGTTCTACGGGGAGTCGGAGGCCCGGCTGAGGGAGATCTTCAAGGAGGCAAAGGAGAAGGCACCGACGATCATCTTCATCGACGAGATCGA
>JAPCJS010000115.1 GCA_027886825.1 Nitrososphaerota archaeon
ATCCAGGGGCTATCCATGGTTTCTGGAATTTCCCAAGTCATTTTGACTCCGGGAACGACGCGGTCCGAAAGGCTGCGAGGGTCCTCAAGAGCCTGTGACTTGACAGGACTCTAGCATTTTGAACCCAGATATCGGGTTCAAATCCTGCCCCTTGGCACAGAGGATATCCTCTCTTTGCATATGTTTTTTGCAAGTAAATTAGTGCGGAAATCTCCATCAAGAAGAACGTCATGAAGATCAGAGCGCAGGGCTCGAAGGCTTGGAGAGAGACGCTCGTCTGATGTACAGACGTAACAAGAAACTCTACAAGAAACGATACCACAGGAGGAGCCTCGCAGAGACCGCCGTCTCGACGGTCAAGAGAAGATTCAGCCACACCCTGAACTCGAAAAAGAGGAGAGGACAGGAGAGCGAACTCAGACTAAAGGTCTTGACATACAACCTCTCGATGATCGCAGGACTGCCAGCCCACTCAGAGTAACGTGCTAAAACCTCCGAAAATCACACGCTTAAATATAACTTTTAGAATAAACATGATGCGATGCCAACGGAAACGAAGGAGCGCAAGCAAAAGCTGGAGGCAAAGATAAAGGAACTGCAAGAAGTCTTCGACGACTTCGGGGATGCAAAGAAGCAACTCTCGACATTGCTGAAAATCATCCATAATCCTGGCTGGACGACCATAGCCGACTGGGCGTTCGTGGAGTCGATCCTGAACGCCGAGAAGAGCTACGCGCAGGCAACCCTAAGACTCAACTCCGCCTTCCTCTCTGCTGCGTCGAAGGTTGAACTGAACCCTCAGCCTCTCCCACCATAAGCACCGACCCCGAAGAAGGCAACAGCCAAGGTTGGAGGAGCGGATTCCTCGTGATCCCTACTCTGCTCCTTAAATTCTGCAGCGACTTTTGTCGCGAACCGGGCAGACCCCTAATTGTCCGGTTGTAGAAATGAAGGGCGGTGTCGGACGAGGATTACGCAATGCACATCGGTACCACCAAGTTGTCGTTTGTCCCGCACGAGTTCAGTCAAAACGCCGGCCTCTCAGTGGAATCCTCCGGAGAGATGCCGTGCTGGAGGAGTATGCGACCGAGCCCCGGAAGTATGAGATGTGGCTCATAGCGAGAGCGACTCGGCCAGCGACGGTGCGGTGCGATGTTCTACCCGTACGCCCCTGATCAAGAGCCACAGCATGATTGACAGCTCTCCGAGCGCCTCCGGCAGCAGCAGCGCCTGGGAGACGCCGTTCGCGTAGGGCGGCAGGACCAGTGAGACGAGACCGATCGCCAGATAGGCAAAACCGTTGATGACCAGCAGGACGCCGAGAACCCGCGGGATGAAGCCCGACCTGAACACGAGAACCCCGAATGGGAAGAGCCAGAGGCCCCAGAAGATGCTGACCACGTAGAGCCCCTGGGCGTGCAGGTCGAGGAACATCAGCGCGAAGGCGTCCAGCTGGGGCCTTCCGAACACCGACAGGAAGCTGGAGTTGCCGTAGAGCATCAGCGCGGCGATCTCGTTCAGCACGACGACAAAGTCGATGGGGACGGCGACCAGCACCAGGGTCACCATGAGCGAAGCGTGGCTCCTGTTGACGCCGCTCAGCAGGCGGTAGAGGGCTCTCACCAGAAAGATGGAGAGGACCGCCTCGGTCAGCTCTGCGACGATGCCGATGCGGACGACGGTCCCATAAGCCATGAAATTGCTGGCCGTAGCGGTCGCGTTGCCGGACGCAATCAGGCTCGGGACATACTTGTATGCGAAGATGCCGGCTATCGCAAGCAGCAGGTACCACACGCCTGCGACCCTCGCAGCGCGCCTCTCGGGCGCATAGGTGGTCATATCCGCATCCCCTTCATGGTCTCCCTTATCCAGGCCACCAGGCGGTGGTACGCGTCGAGGCCCTGCGGGGAGAGCGAATAGAGCTCCCGGCCCTCCTCGTCCTTCTGCTGCTGCACAAGCCCGTGAGAGACCAACCACTCGAGATACTCGATGAACCTGGGATAGTTGAGGCCGACCCTCATCTGCAGGTTCGTCTTCTTCATCGGCTCACCGCTGCTGTGAAGGATGTCCAGGAACCGGGCGAGGACGTAGAGGTCGGGGCGCTCCAAACCCATCACAGACTCTGGAGAAGGTCCCGCTTCGAGTCCTCGTAGCTCTTCTCCTCTTTTTCGTACTCTCTCAGCGCCTCGAACCTGAAGTAGAGATAGGTGATGACCCCAGCCAGAGCCCCGCTGCCGGCATTCTCACCTACCAGGGCGACGAGGATGAATCCAATCACACCATACTCGAACGCCGAATCCATGCTTCTCTTCTTCATCACGAGCGCCGCCCGGTGCATCGCGTCCATCAGGTGAAGCCCGTCCTCGGACGAGGCTCCTCCCTCCTTCATCTTCTTGAGCAGCGCTCCGATCTCTTCGAACCTGAAACCCCTTCTGCGCCTGTTTGCGTACATTGCGAGCCCGGCTGCGACGCCGATCACGACTGCAACCAGAAATGCGGCGGCGAGGTACTCGTACACCCCAGCTCCGCGGACCGTGGTGATTGCGCCGAATCCAAGCACGGCGAAGACGGCAAACCAGACGACGACGCCCACCACTGCGACGTGCAGGCGTGTCTCATTGACATACCTCCGCCTGAGGCCTTCGTAGTATTCGTCTCCGTCGCGGACGATGTCCTCGATCTTCTGCCCGTTGGGTTCTCCGGGCTCCTCTCCTCCAGTTGTCATTAGCGTGTTGGAATCGGGCGTTTCTCTAAAAGGCTAACGTGGTGTCAGCACGTATCAAGGATACCTATCCGCACGCCACACCTCCGCGAGCGTTAGAGGCAGACAATTGCAACCGATCAACCGAAGAAAAAAGATGACTGCAAACTGGAAATGTTCAAACCGGTCGAAGATGTCAACTGATGCAACAACGTGAGGATGGTCAGGACGACTAACTGACCAGTCTGGGAAGGAAGATCGCCCTGCTCAAGGATCAGCCGTCTCAGACGCATGGTCCTGAAGGAATGCCAAGATGACTCCCAAATCTCAAAAAATGGTCGGTTTTCTTCCGAATCGTGTGCCTAAATACTAGAAGAACCAGAGAAATGGAGATGGAGGTTAGCTCCTCGAGACGACTCCTCCTGGCACTCATGGCGATATTTCTCCTGTTCGCTCCGGTGAGTGCGCTCGGAGCTACACAGGTTCGCAGCTCGGCGGCTCCCCACGTCACGACCCCGTCACCCGTTCTCTCCCGAGACAGCAGCAGCGCTCCTTCTTCGTCGATCGCCACGACGTCCGGCACCGCTAGCTCCTCGAATGACGCTCCCGCATACCTGGCAGCCACTCTCGATCCGACCTCGCAGGCAGGATGCTACGAAGAGCAGGCCGCCGGGGCTGGCTGGCATCAGGTGCCCTGCAGCAGTGACCCGCGGCCGACGCCGGACATGCCGGCTTCAGGAGCCGGAGTTGCGACAGTCGGCAGTGGAACCGACTTTGTTGCCAAAGATAATGGAGACCCGTTCCTGCCTGGCTGCCCGGGGTCTTCCTACTGCACGATAATCGGAACCGCGACGGGGACGATAACTGATGTCCAAGGGCTCACCAGTGAGGCCGGTGGCGCCAACTGCGGAAGCATGGGGGCGTCCCCCGGCACGCCCGACTGCTACGATCTTCAGCTGAACAGCAATCTGTTCGCGCCGCAGAGTACCTCCTTCACCGACAACCAGAACGGCTACTCGCACAGCGAGGTGCAGTTCGTCTACAGCAACAGCGCAGGACTGTACATCCAGTACTGGCTGCTCGGCTATCTGAACACATATTCAAGCTGCCCTGGCACGGGGATTCCAGGTGGGACCGGGTGGGACCCATCCGGGAGCGACTGCGTCGCCAGCAGCATGACGAACACCGACATGGGAAGCACGCCGGCCACGAGCATCGGAGAGTTGTCGCTCTCCGCGCAGGCCAACTTCATGGGCAGCGGGCTGGACGGGGTCTTCTTCTGCATCGGAACCGGCCCGACGGCCCCCTGCTATTCTGTCACCGCACCGGACAGCATCCTGAACCTCGGCTCCAACTGGCATCAGTCCGAATTCAACGTCGTGGGCGACGGGTACTCATCCGAGGCGATCTTCAACGCCGGGACCTCTTTCGTCGTTAACGACGTCATCGGGGACCAGTTCGGTGACGCGACCACCGACTCCTGCGGCAGCGGCGGCACGACCGCCGAGACGAACAATCTCTTCCTGGGGAACTGTAATGCCGTCACCTCCGGCAGCGGGATCTCGTTCGGCGAAGCCTCCGTAGGGTTCAATATTTCGGCTACTGCCTCGGATGTCGTCGTGCTGACCGGTGGTACCGCCTCCGTCAATATTGAGGTAGGCCTGACCGGAGGGAGCGCGGGCCTCGGCGGGGCCTGCTGCGGATTCCTCCCAATCGGAGGGCTTCCGGGAGGGGTCACCGGCAAGTACTCGGGGGTCGGGGTCTTCGGCCTGACCGGCTCCCCGCCGATCACGACGACCCTCACGATCGACACCTCCGGCTGCTCGTGCGTCGGCGACTACACCCTCCTGCTCGGATTCGCGGACGGTGGAGCGGTCCAGCAGACCAGCGTCAACCTTCACATCTACGATTTCACCATCCAGGTGACGCCCTTGCACGAGACCGTCCTGAGAGGCTCCCAGGCGATCTACGCGATAGGCTTGACGCTCGTTTCGGGGTCGTCGGGCTTCGAGACTCCGAAGGTAGCTCTGAGCACCTCGGGTCTGCCATCCGATTCGAGCGCATCCTTCCTTTATTCGACCATCACGCCTGGAAGCTTCGCTCCCGACTACCTCTATGTGAGCACCGCTGGACCTTCCTCGGGGTCTCTGGGCGACTTTACCTTCAAGGTCATCGGGACCGATCCGTCAGGCGGTGGGTCTCACTCCGTCACGGGCCACCTCGGCATCTACGATTTCTCGGTCTCAGCCTCGCCCGGAGACGTGACCGTGCTGAGGGGCGGGTCAGCACCCTACACTGTCACGCTAACGCTCACGCCGGGTTCATCGACCCCTCCAGCGATACACCTGGGCGCTACGGGTCTGCCGGCTGGTTCGTCCTTGACCCTCTCGTCGCCGACCGTGATCCCGACGCTCGCCGGAGCCACCTCGACGATGACCATCAACACCTACACTGGGGCGCCCGGGCCCACGCACCTCGGTGACTTTCCATTCCTCGTCGTGGCTACGGACACCGCGGTGGTCGGCGGAGGAACCCGCCAGGGGGCAGCGAACCTGCACGTCTACGACTACGCCGTCACGGCTACCCCGGGCTCACTGACGATGCTCACGACCAGCTCGGGGGCTAACACGTACACCGTGACGATCAACCTCTTCGCTGGTTCCACAACGGTCGGACTACCCAAGATAGCTCTCTCAGTTGCGGGCCTGCCCTCGGGAGCGATCGGTGCGTTCAGCACGACCAGCGGAACGGGTGGTTTTACATCGTCGCTCACGATCACGACCGCAAGCACCCCGGCTGGAACCTACGTCCTGACAGTGGCAGGAACGGACGGCCGGAGCCAGGTCGGAGGCGCGAGAACCGTCTCTCCAACACTGATAGTCCTGACGCCCGCGGCGGCGATCCCGCTCGTCGCGAGCACGATAAGCGGCTTCCAGTCCTCTGGCGCGCTGAACTCTGGACAGGCGAACTCGCTCACTGTTAAGCTCAACCACGCGGTGAGCGACCTCAACTCCGACAAGGAGAACGTGGCCTGCAACGTTTTGAACGCGTTCGTGAACGAGGTCAACTCCCTGGTGGCTACCGGTGTTCTGACTACAGCGCAGGCCAACCAGCTCCTCTCCCCTCCGCTTGGCGTCGAAGGCATAATGGCAGCTATTCCCTGCTGAAATTCGAGCATCCCCGTCCCTTCGGTGAGCGTTCGATCCATCTTGTAGGCTGACCGGCCGAAAAACGTCCGGAGCGCCACAGACTTGGAGATGGTTCCTCATTAGAGTTTGGTCCTTCGAGGAAAATTTCTCCTTTCAGGAGCAGTCCGAAGGAGGTTAAGCTCCTGAAAGTTGCGATGCAGTCAAACGGCCGCCACCCCCTTCTAACGGGAGGAATAACAAGGATTCTGGACGAGACCCAAGTCAGGGTGAAGATGCAAGCACACAAGCGTAGACATTGACGGACTACCTATCACCACGCAGGGAGACGATTAGAAAAAGTTGAGTTGCAGGAACCAGAGGGCGCCACGGCGTTTATAGGAAGCCCAAATTTGGCCATGCTGTGGCTTATCTTTTGTATTCGATTCGCATCGTTGACCTGGAATTCGCGAGCCCTGGAAAAAAGTATGAAATTGGCGACAGGTCCAATCAAGAGTCAAGCCACCGAAGATCAATCTCGTTGTGAATTGATTGGGCGTCCAGAACTCTGGTAACGAATATCCCCTGCATATGCTTCGGGAGCTGGGACTCAGCCACCTGGAGGCAGTTGTCTACTCGACGCTTGTGTCATTGGGGCCTTCTCCCGCCAGAGAGGTCAGTCAAGCCTCCCATCTTGCTCGCGAGCATTGCTACGAGGTTCTGAGGAGGCTGGAGAACAAAGGACTCGTTAAGGTGCAGCTCGGTGATCATTCCGTATACGTCCCGGCTGAGCCCCGGACTGCTGTGAGCCTCTTCATCTCGGATCTGGACGCTCGGTACGCGTCGCTCAGGGACGAGGCGTACGAGGTAGGAGCATGGCTCGAGACAACCAAGCCCTCACAAGTCCCTGAAAGCCATAACCATTCCGAGCGCCGAGTTCAGCTGGTCTTCGGAAAGCATACGCTTCTTGAGTTTGAAAGGGAGCTCAACGCGTGCAAGACTGAATACCTGGGCATCATCGCGCCGGAGACTCTCGAGACTGCCACGGGGATCAGGATTCTCGAATCTCTCGCGCGGGCTACCAAGAGAGGGGTTGCGGTAAGGGTTCTGACCGGAATCGTTCCAGCCAGAAAGGAGTTGCTGAGGCGACTAACCAGTGAGTTCTCCATACGGACGAACGCAGTCGCCGGTAGGGGCCCACGGTTTGATGTCTTCGACAGGTCTCGAGTGATGCAGCCGATGCACGGTCCGACTGCCGAAGAAGGAGAGATGGAGGCCATCTGTTCCGAAAGTCCGGCGCTCGTAAACGGGTTGGTTGCGTACTTCGAGGAGCTGTGGCGGAAATCGCGGCCTCTCACAAAGCGCAAAGTCGTCAGAGCAATGGTGTGTGTGTAAGCCTCAGTATGTCTCAGGATGATAAATATCGACCGGGGGCTACCCCCGTTATATGGCCGATAACCCGAAGGCGGGCGAACCTTCTAGAAGGACTTTTCTGAAGATTGGCGGCGGACTCGTCGTCGGAGCAATTGTCGCTGCAGTGGCCACGGATGCTCTCCTAAGCGGCAAGACCACGACCTCCACGTCAACTTCTACGCTGACCTCCACGGCGACTTCCACGCTGACTTCCACGAAGACGGGACCGACGACCACGGTTACCGGTCCCGGTACGACTTCCACGGTCACGGGAACGCCATCGACGGTCACGTCTACCTCCACCGTTACAAGCACCACTACTGCTACTTCAGCTCCTCCCCCAACGACGAACCAGCAAGCCGTCTTCCTCGTCCTGAGCACCTCCCAGGCGACGGAGCTCAATGCGATGATCGACGTGCTAATCCCCACGGATAGCAACGGTCCTGGGGGAAAGGAGGCTGGAGCCATCTACTTCATCGATAGACAGCTCGCCTCGGATTACGGGAAGAACGGCAACATGTACAACAGGGGTCCGTTCGTGCCTCCGGGGCAGACGGGGTCAATAACGGTCAACGACCACACGGGGACTCCCATCACTTACTCCGGGGGGTCTATGATAACGCTACCCACCGCGGGTACCCAGTATTTCTACGGCATGCTCCTGAGCGACTTCTGGCGGTACGGCCTGGATGCCTTTCAGACCTATAGCAATAGCGCCTACGGGGGGAACTTTGAGAGCCTCTCTGCGGCCAACAAGGTGGCCGCGCTGACCGAC
>JAPCJS010000106.1 GCA_027886825.1 Nitrososphaerota archaeon
CCGTCGCCCACCTCGTTGTCGGTGGCCTTGGAGACCTCGACCAGCATCTTCGCTGCGGGGTGCTGCACATCGATCTCCTTTAGCATGGTCGCGCCGTCGTTGGTGATCGTGACGTCACCGAGCGAGTCGACCAGCATCTTGTCCATGCCGCGCGGACCAACCGAGCTCTTCACGATCTCGGCGATCAGCTTCGCAGCCTGGATGTTGTTCCTCTGGGCCTCCTTACCCTTCGACTGGTTGCTCCCCTCTTTCAGGATGAGGACGGGAGTACCGCCAGAAGTCATTGCAGAAATAGCCGTTGTTGACATATTTTCCTATAACACCACGCCAACTATACAACTTCGAGTTGTATATAAAAATTCGGATGAACCACCCCCTGAGCGTGCTTTAATTGCCGATGGCGGTGTGAAAGACCGCCAATTACGCTCCGTCTGGTCGTGCTTGACGCTCGAGTCTGGGAGCCACCCAGACTTTTGAGCATATTGGTCGGGGTGATTCCGTTCTTAACCCGTCTTCTTGAGGTGCTTCTCGATCTCGGTCGCCAGCTTGATGTCCAGAGGCGTGACCCCACCTTCGTCATGAGTCTGGATCTCGAGCCTGATCGTCGTCCACCGGATGTGGATGTCCGGGTGATGGTCCAGCTTCTCGGCGATAGCGGCTATCTCGTTGACGAACCCGATTCCGTCCATGAACTTGTCGAACTCGAACTCTTTGGTGATGAAATCGCCTTTTCTCTTCCACCCCTCCAGTGAGCGGATCTTCTCGTCGACCTGAGCGGCCTTGAGCCTGGTCATCGGGTCGTGTCGGTGAGACGTGAGATTAAAGCTCATCGGAAGACCGTCGAGCGGAGCAGAGTAGTGCTGTGCCGCGCTGTTCTATTGAGCGAATGGGCAATCACTATTGACCACGCCTGATTAAGGGGCGAAGGCTGACTCACCTACATGCAAGACGCGCTAAGGCTAGCGAAAGCCAGGGTCGACGCGTTCGCTAGGGCGTCGCAGGATCGTAGGAGCGTAGCGATGAGCATGGCAGACTCGGCGACGGGAGAGAAGCTAAGGATGGTCGTAAAGCCACCCAACATTTCAGGCTCCCTGAGGAAGGCCGGCATAGTGCTCCTCCTCACACCTGACCCTTTCACGGCGATCCCGGGGACCGCGCTTCTGGGAGCTTCGTACGCCATGAAGAGGAGACAGGCCGCTGACCTTGGGTCCCTCGCAAGGGAGACGGCTCGGACAATGCAGACGATCCGTGACCTGCGATCTCTTCTTTGACTTGCGAATTATTCATAAGCAGCCTGAATTGGATTCTGACGCAGTCAGTCACCATGGACGTAAAGCCGAGCAAGGGGTTGAAAGTGAAGGTCAGCGCAGCCAGAGAGGCCATCTTCGGAGAGGATGGCGTCGAGGTGAAGAAGGTGACCGTCCCATCGGGAAAGAAGGCGCTCGGGACAATGACCGGCAGAACGCTGGTCGGGTATGCGGAGGTCGAGATGGAGGCCCTGGACGGTGGCAAGCACTGGTATCCTGTCGATCAGCTCACGACCGAGAAGGGTGAGAAGGTCGTCGAGGAAGAGATCCAGGTAGAGATCAAGGAACAGTCCTCGGAAGACTCCTCGGAAGAAGAAGAAGAGTGACCTTACCGAGAACGAGCCTGGGTCCTTAAGTAGACCCGGAGGGTCTACACCGTTGGCTCCGCTCAAGATCAGGGAGGTCAGATGCAAGACACTTCTTCACGAGATGTATCCCGGAGAGAGGGAGTACACCGCGAATTTCTACAGAGGGTGCAGCCATGGATGCACGTACTGCTACGTCCCCTCGCTGATCCACGACGAGAGGAGCTGGGGTGCTTTCGTTGACGCCAAGGTGAACTCGCCCGAGGTCCTGAACCGCGAGCTGAAAGGACTCAGGATGGGCAGAGTGTTTCTGAGCAGCGCCACCGATCCGTACCAGCCCCTAGAGGCAAGGTATGGGATAACACGCCGGTGTCTCGAGGTGCTCCTTAGGCACGATTTTCCGGTCGTGATCCTGACCAGATCACCCCTCGTCCTGAAAGATATCGACCTTCTGAAGAGATTCGAGTGGGTCAGGGTAGGTTTCTCTATCTCCTCGGTCCCGGAGAGGCTGTATGAGCCTGGCGTCTCGCCTCTCGAGCGAAGGATCGAGTCCCTGAGGAAGCTGAGCGACGCGGGGATCGAGACGTGGGTCTCCATGGCGCCCCTCATACCGAGCCTCATGCGGATCGACCTCCGCGTCGTCATGAAGGCCCTCCGTGCGGCCGGCGTCTCGGCGATCAGCCCCGGGATACTCAGGTTCCAGGGCTATCCCGAGTCTAAGGAGATGTTCGAGAAGGTCGCAGGGGTCAGCTCTACGGACCTCACGCTGGGAGGCGACAAAGTGATCGCCGACGTTGAGGGGCTCATCGAAGAGTATGGGTTCGAGGGCGTCGGGGACGTCCTGGACTGGCGACCGAAGGGTGGACTGGACGATTTCCTCGGCGTGCCGAACACACGCCAGCCTTCCCCATAAGCTAAAATCACAAGGAAATTCAACTCGAGCCCGAGATTTGAGTTTGGAAAGACACGAGCTTCCTGGACTGGCAGATATCGAGGCGGCGCGGAAGAGGATCGAGGGGGTGGCTGTCCGTACACCGCTGGTCGACTCGCCCACGCTCTCCAAGAGGTTCGGTCTGGAGGTGTATCTGAAGCTGGAGTGCTTCCAGCCGATACGTGTCTTCAAGATCAGGGGAGCCTACAACAAGCTCTCCCAGGTTAAGGAGGACAGTGTGATCGCGGTCTCATCGGGCAACCACGGGATGGCCGTGGCTTTCTCGGCGAGGGCCTTCGGCAAAAAGTGCACCGTGATACTCCCGGAGAACCCTGTCCAGGAGAAGGCCGATGCCATCGCGGAGTACGGAGCACAGGTACTGAAGTTCGGCAAGTACCACAACGAGAGAGAGGAGAAGGCGCGGCAGATGGTAGCGGAGTCGGGCGCCGCGTTCATACACCCGTTCAACGACCCTGCCATAATCGCGGGGCAGGGGACATGCGGCCTGGAGATCGCTGAGCAGCTGAAGGACATCGACTCGGTAATAGTGCCCGTCGGAGGCGGCGGCCTGATATCGGGCATCTCGATCGCTGTCAAGGCCAAGAGCCCTGGGACGAAGATCTTCGGGGTCGAGCCGGTCACCGCGCCAAAGCTGAGCGCAGCCATGAAGGCGGGTCGGATCGTGAGCGTCGAAGATCCGCACTCGGTAGCGGACGGACTGATACCTCCCTCGGTGGGCGACCTGACGTTCAAGGCCTGCTCCGAGAACGTCAGCGGGGTGTTCACCGTCACAGATGAGGAGATACTGGATGCCATGAAGCTCACGATGAGAGCGGCGAGGGTCTTCCCTGAGCCATCCGGCGCGGCCTCCCTCGCGGCACTGCTCGCCGGCAGGGACGTGGACCAGCTGGGAAAGAGGGTCGTGCTCGTGGTGTCGGGCGGAAACGTCTCCCAGAAGCTGCTGGGCCAGCTCCTTACCTCTTAGCCTTCAGCAGCGGAGGAGAGACCCGGACCGCCGAGCTCGACGGGATGTCCCAGTCGAAATAATCCGGATGAAACATCCTCGGAAGCATCTCCAGACCGTCGACGAGCCTCGGCCCCGGTCGCGAGAAATAGGAGGAGCCGTCCGCGGCGAACACCGCTCCCCGCTTCACCGCCGTGAGGTCGCGCCAGCCGTCCCGTCCAGAGAGGAGGCCGATATCCGCTACGGCTCTACCGACCCCGAACCCACACGGGATCAGCACCAGGACTTCGGGGTCATACGTCAAGACTTCATCCCACCCGATCCTCCTCGATTCCCTTCCCGCCAGCGCCAGCTCGTCCGCCCCCCCGGCGAACGCGACCATCTCAGGGACCCAGTGGCCGGATGCGAAGATCGGGTCGTACCACTCTACGCAGAAGACACGCGGCACGCCCATCCCGCTGACATCCTGCGCGACCCGATCGATCCGTCTCTGCAGCACACGGACCAGTCGCTCGGCCCGAGCCGCGGCCCCACAGGCCCGCCCCACCGTGACGATGTCGTCCAGGACGCCATCGAGCCCCCGCGGTTTGAGCGAGATGACCTCGCAGTCCTCGGACAGGTCCGAGATGGTCTTCAGTGTCTCTCTCAGTGAGACGGAGCAGACGTCACAGAGGTCCTGCGTGATCACCACGTCGGGCTTCTGTCTGGCGAGCAGGCCTCTGTCGATCTTGTAGAGTGGGTGTCCGTGGGAGAGGCTCTGAACCACACGCGAGTCTATCTCTGACTGTGCAAGGGTGGATGGGTCCAGGAGAGACTCCACCGCGACCGGCTTCCCACGGGCCCCTGGGGGAAAGTCGCACTCGTTCGTGACGCCGCAGAGCTTGTCTCCTAGCCCGAGAGCATAGACGATCTCGGTCGCGCTCGGCAGGAACGAGTAGATCCTCAAACTCCAGCGTTTTGGACCTGCCGCGGATTTAGAGTTTCCTCCCAGGGCTCGTTGTGGTTTATTAGAGGACCCGGGGTCTTGGCTCGACGTTGTCAAGCGAGATAGCGGACAAGCTCTCCGAGCAGACGAGAGGGCTCGTGTCAAGGTTCGAGGGGAGGGTCGCCAGGTTCGCGGGGAGGGGAGACCTCCTGGGGCTATTGCGGCCCCTGGACCGGGAGGCGGCCGACGATTTCGCCCGGAGCTACTTCGGCGTGGGCGAGCACCTCGCGATAGGGATCGACGGCTCGAGGGATTTCGACGAGAGGCTCCAGATGATGCTCTTCTACGCGAACGCAACGGGATATTCGTGCTCATTCTACGTCGGAGAGGAGATGACGTTCGACCTGGCCAGGGCAACCAGGGGCCTCCGACTGTCCGCTTCGGCCGCCATCCCCCTCTGGGCGGAGGACTTCTCCGACGTCCTCCCGGACCTGCCCGAGGTGGAGCTAGAGTTGGAATACTCTATGCAGAGGATCCCCAACTCCTTCATGACCCTCGCCGAGCTCTACCTGGGCATCAAGGCGACGGAGAAGGCAAAGATAGTCTTCATGGACAGACCGCTCTCTGGGACCTACTCGACGCTGGCAAGGGACGCAAGGCTGTTGATGAAGCGCGGCTCGACCGGCCTCTCCAGGTTGCCGGGACAGGAGAACAGGGACACCATGATGGACCTGACGTTGGCGATCAACATAGGGGCGCCCCTCCTGGCGCTCCCCAGCCGGAGAAGATTCGCAACGCACAGGGCGATCCGCGAGTTGATCAGGGGGGAGCTCTCCCGGGCAGACCTGGCAGCGAGGCTCTCCCTCGATGAGAGGCAGCTCTCGGGCGTGGTGAAGAGTCTCAAGAGACTCGACGACAAGCACGCCGGAGGTCTGCTCGAGGACGTCGACGGAGGGACGATCAAACTCAGGGAGGGTGTAAAGGACTACTGGAACCATTCTGTCGCGCTGGCGGAGAGCTACGCACAGCGCGTATACGAAAGGGGCGAGCCGTCGCTCAACCTCGGAGGGGACGAGTGGCTCACCATCCTGGACGTGAACACCATCTCGCTCATCATGCTCCAGAGGCTGTGCCAGCTCTCCCTGCAGAGGAAGGTCGTGCTTGTGGGTATCGCGAAGGACACCACGGCGACCGACATCAGCAGGGCCGTCCTGCCGTTCGCGGAGAGCAAGGGCATGGTCCGCCTGGGGTCGCCGGCCCCCGGACTGAACAACGACAGGGCGTTCCTGAGCGTACTCAGCGGGATGAACAGGGAGTTCCAGATCCCCTGGAGGACGGCAGGATACGACTCTGCTTTCTCGACGATCTTCGCTCCGAGGGGAGGGGAGGGCCGGTTCATGCCCGCCAGGAAGGTCGTCTCGCGAGAGGAGCTCTTCGTGCGCGGCTACTTCCAGTCGCGGAGCCTGGGAAGCAGCGGGAAGATCAGGTCACAGGTCTTCCTCTTCGACAGGACGTTCGACCCTGCATCGGACGCCGGCTCGTTGAGCAGCCTTGAGATTGAGGAGTCGAGCGGCCCTACGACGATCACCCCCTACTACGAGAGCGATCAGCTTTCTCCCAGCTCGAATCTGATCCTGCGCATCCTTTCGCTCACGGATAACCCGGAGGTGTACGAGGCGTTCGGCCACAACCAGCTGCTCTATCTCGCTGACAAGGCGGTGAAGTCCGAGATCAGGCTGATGCGGAGCTCGCTCAGGGGCGTGGCAGACCTCAGGCTGGGCGCGATCGCCAAGCGCGAGCAGGTCTACGGAATAATGACACCTTATAGGGACCAGAGGTCCGAGGCCGAGGCATCGCGCATGCGAGAGGCTTCAAGAAGTTGATCACTGGAACGGAGGGCGTCTTCGACGACATGGACGGGAAGTTCGACGCGAGGCTCAGGCGCGTCTTCCCGAGCACAAGGACCGCGAAGAGCGGGGACCAGGAGATAGTCGTCACCAACATCGTGGCCACCGTGGAGGCGAGGTTCGATTTTCGGACGCTCGAGCGGCTCTACTCCCCCAACTTCGTAGCGATAGAGAGGCAGGGAACAGGGGAGAAGAGCTACCTGATCTTCGAGGTGGTCGGGGTGAACCCGATACACTTCCAGATGCTGGGCATGGACGTATCGATGCCCACCGTCCTGAGGAGGGAGTATCTCGACACGATCAGCGAGAGCTGGGGCAAGTCGCAGGAGACCTGGATAGACATGGGCGCCATTCCCACCTGGTACTCCATGACCGTCGAGGGGGAGAAGGTGACCTTCGACAAGTCCAGGATCCTCCCCCTAGCGGGTGCCAAGGTCTACCTGCTCTCGAGGAAGACGGTCGAGGAGTTCCTGTGCGTACCCAATGGGGAGGTCGTGGGCACCATGCTCGGCTTCGAGCTCCCGCTTACCATAAGCCTCGAGAACCTGATCAGGTACCATTCAGGCATATTCGGATTTAGCGTAGACTATGAGGAGCCAATAATCTACCGGGAAAACGGATCGATAAGCATTGCAAAGATAGGCATCCTCGTAGATCGCTTCTACGAGGGAAACCAGGACGGACCAGTGCCAACATCATCCATCGAGGTGGTATCTTTTGACCCGAAGACACTACGAGTCAAGTGGTCACCACTGCAGTACGTCTTCCGGCACAGGTACGAAGGAAAACTGATGAAGTTCAAGCTTGCCACCGGACGAAGTGTCACAGTAACCCCATCGCACTCGATATTCGTCCTGAAGGACGGAGCGATCCAGGCGGTACCCGCGTCGACGATCCAACCTGGGGATTATGCTATCGGAGCCAGAGAGATTCCAGCCTCGCAAAGTGGCAACGTCAAGGTAGACCTCGTAAAGTTCTTCGCCCGATCTCGAGGAATAATCTTGCGCGGGTTGGACAGAGCCTCAATTCCACATGAGGTCATGAAGGGAGCGTCTTACCACAAGGAGTGGCATCGGAAGAGCAGAGGGATGGTCCCGATATCTAGAGCATATCTACTGGACGCGGACCATCTAGAAGGAGCATCCATCTCCTACAAGAATGGCAAGCACGATCTTCCCACTTCACTCGAGATCGACGAGGGGTTGGCTCGACTGCTCGGCTACTACGCAGCGGAGGGTCATATCTCATGGAAGGATGGCGAGAAATATTGCATCGAGTTCACGATAGGGCGGAAGGATACGAAGATTCTGAAAGATATTCGCTTCTTGCTCCGCGAGAAGTTCGGAATCTCTCCAAAGGTCGCGCAGCATGGGAAGGAGGGTCTCAGAGTGACGATAAACCACAGATGCCTTGCTGAGCTGTTCGCCCGATGGGTGGGTAGGGGCGCCGGTGCCAAGGCGGTTCCAGACGTAATACTTGACTCGCCGCAAGGGGTGAGAAGGGCATTTCTCCGTGCATGGGTCGAGGGCGACTATGGTGTTACAGTCTCCAAGAGACTGATGAACGACATCATGTACCTACTCCTGATGGATGATTGTGTGGCGACGTCATCGGAATGGAGATACAAGGAGCCTGTGGTGATAGAGGGCAGAAGAGTCAGCTCGCGGTTGGGGTATCAAATGAAGTTCCCCAGATCAGATGAAATCTCGGAGGGGATATTCCGGTTGAAACGGAGACGAAGTGAACCGGTCTTTCCCGCTTCCCAGATTTCGCCTGCGCTGCGCCAACTGCACCCCCATCCTTCCCACCTTAGTAGAATGAGATTGGGAACGAACGAAAAGCTGATGTATGCTCCGGGGTCCAAACTCGAGCGTCCCTCCTCCTATTCTGGTTCTCCACAGAAATCACTGGAAGCCGCAAGACATGATGGCCACCACAGAACCAACTTCGCCAAGCACTTTGTCCGCGATTCGGGTCGAATAGGTTCGAATCAGCTGCTGGTTAGCCTTCCCGAAGCATTCAGCGATCTAAAGGCCATGACAGAATCCAAACTATCATTCCTGCGGGTCCAGGAGATCGAGCTTGTGGATCCCAC
>JAPCJS010000072.1 GCA_027886825.1 Nitrososphaerota archaeon
ATCGCCCACAACGGCACGATCGTCAACGCCGAGCAGCTGGCCAAGGCTGTCTCCCAGGACTACAGGGCCAAGTGTGGCACCGACACCAAGGCGGCCGGGTACAGGCTCCTGCAGATCCTGAAACAGGAGAACGACTGGTTCTGGGCGTTCGAGCGGCTCGCGAAGGAGCTGATCGGGGCCTACTCGTTCGTCATACTCAACAAGCGCGGAGAGGTCTTCGCCGTCCGCGACCCCCGCGGCTACAGGCCGCTCTGCCTGGGATACAACCAGAAGACGCGCACGCACGTCGCCGCCTCGGAGAGCTGCGCGCTCGACGCCGTCGATGCCGAGTTCGTCCGCGACATCGAGCCAGGCGAGATGCTCAGGCTGGGCGGTCCCAAGCGGGGCCTCGAGTCGTTCCGCTTCGCGCCCCGGACCGAGAGCGCGTACTGCTCCTTCGAGTACACCTACTTCGCGCACCCCTCCTCGCGCGTCAACGGCGTGGGCGTCTACGAGGCGAGGAAGAAGGTCGGCAAGGTGCTCGCGAAGAAGTACAAGATGAAGGGGAACGTCGTGATACCGGTCCCGGACTCGGCGAGGCCCGCCGCCCTGGGCTACTCCGTCGAGAGCGGGATACCCATGGACGAGGGGCTGATGAAGGACAGGTACCGGAGGAAGGGGAGCATCAGGAGCTTTATCCAGCCGAGCCAGAGCGGACGCGAGGAGGTTGTGAAGAGGATCATCCCGATACGGGAGGCGATTGAGGGGAAGGATGTGATCGTCGTCGACGATAGCGTCGTGAGGGGGACGAGCTCGAAGATAATCGTAGAGTCGCTGAAGAGGGCGGGCGCCAAGCACGTCAAGATGGTCTCGACCTTCCCGCCTATTGCGTACCCGTGCTACATGGGGGTCGACTTCCCGAGCAGGGAGGAGCTCCTGGCCCACCAGGTGGCCAACGGAGACAAGAGCATCGAGACGATCGGCAGGAAGGTGGCCAAGGCGATAGGCGTGGAGGAGTTCCAGTACAACGACATCGACGGGCTCGCACAGGCGATAGGCCTGCCCAAGTCCAGCCTCTGCTTCGCCTGCATCAACGGGGACTACTCGAAGCTCGGGATCACCCCGAACTTCAAGAACAACAAGAAGGAGATGGTGAAACCCTGACCTTCAGGATCGGCGTCCTCGTCTCGGGGAGGGGGTCGAACCTGGAAGCACTGCTGAAGGCGACGAAGAGCGGTTTCATCAGGGACGCGGGCGTCCAGGTCGTCATCAGCAGCAAGCCCGGCGTGCGGGCGCTCGACATCGCCAAGAAGTACGGCACGGAGACGGAGGTGATCGCCGGCGAGGGGCTGGACCGCGCCGCCTACGACAGGAAGCTCGCCGACGCGCTCGTCAGGCACGGGGTGGAGCCCGGGACAGGGCTTGTCCTGCTCGCGGGCTACATGCGCCTACTCACGCCCGAGTTCGTCTCGATGTTCAGCGGCAGGATCCTCAACGTCCATCCTTCGCTGCTCCCCGCCTTCCCCGGCCTCAACGCCCAGGAAAAGGCGCTCGAGTACGGGGTGAAGGTCGCGGGCTGCACAGTGCACTTTGTCGTCCCGGAGGTGGATGCAGGACCGGTCGTCCTCCAGGCTGCGGTCGAGGTCGTGGAGGGCGACAACGTCGAGACACTCTCGGCGAGGATCCTGAAGCAGGAGCACGTCATCTTTCCATACGCCGTGAAGCTTTTTGTCGAGGGCAAACTGACCTTCAAGGGAAGGAGGGTGAGCATCAAACCTTGACCGCCGTACTCATGGACGGGAGGGCGCTGGCCGCGAAGACGAAGGAGACGCTCAAGGAGGAGACCGAGTACATGAAGAAGGTCGGGGTCGACCCGAAGATAGCCACGATCCTTGTGGGGGACGACGCGCCCTCGAAGGTCTACCTGGCTAGCAAGCACCGGACCGCCGAGGAGATAGGGATCAGGTCGGAGAACCACACGCTCTCAGGATTCGCCGACGAGGCGGAGCTCTCCGACCTGATCGATTCGCTCAACGCCGACCCCTCGGTCAACGGGATCCTGCTTCAGCTGCCCCTGCCGCAACACCTCGACAGCCGGAGGATGATCGACCGCATCTCGGCCGCCAAGGACGTGGACGGCCTCACCTCCGGGAACATGGGCCTCCTGTTCTACGGGAGGGCCAGCCTCATACCGTGCACGCCAAGAGGCGTCATGGAGCTCCTGCACCACTACACGATCCCGATAATGGGCTCGCGTGTCGTAATCATCAACCGGTCCACCCTGGTGGGCAAGCCGCTCCTCCACCTCCTCCTCGCCGAGGACGCGACGGTGACGGTCTGCCACTCCAAGTCCCGTGACCTGCTCGGGATAACCCGACAGGCCGACATCCTCGTCTCTGCCGTGGGGCGAAGGCCGCAGTTCGTCGTCACGCGGGAGATGGTGAGGGACGAGGTCGTCGTCGTCGACGTCGCGATGAACCGCGTGGGAGGGAAGCTTCTAGGGGACGTCGACTTCGAGGGCGTCTCTCCAAAGGCCTCGTTCATCACGCCGGTCCCAGGCGGCGTGGGACCCATGACCGTCATAATGCTGATGGAGAACACGCTCGTCGCGGCGGCGAAGCAGCACAACCTGAAGGAGGCTTCGGTGCTGCAGTGATGAGCAAGAGCCAGCTACGGGCGCAGGCAATCGCAGCGAGGCGGGCGATCCCCCACGCGCTGCTCGTGCAGGAGAGCCGGCTCGTCGAGGAGAACCTCGCGTCCCAGGACGAATACCGCGACGCAAGGCTGGTCGCCTCGTACGTCTCCAAGGAGGACGAGGTCCGGACCGACGAGATAATCGGGCGTATGTTCGCCGAGGGGAAGAGGGTCGCGGTCCCCCTCATGGAAACTCGGTCAGTGATGCTTGTCTTCCTCGAGATCCACGGACTGGGAGAGCTCTCGATGGGGCACTTTGGGATACTCGAGCCTGGACGCGACGCGCCTCCGGTACCACTGAACGTGACGGACTTGGTCCTCGTCCCCCTCGTCGCATGGGACGACCGCGGGCACAGGATCGGTTATGGAAAGGGCTACTTCGACAGGGCGCTCGCAGGACGCGGGCGGTCGCTCGCGGTCGGACTGGCCATGGAATCGCAGCGGATCCAGAAGGTTCCCGAGGGACCCTCTGACGTGC
The DNA here is from genome assembly GCA_027886825.1 of Nitrososphaerota archaeon. GTDB lineage: Archaea > Thermoproteota > Nitrososphaeria > Nitrososphaerales > Gagatemarchaeaceae > Gagatemarchaeum. The sequence goes on from JAPCJS010000072.1 coordinate 3,152, forward strand.
GCCTTGACATGGTCGTGACGGAGAAGAGGGCCCTGAGGTTCGAGAGGGGGGCCGCCTGAGCGGTCGAGGAGTTATCGATTGAGATGTCGCAGAAACTAAGCGTCGCCGTAATCGCGGGAAGCAAGAGTGACCAGCCGGTCACAGACGAGGCCTCCAAGATACTCACGGAGCTGGAGGTGCCGCACGAGGTGAAGTTCCTCTCGGCACACCGGAACCCCGAGGGGCTCAGGCAGTACGTCTCGGCCTCGGATGCGAAGGTCTTCATCGCGGTGGCCGGGCTCGCCGCCCACCTCCCCGGCGTCATAGCCTCGATGACGGTGAGGCCCGTCATCGGGGTCCCCGTCGCGGTCAAGCTGAACGGGCTCGACTCGCTGCTCTCCATCGTCCAGATGCCGCCGGGCGTGCCGGTGGCCTGCGTGGGAGTCGACAACGCGAGGAACGGCGGGATACTCGCGGCGGAGATACTCGCCCTGACCGACGACGGCGTGGCCGAGAGGCTGCGGAGGATGAGAGCCTCATGGAAGTGAAGCCCCGGGGCACCTTCCTACGCTCGGGGAAGGTCAAGGACATCTACGAGCTGGATGCCAACCGTCTCCTCTTCTACTTCACCGACAGGGTCTCGGCCTTCGACGTGATCCTGCCCTCGACGATCCCGCGCAAGGGCGAGGTCCTCTGCAAGCTCTCGGCGTTCTGGTTCGAGACCCTCGGAGTGCCCAACCACATGGTCTCCGTCGAGGGCTCCAACATCATGGTCGTCAACAGGATGACTATGATACCGGTCGAGTGCGTGGTCAGGGGCTACCTGTACGGGAGCCTCCACGACCGTCTGCTCAAGGGAGAGGTCTCCCTGCCGACCGAGAAGGTGCTCGCAGCGAAGCTCCCCGAGCCATACTTCGACCCGACCACAAAGTCCGAGGTCAAGGACGAGCCGATAACGGAGGCGGAGATAGTCCGCGAGGGCAGGATGACCTCCGCGGAGATGCGCGGGGTGAAGGACTCTACCCTCTCCATCTACGCGAAGATGGGCGAGAGGGCGATCGAGCACGGTTTCATCTTGGCCGACCTCAAGCTGGAGTTCGGAAGGAGGGACGGGCGGGTTCTGCTCGGCGACTCGATCGGACCGGACGAGTTCAGGATGTGGCCGGCGGACAGGTACGCACCCGGCAAGACACAGGACAGCTACGACAAGCAGCCGGTCCGCGACTGGCTCACGAAAGCGGGCTACAAGGAGAAGCTCGATCGGGCCCGGAAGAGCGGAGAGCCGACTCCTACGCCGCCACTCCTTCCCGCCGAGCTCGTCTCGCTCGTGAGCGACAGGTACGTGCACATCTACGAGGTACTAACGGGAAGGAAGCTCTGAGCCGGTACGGGACCTCCATGAAGAAAGACGCCTATGCCAGGGCCGGCGTGGACGTTGTCCGCGTCAAGGACATCCACAGGTCGATAGCCGCGTCGCTGGCTGCGACTTTCTCCTCCCGGAAGGGCAGGTTCGGTGCCCCACTGATGGGGATCGGCCACTACGCCGGTCTGATAGACATCGGCGGCGGCAACGCGCTCGCTATGCACACCGACAGCGTCGGCACAAAGTTGCAGCTGGCGATCCAGATGGAAAAGTTCGATACCGTCGGGATAGACTGCGTCGCGATGACCGTGAATGACCTGATCTGCGTCGGGGCAGAACCGGTAGCACTGCTCGATTACATCGCGCTCGAGAGGGAGGATGAGCTCCTCGTCTCCGGGCTGATGAAGGGACTTGTGACGGGAGCCCGTGAAGCCTCCACGGCGATAGTCGGGGGCGAGACCGCGATACTCGGAACCATGGTGAAGGGGTTCGACCTCGTCTCCATGGGCGTGGGCCTGGTCGACAAGACGAAGGTGGTGGACGGCTCATCGATCGGAGAAGGAGACTGCGTCATCGGCGTCGCCAGTTCGGGGCTCCACTCCAATGGATATACGCTCGCGCGCAGCGTCCTGCAGGCGAATCATTCCCTCAAGGAGCACATCGACGAGCTGGGGTCGACGCTCGGAGAGGCGATGCTCACGCCGACCCGGATCTATGTGCGGCCCGTCCTCGAGATCCTCAGGAGGGGGGATGTCCACGGGATCGGTCACATCACGGGCGGCTCGTTCAGGAAGCTCAAAAGGCTCGTCGGCGAACGGAAACTCGAGTTTGCACTTGAGATTCCACCAGCCCCTCCCATCTTCCAGATGATACAGCGCGAGGGCGGCCTTACCGACACTGAGATGTTCGGCACGTTCAACATGGGGATCGGCCTCTGCATCTGCGCGCCCCCTGCGGGGGCCGACGCGATAATCCGGACCTTCAAGAGGCGGGGGTTCTCCGCCTCCAGGATCGGCGCCGTGAAGCGCGGCTCGGGCGTGACCGTCGGCTCTCTACGCGTCGCGAACTAGTCAGTACTCGACCTTGCTCGAGATCCCGATCCTCTTGCTGTGCCTTGCGAGGATCGGATCTATCAATTCTTTCACGAGGCGCTCGCACCTCAGCCCGGCGTCCCCTGTGTGATGCCTGGGGTCAAGGAGCTTGCGAATCTCGGCAGGCCTGAGCTTCGAGGATATCTCCCTGTTCTCAGAGAGCATCTTCGCGAGCGGGTTCGGACGGTCCTGCATCACCTCGTCCCAGGCCCTGAAGGACTCCACCCTGATCAGCTCGTGCACCTCCTGCCTGTCGCCCCCCTTCTCCACCAGCTTCATCATCACTGCCTCCGTCCCTGCGAACGGTCCGAACTTCTCGAGGTTCTTCTCGATCATCGCAGGATAGACCTTAAGCCCCCGCACCAGCCTCTCGTAGATCGTGAGGCACTCGTCGACCGCGAGGAATGCCTCGGGGATCGCGACGCGTCGGTTCGCAGAGTCGTCGAGCGTCCTCTCGAGTATGTTGTTGGCAGCGTTTGAGAACCCGACCGAGGGATACGCCGCGACGAGCCTGGCGAGGGAGCACATCCGCTCCGCGTTTACGGGGTTCTTCTTGAACGGCATCGCGCTCGATCCCACCTGCAGCTCCTCCATCGGCTCGGAGAGCTCCCCGAAGGTCGGAGACTGGAGGACCCTCAGGTCGAGGCCGAACTTGTGGCACGAGGCGGCTATCGAGGTCAGACATGAGAGGACGAAGTAGTCCACCTTCCTCGGATAGGTCTGGGTGGATACGGGAAAGTAGTCGAGACCGAGCGCCCCCATGACCTTCTTCTCGAGCCTGCTGACCGCGTCTTCACCGCCGAGGAGCTTCTCGAAGCTGGCCGAGGTACCGACAGCGCCCTTCATCCCCTTGCCCTTGACGAAGCGGTCCCTGACGAACTCCAGCATTTCGATGTCCAACATCAGATCCTGGGCGTAGTTGGCGAAGCGGTACCCTAGTGTGGTTGGCTCGGCGGGCTGGAGGTGCGTCCACGCCATGCAGACCATCGCCTCATACTTTACGACGTTCTCCCTCGTCGCAGCCAGACAGTTCACGAGCCTCGTGAGCAGCAGGTCGAGCGCCTTCCGGAAGATCAGCACGTCTGCGTTGTCCTCTATGTCCATCGAGGTCGCCCCGAGGTGAAGCTTGCCGCCGCCCCCCTCTCTGCCCGCCTGCTCGGCGAAGGTGCGCAGCTCGGCCATGAGGTCGTGCCTTATCTTCCGCTCCAGCTCGTGTGCCCTGGCGATGTCCACCGAGCCCTCGGTCGAGTTTGCTTCTATCCCTCGCAGCTCGTCTTTCGAGAGCAGCTCGAACTCCGACTCCGCCCTCGCGAGCTCGAGCCAGACCTTCCTCCACGTCGACCTCCTCGAACGCTCTGAGAACAGAAGCCTCATCTCCCTGCTCCCGTACCTCCATGTGAAGGGCGAGAGGAACGTATCGTAGCCGAAGGAGTCCTCCTTCAATCTCGAGGGTGTACCTTCTGGACCTGATTAAACCTTAGCGCTCTCCGCACGTTCAACAGTCCTGACCGCGGAGTCAAGCTGGCTGGCTGGCTGGCTGCCAGGCCGCGCGCTAACCAAGGTCACCGAGAGAACGAGAGGAGGTTAACCATCTCTCCATCGGCTTCAGTCGAGTCGAGTGACCCTCGCTATATCCTGTACTCGGACATCATCCGACGCACGCTGCCCCTGGCCCATCTGTAGGAGAAGACAGTCACCACCGCAGCGAACACGAGGGCGGCGGGGAACAGGTACACAGGAGCCGAGGGGGCGGGAGAGACGAGACTGAACACGTCCCTGAATATTATCGGGGTCCCGGTCACGAAGGCCACGCCGAACCCCAGGGGCAGCATCACAAGAAGCCAGAGCGGGTCCACGAACCGGGGCCTCGGTCTCTCCTGGAAGTCCGGATGGGCCGCACCGATCGCGAGGCCGATGAAGACCTCCTCCACGGTTATCGCAAGGGCTATCGTGATGTTCTCGGCCATGACAGAGATCGACTCACCTCCTATCGTCGAGAAGACGACGAAGGTGAGGATTGTCGCGGTCAGCGAGAACATCAGTGCGACGAACGCCTTCGCCTTGAGGATCTGGTCCGGAGAGATGGGAAGGGAGTACAGCACCATCACCGACTTGCTCTCCTGGCCGAAGCTTATCGAGGAGATCATCAGTGCGAAGATGGTCCCAGCCAGGAATATCGGTATGTCTGTGACGAGGCCAATCGTACCAGCGCTGCCTCCGGTCGCCCCTGTGAGCGTGTCGATGAGGAAGAGGGCGACGAAGACTATCGGCACCGCGAAGAAGGAGAGGAGCTCCCGTCTCCTCGTGACGCCCTTGAGGTCCTTCCTGACGATCGCGGCCTCGCTGCTTGTCAGGCCCAGCCTTACGAATATCCCAGATCGGGGACGGTACTCCGTGCTCGTCAGGCTCACAGAGGCGACCATCGGGGACCAGTATCTGGCGCGCAACTTCACCGCGACCCAGATCAGGGCCAGCGTGAACACGACCGTCCCGACCGAGAAGAGGGCCACGAGGAGCGTGTTGCCCGAGGCTATCCCCTCGATCACGACGGAGCCCCAGAGGATGGGGATGAACGGCACGATGGTGAGGGTGGTCGAGAGGCTGTCCACGACCTTGACGAGGACGTTCGGGTTGAACGAGGTGTCGATGACCAGGATGATCACCACGAGGAGGACCAGCCTGAGCACGAACGCGCCCCTGCGGGCCCGGCCCGAGACAAGGGAGCTGACCCTGTTGATCGCTGCCCGCAGGATCTCTACCAGGATGCCTCCGGTGAAGAGCGTGAATATGCTGACCACGGCTACTCCCACCCAGAGGTACCCGAACCCGAGGGCGAACGCGGGCGCGAGCGTTATCCCGAGAAAGATCGAGGGAAGGGCCGAGTAGTTGTAGGCCACCGAGAGCGCGGACGCGATTACGTACTCGGCCTGCGTTATCGGGAGCCAGTTGACCGTGTCGCTCGCCGAGAACTTCGAGGAGACGTTCAGCTCAAAGAGTATGCCTCCCAGCAGGACCGAGCTGGGGACGAAGGTCGGTACGAAGATCATCGCCTCCTTGACGAGGTTCGCCACAGCTGTGTACTCCGCTCCGTACTGCGACGATGTCCCGTAGGGGAATGTCTGCTGGAGGATCGTCGCGCCTAGAAACCCGAGCCCGACGCAGATCGAGAAGGCGATTATGTCTATTATCAGGATGATGACAGGCCTTCGAAAGAGGTTGCCCCCTGCTCTCCCGCTCGTGCTCGTGCGGAGCTGTGACTTTGACAGGGCCAGGGCGATCGCGTATATCTTCCGCGGGTCCATCTCACTTGCTGAGCTCCTTCACTATCTCGTCGAGCTCGCCCGTCCCGGTTATCTTCAGGAAGACCTCCTCCAGCGTCGAGCCGGGTAGCCCGGCCTGCGACCTCAGGTCTGCCATGTTGCCGTTCGCCACGATCTTGCCCTGGTACATGATCGCGACCTGGTCGCAGAGCGCCTCTGCGATCTCGAGGACGTGCGTGCTGAAGAGGACCGATACCCCCTCGCTCGCTAGCTTCCTCAGGAGGTCCTTGACCAGCTTTGCCGAGCGAGGGTCCAGCCCGTTCAGCGCCTCGTCCATGACGAGGATCTTCGGCCGGTGCAGCAGCGCCGCTATTATCGCGATCTTCTGCTTCATCCCCTGCGAGTACCCTCCGATGAGGTCGTTCTCGTGCCCCTTCAGCTGGAGCCCCTCCAGGAACTGCCCTATCCTCTCCTTCCTCTCGACGTTCGGGATCGCGTACATGTCGGCGATGAAGTCGAGGTACTCCACTCCCGTCAAGAACTCGTAGATCTGAGGGGTCTCGGGAACATACCCGACCACCTTCTTCACGCCCATCGGGTCCTTGGCGACGTCGATGCCGTATGCCGATATCGTCCCCGAGTCCGGCCTGAGGATCCCGAGTATCATCTTCATCGTGGTGGACTTGCCCGACCCGTTCGGCCCCAGCAGTCCGAGGATCTCGCCCCTCCTCATCGTGAGGCTGATCCCGTCGACCGCCCTGGTCCGTCCGAAGCTCTTCGAGAGAGATGTGGCCTGGAGCGCGAGTTCCTCCACCTTGAATCACCTTGCCTGTACTGCGCCGTGATTTAATGGTGCGGTTCTACGATACATTACGCGCTCATCGATAAAGGCTAATTACGCTCCCAGTCGCCCCCGAGGCAGAAGCATGAGCGATCCTGAGATCCTCGGTGAATCTCTGCCGCTGGACGAGACCGTCGATGTGCCGGCGTGGTCTGGCGCGCGCAGCGACGTTGCGTCCTACAAGGCGCTCCACGCGAAGAGCATCTCGGAGGCGAACGCCCAGTGGGAGTCCCTCGCCAGGGAGCTCGACTGGTTCAAGAGGTGGGACTCGGTACTATCGAAGGGCGAGCACCCTCACGTCTACAGGTGGTTCAGCGGAGGAACGCTGAACCTGTCGCAGCTCGCAGTGGACAGGCACGCGAATACATCGAAGAGGGACAAGTTAGCGCTGATCTGGGAGGGGGAGCCGACCGACGAGACTGGAGCTCCGAAGGAGGTCAGGAAGATAACCTATGGAGAGCTCCTGGAAGAGGTCAACCGGCTCGCGTCGGTCCTGAGCCGGAAGTTCGGGCTGAAGAAGGGCGACAAGGTCGCAGTCTACCTGCCTCTCGTTCCGGAGGCGATAGTGGCTCTTCTGGCGGCCGCGAGGCTTGGACTCACCTTCACGGTCATCTTCAGCGGGTTCAGCGCCGACTCTCTCTCGACGAGGATCAACGACCTTGGCGCGACCCTGCTGATCACAGCCGATGGTTTCTACAGGAGGGGCAGGCAGGTTCTGCTCAAGGAGATCGCCGACAGGGCACTCGAGCAGGCTCCATCCGTCAAGAACGTCATCGTGGTCAAGAGGCTCGGCGTTGCGTGTCCGATGCGAGCGGGGAGAGACTGGACACTGGAAGAGCTGCTGACCGAGCTCCCAACGGGCGCGCTGGTCCACCCGCAGCCGGTGGAGAGCGAGCACCCGCTCTTCGTCCTCTACACCTCGGGAACGACGGGCAAGCCGAAGGGCATGATACACGACACAGGAGGGTATGCCGTCCTCCTGCACGCCACGATGAGGTGGGCCTTCGACCTCCGGGACGGGGACGTCTACTGGTGCCCCGCTGACATAGGGTGGGTCACGGGACACAGCTACGTCGCGTTCGGACCCCTTATCGAGGGCGGGACCGTCGTCATCTACGAAGGGGCGCTCGACACACCCCAGCCAGACAGGTGGTGGTCGATAATCGAGCGGTATGGGGTCTCCATCTTCTACACCACGCCGACCGCGACGAGGGCCCAGATGAAGTTCGGCGACGAGAACGTCAAGAAGCACGACCTCTCGTCCCTCCGCCTCATCCAGAGCGTGGGCGAGCCCATCAACCCGTCCGCGTGGAGGTGGCTCTTCGGGCTCGTCGGCGGCGGGCGCTGTCCGGTCGGCTCGACATGGTGGATGACCGAGACGGGAGGGATAATGATAGCGATGATCCCAGGGCTCACGCTCATACCGATGAAGGCCGGGTCCAACGGGCTGCCGATACCCGGGGTCGACGCCGACGTGGTCGACGAGAAGGGCGACTCGGTGGCACCCGGAGCGAAGGGTTTCCTCGTCCTGAAGAACCCGTGGCCAGGCATGCCAGGACCGCCTACTGGAATGTACGGGGACCCCGAGCGATACGAGAAGCAGTACTTCTCTCGTTTCCCCGGCCGGGACTACTTCTTCTGCGGCGACTACGCGGTGAAGGACAGGGACGGGTACATCTGGGTCGCGGGGAGGGCGGACGAGGTCCTGAAGGTCGCAGGCCACAGGCTCGGGACGTACGAGATCGAGTCGTCGATAGTCTCGCACCCCGCGGCCTC
>JAPCJS010000199.1 GCA_027886825.1 Nitrososphaerota archaeon
CTGGTCATCGCAGGTATCCAGGTTTCTATCTCGGTGTTCATCCCTGTTGTCCTGTATTTCTGGTACACCTCGGCAGCTGGAGCGCTGTCCCTCTTGAACTCGGTCTCCGCCTGTCCCTCGGTCACATTGAACCAGAGAGTCGAACCATCGAACCCGCGCACCAGATACTTGGGGATATAGTATTTCGACTTGGTGACGGTTCCCTTCTGCGTCAGTATGAAGTTAGGACCGATCTCCTGCACCTCACCCAGGCTGAAGTTGTTAACACCCTTAGCTTCCTTCTTGATTATGTCATTCCAGTTAGTTCTTTTCATTTGCATATTTGACATGAAAATATAAAGCGTTATTGCATTATATATGTGTATAAAGATTCTTCGTAGTAAATGTTACATAGTTCGCTTAGCGAAGAATCATCTGTCTTTTCGTGCCATCTTGGCGCAGATGCCTGGGAAGATTGGGTGCGGCCGCCGGGATTCGGACCCGGGCGACAGGCTTGGGAAGCCTATATCCTAACCACTGGATCACGGCCGCGCGACCCCCAAGGACTGCCAAGCAGGTATAAATCAAATTTAGCCCTCTAATCGGACCGTGGGCCTAATTCGCGATCTGCAGCCAGCTCGGGCGAGCCTAGGGCTACGCTCCAAAACCAAGTTTCCGAGTAAATACTATAAATGAACCCACGAGTGCGCGCCATCGTGCAAAAGGACCTCCTGGACGGCATCTCGGCGAGGGTGAAGGAGCTCGACAAGGGAGGATATGCTAGGGTCTACAGGAGCAAGGGCCGGGAGTACCCAACGGGCTTGCACCTGCTTGTCAGCAGGATCCTGGACGCAGCAGGGGTGGAATACCACACTGACGAGCCGATCTTCCCAGCGTCCCCCAGGCATGCGGACTTTGCGGTCGGGAACAGGCTGTTCCTGCTCGGAGGGGACCTCAGTCCCGCGGAGAAGAAGAAGGCCTCACGCGCCGGAAACGAGTGCGTCGTGATCTCGCAGAGCGAGGTGCTTAGCGACATCTTCGACACGGGGGTGAGGGTCCTTGGCCCTGGCGACAGGGGAGGCGGTAGGCTTCAGACGATCTTCATGGATGATCCGTCGTTCAACTTCGACTATGCCCACATCCTACCCAAGACCGAGAAGTGCTCCGTGATGCACGGGCACACCTCCTCGGTGCTCGTAGAGCTCGCGGGCTCGCCGGTGGACGGGATGGTCGTCGACTTCAACGACGCCAAGCCGATTATCAAGGAGGCGGTGCGGGATCTGGACCACAAGCTCTTCATCAGCAGCAGGTACGTACTCGGAAGAGAGGGGAGCAGCGTCCTCATCGGGTTCGATACGGTCCACGGGAGGTTCGAGATGAGGGTCCCCAGCAAGACCACTGTCCTCCTGGAGGAGGAGGCGACCGTGGAGAACATGGCGCAGGAGCTGGTGCGCAGGATCGCGCCCGGCATGCCGAAGAACGTGGAGGCCGTCGGCGTCTACGTCTACGAGGGGCTCAACAAGGGGACGCACCTCCTTGCGCAGGTCCACACGAGAGAGGCCGAGCGCCGACGCAGGCGATAGTGCTCCTCTCCGGAGGCATCGACTCGGCTACGTGCCTCTATCTCTCCAGGAAAAAGGGAAACCTGAACAGAGCGCTGACGATACGGTTTCACGGGATAGCCCGGGGAGAGGTGCGGGCCGCGACGCGCCTCGCCAGGGCCGCGGGCGTCGAGGAGCACAGATTCTTCTCGATGCCGGAGCTGATGGAGGTGAGCGACATCGGTTCGCCCGGACGGCTCGCGGCCCTGCCATCCACCTATATCCCCATGAAGAACTCGATCTACTACAGCGTGGCTGCTGCCTTCGCGGAGGAGGTTGGTGCCGAACGGGTCGTCGGGGGGCACAACAGCGACGACAGGGCGCTCTTCGAGGACACGGCCGACGTGTTCTTCAGAGAGATGCAGAAGACCCTCAGGACTGCCTCTGCCAGGCTCAGGGAGCAGGACTTTAGGATCTGGAGGCCGCTCCGGACGATGACGAAGGCGGAGGTGGTGACCCTCGCGGCGAGGCTGGGAGTCCCGCTGGAGATGACGTGGAGCTGCCACAGGGAAGGGAGCGCCCACTGCTGGGAGTGCGATGGATGCCTCCAGCGGGAGCGTTCGTTCCGTCAGGCGGGGCTGCGCGACCCCCTCCGAGACGGAAAAGACCGAAAGGGTATAAAACGGGTGGTCTCGGGCCAGATTCGTGCGTCGCGGGAAGGATCAGGACGGACAGACACCTAGTTCACAGTTCATTGATACCCTGGCAGACACCCAGAGCGAGCCCGCCGAGGTCGTCGTCGATGCAGGGATAGCGGAGCTTCAGACGCTCTACCACGACGGTCAGGCCACGATCCCGGTCTTCCTCACCATACAGACCTCCACGGGGCTGCACAGGGGGGTCCACATGAGCAGGCTGGTCCATGCTGCATCCTCGAGGCAGGGGGTCGGGATCGAGGGCTGGCTCAGGTCCATCTGCCGGGAGGTGAACAGGACCCAGCCGGGGTCGTGGGTCACCTGCAGGCTCGAGGTGCCCTATTCGGACCAGTTCATCCCGGTCACGATTCGGACGAGCGAGAAGGGCGCTGTGAGATACAGGTTCAACGCCAAGGGCATGACGGCCTGTCCCTGCAGCAAGAGGATGATCGGGATAGGCCACATGCAGAGGGCGGAGATCGTGATGGTCCTCGACAAGAAGGGCTCACTCGACATGCTGGAGACGATAGGGAAGATGGAGGAGTGTTTCTCGGCCATGCCCACCGAGAAGATGAAGAGGATCGAGGAGGCGAAGAAGATACTGGAAGCGCAGGAGAACGGGAGGTTCGCGGAGGACCTTGTCAGGGAGTGCGTGAAGAGGTTCCCGAACGCGCTCTACATCAGCTCGAGGTGCTACGAGTCGATACACGCGCACGACGCGATCGCGACCTGGTCGAAGAAGGCGGGCTGGGCGCCGCTCCTATAGTTCGTGGGCGCCCGCCGGTACTCGCTACTGGGCTACTGGATCTCTTGTGGAGGCGCGGTCGCAGCTGCAGGCTCTGGCGCAGGTTGATCTACGGCGGGAGCGGCAGCGGGTGCCGCTACTACGCCGGCTGCGGGCTTGGCCTCTGGCTTGGTCATGTACCCGTTGTTCTCCAACCACTCGGCGTGGTCTTTGATGTATCGCCAGATGATGTCGGCGCGCTTGTTGTCAAAGTCCCAGGGCGCGACGAGGACGATGTCCCTCTCTCGGATCCACATCCTCCTCTTCATCTTTCCGCGGATCCGGCTGAGCCTCGTCACCCCGTCGATGCATGCGACTATGACCTGGTTCCCTCCCGAAATCTTGACGACCCGTCCGAGGATCTCCCCCTCCTGTGGGAGCACCAGTTCCTTCAGGTGAGCTTCGTTTAGGACCTTTCTCTTACCCAACTCAATCTCCTCACTTGAGAGTAGCACGCGCCGCAAAGGCTCTTGAACGTTCTGGAATCCTCATTGAAGATGAAGCTAGAGTGGGACCGGCAGACCCAGCGCTGGCACTCGCCGCACAGGACCTTGGCCACGGAGTTGCAGTTGTAGCACTTTACCAACGTGAGC
>JAPCJS010000142.1 GCA_027886825.1 Nitrososphaerota archaeon
CAAGATGCTGGTCGACTCGCTCGGTGACGTCACGATCACCAACGACGGCGCGACCATGCTAAAGGAGATCGATGTGCAGCACCCCGCAGCGAAGATGCTGGTCGAGGTCTCCAAGGCCACCGACAACGAGGTGGGCGACGGTACCACCTCCGCTGTGATATTCGCGGGAGCGCTCTTAGAGAAGGCCGAGGAGCTCATCGACAAGGGTGTCCACCCCACGGTCATAGTGGAGGGCTACAACAAGGCTGCCCGCAAGGCGGTCGAGTTCCTGGGAGAGTTCGCCGAGAAGGTATCCCCGACCAACAAAGAATGGCTCATCAAGATAGCAAGGACCAGCATGCAGACCAAGCTGGTATCTCGTGAGGCCCAGGACCTGGCCGAGCTGGTGGTAGCGGCCGCAGTCCAGGTATCCGAGAAGACAGGCACGACGTACAAGGTCGATCTCAGCAACATCAAAGTAGAGAAGAAGCCCGGAGGCTCCCTGAAGGACACCAAGCTCATAATGGGCTTCGTGCTCGACAAGGAGATCGCACACTCGGGCATGCCGAGACGCATCGAGAATGCAAAGATCGCGATCGTAAACGCGGCCTTTGAGATAGAGAAGACGGAGTTCGACGCGAAGCTGAACATCAGCGACCCCTCTATGATGAAGAAGTTCCTCGATGAGGAGACGCACATGCTCAAGGAGATGGTGGACAAGGTCATAGCCATCGGCGCCAACGTCCTTATCTGCCAGAAGGGGCTGGACGACATCGCACAGCACTACCTAGCAAAGGCGGGAATCCTCGCGGTGAGGCGTGTCAAGGAGAGCGACATGACCAACCTCGCAAAGGCCACGGGAGCCCGTATCGCAAACAACTTTGAGGACCTCTCTGACAAGGACCTAGGCCACGCAGACCTGGTCGAGGAGCGCAAGATAGAACAGGACAAGTGGGTCTTCATCGAAGGGACGAAGAACCCGAAGGCTGTCACCATCCTCGTCAGAGGAGGAACACAGAGGATCGTCGACGAGGCGGACCGTTCCCTCCACGATGCCCTCATGGTGACGAAGGACGTCATCGAGAAGCCAGCGATAGTCGCGGGCGGGGGCGCCCCCGAGGCTGAGATGGCTTCCAGGATCCTAAAGTGGACCGATACCCTCTCCGGCAGAGAGCAGCTGGCAGCTCAGAAGTTCGCAGAGGCTCTCGAGACGATACCGGTCGCACTGGCGACCAACGCCGGCCTCGACCCGATCGACACGATGGTGGAGATCAGGGCGAAGCATGCGGAGGGTGGCAAGTGGTTCGGCGTCGAGGCGAAGGAAGCCAAGGTGAAGGACATGTACAAGGAGCAGGTGATCGAGCCTCTCGCGGTGAAGGAGCAGATCATCAAAGCGGCCACTGAGGCCGCTTGCATGATCCTCCGGATCGATGACGTCATAGCATCCGGCAAGTCCAAGGGTCCATCCGGACCGCCCGGCGGAGGAGGGATGGGCGGAATGGGTGGCGGCGACTTCGAGTAGGCACGCACCTCCTCTTTCGATCCCACGTCCCGCGTGGGATCACTCGGCTCTTTTTTCTGATATTTTTCTGTCCTCGGGCTTTGCTTTCGTCATCAGCGGCGTGACGAGCGCCCCGAACATTCCTAGCGCGGCCAGCACTATGAACGCCATGCTCAGCCGGGCGTAATCCTCCCCGATGATTATCTGGGTCAGCGCTGGCCCGATCACGTTTCCTCCCATAATCCCGAGACCCCAGACGAAACCGTTCGCGGCGACCCATGAGGAGCGGGGCACATAGTCAGATGCGAGGCTCAGGAGCGTCGGGAAGGAGCTGTAGGAGAAGAAGCCGAAGAGCGTGATGAATGCGAGTGCCAGGTACCCACCGGTGAAGACGTATCCAATCACGCCCAGCGCAGCACCGGCCGAGCTCGCTCCCAGTACATACCTCTTGTCCAGCCGCTCCACGAGCGCCCCGAACACGAGCTGACCAGGGATCGCGCCCAGGTACATGGCGGCCAGGGTGAACCCAAGCAGGGACCCGACGCCCTCTCCCTTGACGAAGGTGATGTAGGTGGGAAGCCAGGTCGAGACCCCAGTGTTGGCGATCGACCGCACCGCAGTTATTATCGTGAGCACCAGGATGCCCTTCGTGAGGGCGTCCTTGGCCCCGTGCTTCCTCCCGGTGTCCGCTCTATCCCTCACGACTCTGTAGGTGCGCAGCCCCCTCCAGATCGCTACGGCCCCCAGAAGCCCGAGCACCGTCATCAGCGCTAGCGCGTTGCCCTGGTCGACGAAGATGGCCAGCGCAAAGAACAATGGAGGGAAGATCGCAGAACCGATCTGCCCGAACGCCCCGTTGAGTCCCATTGCCTTCCCGCTGTCTCCCGGCCCGAAGGACGTCTGGAGGATCGCTCCCGCTATGGGATGGTAGCACGCGCTGCCGAGGCCCGCCAGTATCGCCATGGCCGTCACCAAGAAGTACAGGAGGCTGTCGGTTGGGAAGCTGAGCGCGAGCGCGAATCCCAGGAACGCGAGCGAGATCAGGGCGATGCCCGTCGCCATGAAGTTACCCTGCCGACCATTCCTGTCGGCCAGGTGTCCTATGAAGAAGTTGAGGAGGGCGGACGATGAATAGAACGAGATCGAGATCAGGGTGACGACGACGAGAGGGGTCTGTTTCTCATTCACTATGATGTCCGCCATTAGCGGTACGAACATGCTCCACCCGTCGTTGATCAGGTGACCCAGGGAGGTGGACGCCAGGGCGCGCCACTTGTCGACCGATGGGGCGCTGTACAATCGCGCCTGCGGCCCTCGCAGCCCGCATAAGTCTTCCTGAGCCTGCTGTTACTGGGTCCCGCGCTTCCCCGCATACGCCAGGACGTCTATCTGGGAGCGGACCACCTCGTCGCTCCTCAGCTCGCTGGGCCGCACGAAACTCAGCTCGCGCCACGCCGGGCTCCTGGGGGGACCATCGCGCGTCCCGAGGTAGATGAAACCGATGTCCCAGTGGTTCTCCTTCCCCGAGGTGTCGACAAAGGTCAGGGGGCCCTCCAGCTTCATGTCCCGGATGTTCAGCTGCTCTCTCAGTATCCTCCTTGCGGCACCCTCAGGGGTCTCGTAGAGCATCAGGTGCGATGAAGGTAGCATCCACCCGGTACTGAGGCGCTCCACCCTCTTAGCGTCTAGCGCTCCGATATGGTCCCAGTTCGCGTTCTTGTCGATCTTCCCCATGAGAACGCTCTCGGGGTCGCTGTGCTTCGAGACGATCACGAACGCGGAGATGCACATCCCCCCATCCGGCATCTTCTTCATCCTCGGCGGGACAGACTTCTTGCTGAACGCAGCGAACCTCCGTTCCGTGGCCACGTCCGTCACCATCGCTCAAAACTCACTTAAAGTTCGCTATGGGTTCTTCTCGAGGTAGTGCAGTATCCCCATCGCGCTGGCCGTGATGGAGACGTCCGCATAGATCGGAAAGTCCTGCTCGCGGATCCCGGCCTCGAGGGCCACGCCCTTCTTCAGCGCTGCGGCGACCTCGTCGAGGGTGCTCCCTGCGCTCTTCAGCCCCCTCACCTTCGCCACCCACTCGTCTGTCTTCTTCCTGGTCGCCTCCAGCACCTCGACGACATCGGTCCTGACACCAAAGTGGGGCGCGAGCAGCGTCCTCGCATCCAGCTGGGCCAGCCTCTCGGTCGTCCTGCCGAGCTCCGACGGGTTCAGGCTCGGAGGGGGGGTCGTCGGCATGATGATGGGTACCGCAGGGTAGACGATCCCGACCGCGTCTGCAGCGATCAGGACCTTCTCCTCCTCGACGAAGATCGAGATCTGGTGGGGGGCGTGTCCCGGCGAGTGCAGAGCAGTCAGCGAAAGACCGCCGAGCTCAAGATGAAGCTCTTCCCCGACCGCAACGATCCTCTCCTTGTCGATCCCGACCGGTCTACCGTACGCGTTGATCGTCTCCTCACCGAAGACGCTGGTCGCGCTCTGTATCAGACGGGTCGGGTCTATGAGGTGAGGAATCCCTCGCTCCTGGGCGATGACCGTGGCCCTGGGCATCTGCTTGATGAGATCGCCCGCGCTGCCCGCATGATCTAGGTGAACGTGCGTGGGGATGATGTAGTCCACCTCTGACGGTCCGATCCCGAGCTCCCGGAGCCCCTCGAGTACGGTCCCACCTGAAGTGGCGTATCCGCAGTCCACGAGAGCAACCTTGGAACCCTTCAGGACATAGGCCGCTACCGAGCCGGTGCGGCCGAGCGCGAGAGTATCGATCATGTAGACCCTCTCGGAGATCTTTGAGACGATCACTTTGTCCCCTTACCGAAAGCGACCTTCAGTTCGTTTTTTAGTCTTCCGCACTCACCGGGCGACGCACGACATTTTCGGTCACCGTCTGGCGAGGAGATTGTCCGCCCTCTCCTTGAGCTGGACCGCCGCCTGGGCCCAGTCCCCGTCACAGACGTTCCTGAGGTAGCCGTCGTTCTCGAACTCGAGCGACAGAAAGCCCTGGTAGCCGACCTCCCTCAGCGCGCCGAAGAAAGCGACCCAGTCTATGACGCCCTCCCCCAGAAACGGGAACGAAAACGTCTCGCCGAACGCGCCCGGTCTTCCGAAGGCATCCTTCACGTGGACGTGCCTGATCTTCCCTCCGAGCCTACCCACTGCCCAGGCGATGTCGTTGCCGTAGAGGGCGAGGTGAGACGGGTCCAGGTTGACCCCGAGGTACTTGGAGTCGAGCTGCCCCAGCAGCTCCTTGACGGTGTAGTAGTCGTGCACCAGCATGCCGAAGACAGGTTCGACGGTTATGGTGACGCGGCGCTTCTCGGCAGTCTCGATGATAGGCGAGAGAGACTCGAGCACGACCTTCCACGCCTCCCCTTCCGAGATGTCTCTCCCTATCTTCTCCGCCCCAGGGTTCCAGGTCATCGGCCGGTGAAGATGTTAATCACGGGGATATCGAGGTCGCCTGCCGCTGAGACCATCCGCTGCAGCGTCTTCACCCTCGCCGTGCGGGACGCGTCGTCTCTCGTCACGAGGTCCTGCCAGCACATGATGTTCGAGACTGCCAGGCCGCTCCTTCGCGTCCGACCCGCCAGCTCCTCCAGCTCCTCGGCGTCCCTGAAGTGCTGACCTAGCATCCATTCGACGCCGTCGTACCCGGCCTCCCTCAGGACCGCAATCGCTTCCTCGACGGGGGGCGAACGCCACCTCGCGGTCGAGGTCATATAGTAGGGTATGAACGATATCCTCCAGCCGGGCTTCCCGCCCGTCTTCAGAGCGACCCTCCGACCTCCCTTGCGACCCGCTCGATGTTCCTGACCGATTCCTCGTCCCTCGCCTTGTCGCCGAGGGTGAAATAGTTGATCCCCGACTGCACGTACCCGTCGATGTCTCTCCTCAGTGTCTCGGTCTCGGCCATGTTGATCAGGTTTGTGAAGACGAACCCGGAGGGGGAGCGGCCGAGCCTCACCATCTCGTCGAGGATAGTCGTCCTCATCGCAGCATACTCCTCGGGTTTCGGATATCCGTCGCCGAACCATCTGGGCCCTATTGGCATCCAGCCGTCCGCGTACCTGGCCGCGGTCCTCAGCGAAGCCGGTTGATGTCCGCCCCAGAGGATCGGGGGGTGAGGCTTCTGCACGGGTTTCGGCTCCACAACGACCCCCTCGGCCTCGATGAACCTCCCGTGGTAATCGAAGGGCTCCTTCTCCTGCCAGAGCCGGAGGATCAGCTCGAGAGCCTCCCTGCTGTAGGAGACCCTGTCCCTGGTCTCGAGCCACTCTGAGAACGCGTCGAACTCGGGCCTGTACCAGCCAAAACCTGCCCCGAGGATTATCCTCCCTCCGGAGAGGACGTCGCAGGACGCAACCATCTTGGCGAGCGCTGCGGGCCGCCGGAACGGCAGTGGGGTAACGCAGGTCCCGAGCCTGATCCTGCTCGTCTTCCCTGCGAGATAGGGAAGGAACGACCAGACGTCGATGTGGTCGTTGCTGTCGGGCAGCAGAAAGTGGTCGGTGACGAGGAAACTGTCATAACCTACCTCGTCGGCCTTGAGAGCCATCTTCTCCAGTACCTTCAGGTTGCCCCTCCCCGAGACCGCTAGCCCGAACTTCAAGCCCTTCACCTCACCGCCGGGCGACCGGCCCGACGACCTCCACCCTGTCCCCCCTAACTCCGTAGAAGGTCCCGTAGAGGTTCAGGGTCGTGTCGCAGTGGGCCGGGACGAACCTCACCCTGTCCCCTACGTTGGGGCGGTATCGCGCCTCCTGGGCAGTGAGGATGCCGTGTTCGTCGCCGCCCGGGGCATACTTCAGGCCCGGAAGAAGGGACGTCGGCATCCCGCCGTATCCAAGCCCCTCATACTCTATTCCAACCCCTTTCCATCCGAGGTCGGTCACCGCCCTGGTTGGCGTCGCTGTGCTGATTACGGTCGCCAGGACGGTCATCGCCTTCTCGAAATCGGTCCCGGCAGATGCGATCTCGCCGTAC
>JAPCJS010000101.1 GCA_027886825.1 Nitrososphaerota archaeon
CGCCTCTGTCACGAGCAGGCCTCTCACTCCTTCCGGATAGATCATCCCCGTGGGATGGAACTGGAGCATCTCCATGTCCATCAGTTCCGCGCCCGCGCGATAGGCGACCGACAGCCCGTCTCCGGTGCACTCGTACGAGTTGGAGGTCACTTGGTATACTCTCCCGCACCCTCCCGTCGCCAAGATGATCGCCTTGCACCTGAACAGCATCACTCCCCCAGTGCTGTTCCTTATCCCTAGAGCCCCGGAGACGCGCCCTTCGTCGGGGTCCTTGAAGACCCAGGTGATCTCTACCTCGTCCACGAAGGGGATGTTCCGGTTCAGGACCTGGTCCTCGAGAGTCCTGATTAGCTCCAGACCTGTCCTGTCTCCGATGTAGCAGAGCCTGCGATAGGTGTGGGCTCCGAATGGTCGCTGCATGATGTTCCCGTCCTCGGTCCTGTCGAAGAGGACTCCGTACTGCTCGAGTTCGTGCACCCTCTCGATGACCTCCTTCGAGTAGATCTCGGCCATCCTCCAGTTGCTCAGGTTCTGTCCTTCAACAATGGTGTCGGAAAAATGGGCCTTCCAGCTATCCTTTGGATCCACGTTACCGAGAGCAGCCGCTATACCTCCCTCGGCCATGACGGTGTGTGCCTTTCCTATGAGTGTCTTTGAGACCACGAGCGTGTTCGCACCACTGTCGAAGGACTCGATCGCGGCCCTTAGGCCGGCACCTCCTGCCCCCACTATCAGCACATCACAGGAGATCGTCTCATATGAAGCGTCGTCGATCGCGATTTTCTTGACAGGGGATTCCTTGGACCACAATTGCGGACGCTCAGCCCTTGGGCCGTGCCATTGGTCACCTAATTATGTCTAATGAGTTATTCGATCGAGAGTCGTCCTGCTCCTGAAGCTGCTGTGTCGGGTTCGAAGAGGAGACGATTCCGTGCACAGCGTCTTACCACCCTCGCTGGAGTCTCGAATCCTGCGTGTAACTGCGACGCTCCATGAACACAGGCTCTCGGACTTGGGCGGCACGCTCTCCATGGCGGATACCACGAAGATGAAGCAATAACCTGGTGCGTCATACGGCGCCTCCCTTCTCCTCACCATCCGTTTCTGCAAACCTGGGTTTTCCTTCAGCTTGCACAGTGAGTTTTCTTTCCCCTGAACGCGAAGACGAATGGCTGGAGATATCCTTCTGGATTCTGCTAGGAGGGCCGGAAAATTTCCTAGACCGGACATTTTCGAGGAACCGATACAGGCTTTTTGCCTCTCGCAAAGTATTTATGCCCTTCACAAATCGAGCGTGGTTTACGGAAGCCGTTAGTTGCCACAATTCGCGTACAGTTTCAAGGCATTTGACCCAGCGATTCATGTCAGGGCTAGCGGGAGAGAAGTCAACATCTCGCCCAAGGCTGCACGTGAAATCTGCAATACGGTCCGGATGATGACGCTCACCAAAGCGATAGCCCTTCTGGAGAACGTCGAGGAGATGAAGAGCCCCATCCCTTTCAGGCGCCACAAGCTGAAGGTCGGTCACAGAAGCGAACTCGTGGGGTTCCCTACGGGCTCTTACCCTGTAAAGGCAGCGAAATCAATCTTATCGATATTACGTAACCTGCAGGCGAACTGCGAGTTCAAGGGTCTCGACCCCGAGCACGTCCGCCTGGTACATTCCTCCGCCAATGCGGGAAGAGTCCTCAAGGACTTTGTCCCTCGCGCACACGGGAGTAGCAGCCCCAACTTTCATGTTTTGGTTCACGTCGAATTCGTCGGGAGAGAACTCTGATGTCTGCCTCTGAAAAGAGCGCAGTCAAGAGTATCCTCGCGATGCACCGCACCTATGCAGAGCTCGATGAATACCTTGAGAAAGAACTCAGGGAAGCTGGCTACGCCGGTGTCGATATCCAGAAGAATCCTATCGGGTCGCGTATTACCGTTTTTGTCACACGTCCCGGCCTCGCCATCGGGCGGAGAGGTACGGGGATCAAGGACCTGACTGAGCGAGTCGCCGCAAAGTTTGCACTCCCAAACCCGCAGATCGCGGTCTCGGAGGTCGAGGCCCCTGAACTTAACCCGCGCATAATGGCTGCAAGGACCGCGCAGATAGTCTCACGCGGGACCGCGTTCAGGAGGGCGGCAACCTGGACCATGAACTCGATAATGGCCGCGGGAGCGTCTGGAGTCGAGATTGGTGTGGCCGGTAAGCTGAGAAGCGACAGGTCACACAGCGAGAAGTACAGGATGGGTGTGGTCCCCAAGAGCGGCGAAGCCTCGAAGCAGGTCGTTCGCGAAGCCACCACTGACGTTCTCCTCAAGCTGGGATTGTACGGGATCCAGGTGAAGATTGCGCTGAGAGGCTCCATGCCTCCAATGGTCGAGTTCATAGAACAACCGGCCGAAGCTCCTCAGGCTCCACAGGCCGCCGCTACGCCTGCGGCCGCGCCGACGATCCCAGAACCTGTAAAGGAGCAGGTCGAAGCTCCTCAGGCCCCCGAGGCTCCACAGCCTGAGGTAAAGCCTGCAGCACCGACCAAGACGACCAAGACCCGTCGAAAGCAGCCCAAGGCTGCGCCGGCAGTAGAGCCAGTACCCGAGCCACAGGTAGAAGCGGTCCCAGCACCTGCAGTAGAAGCGGTCCCAGAGCCACAGGTAGAGCCAAAGGCCGAGGAGCCCATACAATCACAGGCGGAAGAGAATACCGACACCAAACAAGCGACCGAGAACACCGAGCAGAACAGAGAGCAGGTCGCGGAGGTGCCTGCAGTTGAAGCAGAACTGAACGACACGATCGAGCCAGCAGCGGTACAGACGGTGGAACAAATTGCCAAGAGTGAAAGCGAAGAATCTTAGAGAGCAGGACTCGGATCATCTCCGGGACCGGCTCTTCGAACTCAGGGGCGAGCTCATCAAGTTGAGGGGTCTCTCCGCGAGAGGGATGATACAGAAGCAATCAGGGAAGATAGACCGGATCAAGAAGGATATCGCCCGGGTCCTTACAATAATGAAGGAGAAGGGAATAGCGGAATGATAGGAGTCCTCGGAAGGGATGTGACGATTGTGCAGTGTTCTAACCCGTTGATGGTGGGCGTCAGTGGCACCGTTGCGCTCGAGAGCATGCGGATGATCACGATCGTCTCCGGAACAAAGAAGCTCTCTGTCCCGAAGATGGGAACGGCACTTCAGCTGCGGGAGAACGGTAAAGTGGTAATAGCAGACGAGATGAACGGAAGAATCGAGGATAGGCTGTCTAGGGGATCCAAGGTATGAGCTCAGCCGGACTGATGGTCCCTCCACCCAAGAAGACGTGCAGCGATTCCCGTTGCCCCTTCCATGGCCACGTCAAGGTCCGCGGAAAGATACTCGTGGGCCAGGTAGTCTCGATTTCGGACAAGCAGACCGTGGTCATCCAGAGAGAGTTCCTCTATAAGATTCCCAAGTACAACAGGTATGAGAGGCGGAGAGGGAAGGTCCACGCTCACCTATCTCCCTGCATCGAGGTCAAGGAAGGGGACGTGGTCACGATAGCTGAGTGCAGGCCGCTGTCGAAGACGATATCGTTCGTGGTCGTACAAACGGGGAGCGGTAAGTAAGATGTCCACCAAGTCAAGAGCGGTCTCAGCGAAGGGAGTCGAGGAGTTCAAGACATACATCACCCGGGCGCTGCCTCTCAACGCGGTCATAACGTGCGCGGACAACACGGGCGCCAAGACGCTCAGAATAATCATGGTATCGAAGGCCAAGACGAGGCTAAGCAGATATCCTGCTGCCTCGGTCGGCGATCACATAATCTGCGTCGTAAAGCGCGGACCACCGGATCTGAGGAAGCAGACCTTCGGTGCCGTCGTGGTGAGGCAGAAGTATCCCGTGCGCCGAGTCAGTGGACTTCGCGTGTGCTTCGAAGATAACGCGGCAGTCCTCGTCACTCCAGAGGGTGAGATGAAGGGTACCGATATAAAGGGACCCGTAGCGAGCGAGGCAGCTGAGAAGTGGCCAAGACTTGCTAACATCGCGTCTATAGTTGTGTAGGTGGATATGAGATGAAATTCGGTTCTCCGGTATCTGATGAATTGCGTCAGAAATACAAGAAGAGGACGTTGAGGCCCAGGAAGGGAGACTCTGTCAAGATAGTCCGTGGTGGGTTCAAGGGGATCGAGGGGAAGATCTCGCGGGTTGACGGTCAGAAGGGCAAGCTCTTCATCGAGGGCGTCAACAGAGAGAAGATCGCCGGGGGGACGGCCCTGGCGCCCATAGACGCCTCGAAGGTCATAATCACCAGCATCGACCTCGACGACAAGCTCCGTAAGCGAAAGGTACAGGGAGATTAGAGTCCGAATGGCAAAGAAAAGCGGTAGCAAGAGTCTCAAGCGCCTGAGCGCCCCGCGCTCCTGGGACATCGGGAGGAAGTCCAGTCGTTTCATCATCAAGCCGTCTCCAGGTCCGTACTCGATCCAGAATGCGTACCCTCTTGGTGTGGCGCTCCGTGACCTCCTCCAGCTCGTCCAGAACAGGCGAGAGATCGATAACGTGCTCTCTCACTCTGAGATACTCGTGGACGGCGTCCCACGTCATGACGCTTCTTTCCCTGTTGGTCTCTTTAATGTGATAGCGATCCCGAAGGAGGATCTGGCGTTCAGGCTGATCCCGTCGGCGGACGGCCTCGCAGCTCGGAGAGTAGCCAAGGATCAGGCCAACCTGAAGCTCTGCAGGATAAAGTCCAAGTCCAAGATCGATGGGGGGCACATACAGTACGGTTTCCACGATGGCAGGTCAA
Organism: Nitrososphaerota archaeon; assembly: GCA_027886825.1. Lineage (GTDB taxonomy): Archaea > Thermoproteota > Nitrososphaeria > Nitrososphaerales > Gagatemarchaeaceae > Gagatemarchaeum. Next base: position 4,763 of record JAPCJS010000101.1, read on the forward strand.
TGCTCAATGACGGCCTGGCGCTCTCTCCAGGGGACGCCGTCCTGATGAAGGTCCCCGAACAGAGCGTCGTCTCGAGCGTGAAGCTGACAAAGGGCACCCTGGGACTCATCCTCTCGGGCGAGAGGGCGGGCCAGCTGGGGATGATCTCCAACGTCAAGAAGGGTACGGTCTCGAGGGAGAAGATGGTGACGATCTCTCTTCCTGGCGGAGAGACAGAGCTACCCGCTCGTCTGATCTTCCCTGTGGGAGTAGACGCCCCTGCGATAGAGGTGCAAGAGTAGAATGAGCCAGACCGAGACTGTCGAGAGCCCGATGCGGCGCATCACAGTAGGAAAGGTAGTGGTAAACATTGGCGTCGGCAAGTCGGGAGAGGCCGTCGAGCGCGCCAGAAAGGTCCTCGAGCAGATAACCGGACAAAAGCCCAATACCCGGTCGGCCAAGAAGTCCATAAGAGAGTTCGGGACCCACAAGGGCGAGCCCATAGGGCTGGTGGTCACGATAAGGGGCGAAGGGACGAACCCGCTGATAGGCCGCCTCCTGACCGCGCGCGAGAAGAAGATATCCGAGTCCAGCTTCGATGACAGAGGGAGCGTCTCCTTCGGGTTGAAGGAACACATCGAGATACCCGGCATAAGGTATGATCCGGAGATAGGGATATGGGGGATGAACGTCTCTGTGCTGCTGGAGCGGCCGGGGCTGAGGGTCTCAAGGCGGTTGCACAAGGCGGGCCGCATAGGAAAGGGGCACGTCGTGAACAAGGCGGAAGCGATTGAATACTTCAAGAACCAGTTCGGGGTGACAGTGCAGTGAAGGAAAGACATCCTAAAGTCAGAAAGTATGGCAAGTCCACCCGCTACTGCAGGCGCTGTGGCCAGTATGGGGCGGTCATCAGGAGCTACGACCTCATCCTTTGCAGGCAGTGCTTCCGTGAGGTAGCAGAGAAGCTGGGCTTCAGGAAATACGACTAGGAGACATGCCCAAATGACAGTCACCAATATCCTCGCAAACCTCTTCGCCTCTCTGCAGAACGCCGAGATGAGGAGGAAGAAAGAGGCCGTGATAATACCGGCGTCAAACCTGGCCAGCGAAGTCATGCGCGTGCTCCAGAAGAAGCGCTACATCGGCGAGTTCGAGTTCGTCGACGACGGTGTCTCCGGGAAGCTCAGGGTGCAGCTCCTGGGTAGGATCAACAAGTGCGGAGCCATCATCCCGCGCTATCCGATAAGGGCCAAGGACTATACCCGATGGGAGAGTCGCTACCTGCCCGCCGTCGGGGTAGGGATGCTCATCGTCTCGACACCGGAGGGAGTCCTGTCCCACACAGAGGCACAGGAGAAGAACATTGGAGGGAGATTACTTGGTTACGTCTACTAAGGAGTCTGCGGTCCACGGCGTGGACCTGCTCGAGGGGGTCAGCGCCTCGGTAGACGGGAGGGTGCTCTCGGTCAAGGGGCCTCTCGGCACCGTGAAGAAGAACTTCCACAAGATACACGTCGACATCGGGGTCGATTCCGGTAAGATCCAGATAACATCCTTCACCGGCAAGAAGAAGGACGTGGTCTCCTCCAACACGGTCTCATCGCTCGTGAGGAACATGGTGACCGGGGTCACGCAGGGCTATCTCTACAGGATGAAGGTCGTCTTTGCCCACTTCCCGGTGACGGTGAAGGTAAAGGGAGACACGGTGGTTGTCGAGAACTTCATGGGCGAACGCTCTGCGAGGGTCACCAAGATAATAGGCGACTGCAAGGTGACTGTCGAAGGAGACGATATTATTATTAAGGGTGTCTCGCTCGAGGACGTTGGACAGACTTCTGCTAATCTAGAACAGGCAACCAAGATCAAGCGCAAAGACCAAAGGATTTTCTTGGACGGCGTCTACGTCTACGAGAAGAAGAAAGGCTGGTAAACAAACATGGCTAAGAAATCCGCAAAAGTGGTGGACACAGAGGCACCAAAGCTCGAGAGGCTCCTCCAGCTGAGGAGATCCATAGCGGAGCAAAGGCCAGAGTTCGTCAGGCCCGAGAGCTGGAGATATGTCAGGCTTCATCCGGAATGGAGGAAGCCAAAGGGCATGGACAACAAGGTCCGAAAGTCGATCAAGGGCTGGCCCAGGCGCGTCAAGGTCGGCTACAGGGGTCCACACCAGGTAAGGGGCTATCACTCGAGCGGGCACACCGAGGTGCTCGTCTACAACATCCATGACCTGCTGAAGGTCGTGCCGGAGAAGGACGTGGTCCGGATGGGCCGCACGGTCGGGGGCAGGAAGCGGGTCGAGATCATGAAGAGGGCGTCCGAGCTCGGGCTCAGGGTCCTGAATCCACAGAGGTTGAGAGTTATTGAATCTAAGAAGTAAGAGAAGGCTCGCGGCCGATGTTCTGGGCGTCGGAAAGGACAGGATAATCTTCGACCCCGAGGCGCAGGACCTCATCCAGGACGCTATCACGAGGAGTACGATCCGCGGTCTCGCAGGGATGGGCGGTATCAAGGTGGCTCCTGTACAGGGAGTCTCACGAGGTAGGGCCCGGGTCAAGCACAAGAAGGGCAGGTCTCGCGGGCAGGGCTCGTTCAGGGGCACCAAGACGGCGAGGACCCCGCGGAAGACCCTCTGGGTCCTGAAGGTCAGGGCTCTGAGGTGGAGGCTCAAGGTCGCACGAGAGCGCAACGAGATAAGCAAGGACCAGTACCGGAAGTTCTACAGGCAGGTCAAGGGCGGCCAGGTGAGGGGAGTGAAGCACCTGATGGAGATGATGAAGGAGTCGCGGCGATAGACATGGGCGACTATGTTCCAATGTACCGGCGGAGGAGGAGCGGCGCGACCAACTACAACGCAAGGAGGAAGGCGATCTCCTCCAGAGGGACGCTCCTCGCGGTCAGGATCTCGGGCAAGAACGTGAGCGCACAGTTCCTAAAGCCAACCGTCACGGGCGATCTGGTGCTGTCGTCGGCTCACTCACACACGCTGAGAAAGCTTGGCTGGAACGGCTCGCTAAAGTCGATCCCGGCATGCTATCTTCTCGGCCTGTGGGCGGGCAAGAAGGCCAAGGAGAAGGGAATCGAGAGCGCCTTCCTGTACAACGGTGTTGCCCCGTTTGTAAAGGGGTCGAGGATACCTGCCTTCGTCAAGGGTGTGATCGACGGAGGCGTACACGTGCCGTTTGCGGAGAAGGCGATGCCCTCGAAGGAGAGGCTGAGCGGCGAGACGATCGCCAAGCACGCGGAAGAGCTGGCCAAGGACAAGGAGGTCTATGAAAAGCGCTTCTCAAAGCTGCTCAAGCAGGGTTTCAAGCCGGAGGATTACGCGGAGCACTACTCGCGCATGAAGGATGAGATTGTGAGGGCTAAATAATGTCAGAACGCCGAAGGAGAGACGACAGGGAGGAGGCACCCTGGGTCCCCCGAACCAAGCTCGGCAAGATGGTGCAGGAGGGCAAGATGACCTCGCTCGACGAGATCTTCCAGCTAGGCCTCAAGCTGAGAGAGCCCGAGATAGTCAAGACGCTAGTCCCAGACCTCAAGTCCGAGGTCGTCAGTGTCGGCATAGTCCAGAAGCAGACCGACGCAGGAGAGCTCACCCGCTTCGGGGCGGTCGTGGCGGTAGGGAACGGCAACGGCTTCTTCGGCGTGGGAAAGGGGAAGGCCGCACAGATGAAGTCGGCGATCGACAAAGCGACCAACGACGCTCTGCTCAACGTCATACCCGTCCAGATCGGGTGCGGGAGCTGGGAGTGCAGGTGCGGCACGAAGCACTCGGTACCGTACCGGATCGTCGGGAAGGCTGGAAGCGTCCGTGTCGAGCTGCTGCCCGCGCCCAGGTCCCTGGGGACGGTCGCAGGACCTGCGCTCGCGAACCTCCTTGCGCTCGCCGGGATTAAGGACGTGTGGGCGCGAACATTCGGTTCCACGGACACGCTCTCGTCCCTCGCAAACGCCGTCTACGACGCGTTCTCAAAGTCCAGAGGGCTCAACGTGTGAGGGTTTGAAAAAATGACCAGTCTTCTCGTAGTGAACCTCCACGGCCTGATAAACACGCCGTCCGAGGCGCGTACCACCCTAATCGAGCTGGGGATCGGAAAGCGGTTCGCGGCCACGGTTGTCGTCGATGATCCCTCGACGGTGGGCGCTCTCCACCTCTGCAAGGAGTACGTCGCATGGAGCAAGATCGACG
>JAPCJS010000001.1 GCA_027886825.1 Nitrososphaerota archaeon
CGTGCACCGTCAACTCGCTGGCTCGGGGCAGGCTCCAGCTCGGAGTGGGCGCCGGCTGGTACGAGGAGGAGTACAGGACACACGGGTTCGAGTTTCCAGATCTGAAAGCCCGCAAGCAGCAGTTCCGGGAAGCTCTCAAGATAATCAGGCCCCTCACCCAGACGGGAAAGGTGGACTTTGAAGGGAGGTTCTTCTCGGCACACCTCGAAGGCCTACCCAGACTGAAGGATAGGGTCCACCTGATAATAGGCGGGAAGGCGCCATCGGTCGTACGACAAACGGTGACCTTCGGCGACGAATGGAACTTTTACGTGCCGGTCCCAGAGGAGTTCGACGCGCTAAAGGGGACCCTCGACTCTGGCAGCAGGCACATCGAGATAGCCCGCATGGGCCCGTTCATGGTCGCCAGAAGCACCGCACAGCTCAAGACGAGGCTTCGGAGGCAGATGCGCAAGCAGGGCGTGAGCAAGGATGAGGACGTCTACCTACGGGAGCTGAGAAAGAGCGGCTGGCTTGTGGGTACCGAGAGCGACTTTCCCGAGAGGGTCAACGAGCTCAGAGAGCGAGGAGTAGAGAAGTTCTACTTCCAGGTCTGGGAGACCAAGGAAAGAGAGCAGATGGAACAGCTTGCGAGAGTGCTCAAGGGCATGTAGCAGATAGGAGGAGTCCTCGAAGAGGAGATCGGTTCTTCAGAGGCGCGTCGGAGCTGGATGCCTCTGGCGCTTCGCATCGCAATTCCGGGACCGTAAGTCCGAGAGCGGTAGGACTCTCACCAGAACGTTTAAACTAAGAACGCAAAAATGGCTTTGATATGCCACAAGTTGGAACGACGGCCGAAGGGTTTACCCTCTACGATGCTGATAAGAAGGAACGCAAGCTATCCGAGTTCTTGACCAAAGGTAAGCGAACGATTCTGGCGTTCTATCCGGGGGCATTCACTGGCGTGTGCGACCAGGAGATGTGCACCTTCCGTGACATGTTCTCCGACCTCGAGAAGATGAACGCGAATCTTGTCGGGATCTCCGTCGATGCACCCTTTGCGCTGAAGGCGTTCGCCGAGAAGTACGGCCTGAAGTTCCCATTGCTCTCTGACTTTAAGCGAGAGGTCATCCAGAAATATGGCGTGGTGTGGAAGAACCTCGGGGGCGTGAACGGCTATGATACTTCCAACAGGGCGATCTTCATACTGGACGATGGCGGTAGAGTGCTGTATTCGTGGATGGCTCCAAATCCAGGTGTCCTGCCGAACTTTGAAGAGATAAAGAAGAACCTGGCGTGAGGTCTTACGACGGACTCCCGGCGAAGCTGCCGATGAGCTTCCGCATCTAGCTGGAGTCTTCCGGCTCCTCAGGGGGCCGCTTCTTGCGGGTCGAATGAAGTACGAACTTCAGAAGCGGCTCGCTGATACTCATCGCATCACGCATCGATATCATGCCGAGAGGTATCCCCTCCTTGCTGACCACGGGGAGGTGCCGGACATTCGCCTTTGTCATCCGATCCACTGCGGTGATTATGTTTTCATTGGGGCTGGCCTTCAGGGATGTCTTTGACATTATGCTGGAGACGGGAACGCCCTTTCCTGTGAGAGACTTTGTCACCGAGAAGAGCACGTCGCGCTCCGTCAGTATCCCGACCATGACCCCCGCCCCATCGACGACTATGACACTCCCTATGTTCCCTTCCCACATGACCGATGCGGCCTCATCTATCGTTGTATCCTCCGGAACCACGGTGGGCGGAACTTCCATCAGGTCTTTGGTTTTCATACTCACCGGGCTGGATTTGGATCTTGGCAAGGTTTCACCGGCTTTGGTTGGATACCACCTATTAATCATTCGGGACGAAGTCGAGACATGAGGTGAGCCCGATTCTCAGCTAGGCGTGCCCAGTCTACGCTATCGCTTCTTGATGTTGGTCACGAGTAGTTTGAACTGCAGGGTCTTACCTACCATCGGATGCCTCCCGACTTTCCCGTAGCCTTTCTCAGGTGGGATAGTGACCTCTTTTGTCTCATTGACCTTCATCCCTACCAACGCGTCTTCGAAGCCGCTTATCACCTGATGTGCGCCCAAGACGACCTGGAGGGGCTTGTAGTCGCGAGCAGGGGAAAACAGGCCAGCCTTTTCGGCCTCGGCTTTCATGCTCGTGTCGAAGACCTTGCCACCCGGGAATCTGCCTACGTAGTGCACCGATACCGTATCTCCATTCTGGGCTACCTGTTCGCTCATTCTAAGGTCGATGGTGCTTGCTTTTCGGGTCTTTAATGATTTTGTTCTATCCTCGAGGATCGAACACGCTCGGGAGCTGCGGCGACGTGCGGTGAAACGGCTTATGGTGCGAAGACCGGCGATGGCACCGTTGCCGTTCTGCTCCAAGTGTGGCAGAGAGATCCCGGAGGATGCAGTATTCTGTCCAGAGTGTGGTGCCTCGGTAGAATGTCATGTTCAAGGCTCTGATCAGCCGAAGGGGATGGCTCATGCCGGGGTGAACCTCGGGGCGGGCCGTGGTCTTATCGGCCATCTTTCCCGGTCTGGGTCAGATCTACATCGGAGAGAAGAGGAGAGGGATCGCGTTCGTCGCAGTCGGGTTGATACCTTTTGGGGACATTCTTCATCGAAATCGGTCTAAATACTCTATCCTATCTTCCTGCTCATCGGCACCCTTGACACGTACAGGTCAGGCAAAAGGACCAAGGATGTGAATGGTGGTGCGGTAGCAGTTCCACCCCTGAAAACATGCTAGTTCCCTAAGGGCTCTCATAGATAGGCTGCAGAATGGGAAAGCTAATTCATAGGCGATTGGAGGGTAATCGGAGATGCGCCATCCAAGATGGTAGGGCTGATCATCGGTTCGGTGGTCTCGCTGTGGCTCCTGTTTGGACTGAGCACGGGGATCATACTGGCAGTGATCATCCTCGTAGGCGTCCTGTTCTCGCGCGATCTGAACCGAGGCATCACCACGATGATCAGCGAGATCATCTTCCCGGGCCTCGGTGGGAAAAAGGACCTGTTTCTCGAAAATCTCGAGAAGGAACTGAAGAGAAGAGGTCTAATCCCTCGGGTCCCTCTCGATAAGCAGGTCGATCTAATCTACAGAGATTTCTTCAACGAGGTCAGGATCTACGCTACACAAGAAGGTACGAGCCTGAGGTTCGGCTATCGAGTCTCTGCTACATCGGGTGCGGTAACTCTCGGAGTCATACTGCTGATTCCATTCGTGATCGGCTCAGTGGTGCTCTTCGCCCTTGCCATCCTGAGGCGGAACAATACACAGCTGACCCTGCGTGAAGCGGGCCAGGCTGCTGAGATACTCTCCAGGGAGACATAGACAGCTAAGAGGAGGTCTCGTGCACTCCGTCCTGAACAACGAGACAACGGCGTTTTCGGTCAGGACTGTGACCGTCCGCAGCTGGGACAGTAGGTGGTACTGCCTTTCATGTCAGCTCCGCAGAACTTGCAGGACTGTCCCGCTGGCCGGGCCTGGATGGCGGTGGGGATGGGCCTGATCGGCTGCTTTGCCGTCTTCATCCTCCCGCCGTCTCCCCCGATCACGACCAACAGGATGCCGACTATGAGTAATACCGACCCGACGCTGAGATACCATACGGTGGTACTGAGTTGATCGACGAGACCAGGAAGAAATGGTATGATGTTCACGACACTGTTGATAGCCCCTAACACGCCCTTCAGCACTGCCTGCGCTCCTGACATGTAGCCGATTAGGTAGCCACCCGCCAGACAAAAGACGCCACCTATCAGGCGCGACCTCCGAGACAAGACGGAACGGCCCCAAGGGCATCGCTATTTAAGGCGCTACGAGCTCCGTGTACCTTGTGATCTTCCTGGCGCCGGAACTTGAACGGGGTGGAAGACCGGTGATCCCACGAGACCGAGATCTGGTTTCTGCTTCTCGCGACGCTTACCATCTCGTCTCAGAACAGGATCTCGCTGTTTTCACTGGTCCAGAACATCGAGCACCAGCCGAAGATCTCATTCAGGGTGGGAGGAGAGGTGGAAAGGCACTGCGAGGACGGTCATGAGGGTCGGAGATAGCCGGCGAAGGAGATCGCAGGATTGATGAAAGCAAGAACGGCAGGTATGACTGCCTGATAGTGGAGCTGAAAAGTCGCCGATGGTCGTTCGGACGCAAGATTCGGACAAAACGGCTTTTAGTACTCCCACAGATAGATCCGCTCGAGACAGAGATGGAAACTAGAGCCCTTTCAGGAGAAGTTGAGTCTATGATTAACCGACAGGACTACCTCAGGGCCGTATTGGAACGCGACGGTTCGTTCGATGGCTCCTGCGTTTTTGGCGTCATTTCCACCGGAATCTACTGTCGTCCATCCTGCCCGGCTCGAAGACCGAGCGCGGACAGGATACTCCTTTTCCCCAATCCCGATGCTGCCGAGAGATCAGGTTTCCGTCAATGCCTGAGATGCAAGCCCAAGCGGATATCCCAGCGTGCCGAGTTGGTTGGGAGGATCTGTGCACACATCCAAGCCAACCTGACCGAGGATCTGGGACTTGCGGCCCTTGGGGAGAAGTTCTCGATCAGCCCGTTTCACCTGCAGCGAGTCTTCAAAGAGGTCGTCGGCATGTCGCCGCGCAGATATACAGAGGAATGCCGCATCAGCAGGCTCAAGAAGCATCTCGGCGAGGGGCAATCGGTCACCTCCGCCCTTCGGGGAGTCGGCTACAGCTCCCAGAGCTGGCTCTACGGTGACTCGACCGCAAAGTTGGGCATGACCCCCGGTGTCTATCGCAGAGGAGGGGTGGGGATGCGGATATCCTATATGACCGGCAGCTCCCCTCTGGGCAGGCTGCTGGTTGCGGCCACCGAGCACGGCATCTGCATGGTCAATCTTGGCGAGGGCGACGCCGACCTGGTGCAGGCCCTGCACAGGGAGTATCCAAAGGCGGTCACTGCAGAATCGAAAGAGGTACAGGATCTCTTTGACGCCGTCCTTGGATACTTCAGGGGCCAGCAGAAGAAGCTGCCGCTGGACATGCGCGGCACTGCCTTCCAGCGAAAGGTGTGGGCCGCCCTGCAGACGATACCCGACGGCAGCATCACGTCGTACAGCGAGATCGCCGCGCGGATAGGCCAGCCGAGGGCCGTGAGGGCCGTCGCAAACGCCTGCGGAAAGAATCCTGTTCCTCTGATCGTCCCTTGTCACAGGGTCGTGCGAAAGGATGGCGGCCTCGGTGGTTACGGGCTCGGAATCTGGCGGAAGCGGGCACTGCTGGCGGAAGAAAAGAGCCGGACTCGCGCGGCTGACACGACTGCTGCGGACGAGTCGCCTCGGCTGTGATGGCGAGCGGAGTTCCACTCCAGTTGGGACACACTTAAGACATCCTGGTAGCGCATCATCCGTCATGGAGCTCGTACGAACTGCGGGCGCGACACAGAACGAGACCACTCTCGGGTCGATAAAGATGAAGACCACAGGAGAGCTCGTCCCGGTGACGCAGGTGGAGCTCGCTCCACAGGATTCGATCTTCTTCGAACATCACATTCTTCTGTGGAAGGACCCCTCCGTGACGATCACAGCGAAGGTAATGCAGGGGTTGGGGAAGAGGATGCTGGCAGGCCTGCCGGTGTTCGTGACAGAGGCCCATGGCCCTGGCAAGATAGCATTCTCAAGAGACGCGCCTGGGCAGATACTTTTCCTCGAGATCAGACCGGGCGCGATGTTGCACGTGAGGGAGCACCAGTTCCTCTTCGCTACGCCGAGTGTGAAATACTCATACTTTAGGATGAAGGGGATATCCAACCTGCTCTATGGGGGCACGGGATTCTTCATCGACACCTTTGAGGGGACCGGAGTGGTGGCGCTTCATGGCTATGGGAACGTCTTCGAGCACACACTCTCACCGGGCGAGTCCATTGACGTAGAGCCGGGGGCATTCCTGTACAAGGACGCCAGTGTCCAGTTGGAGACGGTCTCGCTAGGTCTCAAGACGGGCCTGTTCGGCGGCTCAACGTTCAGGCTGAACAGGTTCACGGGTCAGGGAAGGTTGGGGCTCCAGTCGATGTCTTTCCATCTGCAGACCGGCGAATAGTTCCAGGATGGGTGCTCCGCGTCCCTCGACCGGGCTGTAACATCTTTGCACGTTCCCTCCAACATGTCAGGTCTCCGCAGGAGCGAAAAAGACCAAGACCGCTAGATCGGTCTCTATGTCGTGAAACCTGTGGCTGACCCTGGAGGGAACGAAGACCAGTGTCCCTGGACCAACCTTTCTCTCTTGATCAGCCACCCGAATCATCGCTCTCCCCTCGAGAACATAGTATAGCTCGTCTTCACTGTGAGGTGTCTGGAGATCAGTCTCCCCGGCCTGCAGGACGTAGACACCAGAACTGAACGAGGCGACGCGCAAGAACTCGAGATATGGCTTGGCCGTATGCTTTCGTCGGCCCAACAGACCTTCCATCTCAAAGACCCGCATCGGTCCCTCCTCGGTCTCCTTGACACCGATCGCAGCCAACCCTGAAGCGGTCATCCTGTTTTCCCTGATCAGCTTGTTGATTCTTGCTAAGTTCGACGCCGACCAATTACTCCCGGGCTTTCGCGGGGTGAACCTCTGCGCATAGCTCTCTCCATCTATTTTCCTTATGATGCTGTCTATCCAGCCAAAACAGAGAGCCTCTTCGACCGCCTCATCGTATGACGCGCCTCTCCTACCTGCGCCCTTCTTGTAGAGGACAAGCCAGACCTCTCTTTCGCTCTTGTGGTTTTGACTCAGCCAGTCGCGCCAACCCTCTCGATCCGGGACGCTCAGAGTCTTCACACGTTCCATTGCCGACAAGCTGATTTCAGTCTTTCCGAAGCCCCTTCCTTCGGCGGAACAGGGGTAAGGCCGCGTTCAATCTCGGCCTCTGCACATTATGTCTGACGTGAATACCCCTGACATCAAAGGGGTGTGCAATTCCTGATTCTCGCCATCCCCTTTCTAACCAGGTCTCAAACTGTGCAAGCATCAGACTGCAAATAGGTCAGAAAAACGAGATTCGAACCCGGTTATGACAGTGCAGGGGGATTCGAACATGAGAACCCCCTGACAGTTCCCTTGGGTGTCAGGGGATCGCTTATTCTCGCTGGAGTTAGAGACCAGAGACGCCAGCCACTATCTCACCGAGCTGATTGTCGAAGAGGAATACTGGACATCGAAGTATAGTTAGCGTTAACCACTACAGAAAATGAACCTGCTACTACTTACTGCATCGTCTTGGAATCCGCTGGTTCCTTCGGTCCGAGAAATCGGTCTGCGAGTGCGCGCATCAATTCAAGATGTTTCTTGGTGGCTTCCTCTCCTTCAGGTGTTATCTCGATGACCGTCCTCGGGCCCGGCGCGAGGACAAAAGCCCTGCGTTGCTTGATGAATCCATAGTCTTCCAGGATCCCGAGATTCTTGTTGAGCGAGCTCTTCGGAGTCTTGACGGCAAGGAGCAATTCCGTGAACGTAGTCCTCTTGAATCCGAGAAGCGCCGTCATTATTCCCACCCGGGTCGAGACTGAAAACGGTCCCGGCAACCCCACATCAGAAACTAGGTCCTCCTCTCCCTTTCCCACCCCGCTGCCGCCCAGTCCCGATTCAGGAGGCAACCAGTGCAAACTCCTTGGGTGCTTCGTAGAGCGATTTCGTTCCACAGAATACAAAAAGAGGTGACGCGAGAGCCCAGGTCCATACCGGAGCTCCCGGGAGGATAGCCACGAACGCGATTAGAATGAATCCTGCTATGAATGCCCAGTCTTCCACCCTCTTTTCAACGATACGGTCCTCCTTCGCCGGATATGAAAATCCCAAGGCCAAGGCCAGAATAACGAGGAACATCCCAGCAAAGATAGGGTAGCCCTCTCCGTTGGCGATTGTGTATCCGAGCCCAGGCCCGACGGTCACGAGGAACCAAACGAAGTTGCGCCTCCAGGACAACCGGCGTTCCATCCTCTCATCGTAGGTCGTCCCACCATCACCCTTCAGGAAGTCCAGGCTGTACTGCATTCTCGAGAATCCACCAAATCCACATGACCTCGCAACAAGCCAGACCCCAATGGTGCCGGCTAACGTCCCGGCAATTGCGAACGGGATTGGAACCGTCGCATACAGTATGAGTGCCAGCAGAGGCACTACCGAAGCGAGAGAGTAGAGCACTCCGAGGCCCCTTCTTGCCCTGAAACGGAAGAGCCTTGCAGCAATCAGTTCGGCCTCTATGCGCTGCTGTTGCAGGACATCGCTTTCCAAAGAGAAGACTATCTCACGATCAGAATCCGCGCGTTATAAAATGATGGTGAGTGTTCACTAAAGTGAACTACTACCCCTGTTTAACTACCATTCTCGGTCCTTGTTCAAGGTGTCGAACCGTGGTGGTATGATTTGATCGAGACAGTTAACCTGACCAAGAAATTCGGGGACCTGACCGCGGTCGATGGCGTAACCCTCCGAGTTGGGGAGGGAGAGGTCTTCGGGTTCCTCGGACCCAACGGGGCCGGAAAGAGCACCACAGTCAGAATGCTCTGCTGTCTGATATCAAAGACCACGGGTGATGCAAGGGTAGCCGGCTACGATGTGGGTAACGAAGCAGATTCACTGAAAATAAGGAAGCTCATCGGGTTCGTACCCGACAACGTAGGCCTCTACGACGGCCTCAGCGCCTATGACAACCTGGACTTTTACGGGAAACTCTACGATTGTACGGAGGCGCAGAGGAAGGAGAACATCCAGCGCTTCCTCACGATGCTGGGGCTCTGGGAGAGGAAGGACGCCGCGGTCGGCACCTATTCGAAGGGGATGAAGCAGAAGCTCGGGATTGCGTGCGCCCTCATCCACGACCCGCAGATACTTTTCATGGACGAGCCCACGGCGAACCTCGACCCGGAGTCGGCGAAGACGGTCAGGGACTTTATCCTTGAGCTCAAGAAGGAGAAGAGAACCATCTTTCTAAACACGCACAACCTGGATGAGGCGCAGAGGATCTGCGACAGGATTGCGATACTCAACACGAAGCTGATGGCGGTCGGCACCCCGGAGGAGCTGGAGCGTTCGGTAAGCGGGAGGAAAACCGTGGTTCAGGTCGTGGAGGTGAACGATGCTATTCTCGTTGCACTGAGGAAGCTGTCGTCAGTAAACATGGCGATTGACGGCAACAAGCTGACTTTCGACGTCAAGGATCCAGATAAGGAGAACGTCGCCATAACGGACGCGATCTTTCGGGCCGGCGGCCACGTCCGATCCGTCACCGTCGTCGGCTCAACCCTGGAGGACGCCTACCTGAAGCTCGTGAGGCGCGACGACAAATGAGACTCTCGAAATCCTGGATAATCGCCTCGAAGGACTTCAAGATGTTCTTGAAGAAGAAGAACATAATCTATTCGGCCTTCGTCGTCCCCCTGCTTGCCTCGATTTTCCTTCCGATCGTAATCTACTACATCGAACAGCAAAATGGGGGAAGTGGGATTCCGCCGTCGGAACTCACATACCTTCTGCCGGCGCTCACTTTCTTCTACCTTATCCTCGCAGGCCTGATTCCGACGACCATCGCCTCCTACAGCATAATCGGCGAAAAGGTGGAAAAGAGCTTCGAGCGGCTCCTCGCCACCCCCACGACGGATAGCGAAATCCTGCTTGGAAAGGGAATTTCATCGTTCCTGCCACCCATGGGCGCGATTCTGGTAGGAGCTGCAATCTACATGGTCCTCATGGACGTGGTGACACATGGCACACTGGGCTATTACTTCTTTCCCAACTGGAATGCCGCCGTGGTCTTCTTCCTCGCAGTCCCTCTTGCTACAGTAATGAGCGTGGAATGGAACGTCATAGTCTCGGCAAGGGTGAGCGACGTTCGGGTTGCGCAGCAGATTGGCATGCTCCTGGTACTCCCATTCGCAGGGGTCTATATCGGCGGTGAACTCGGTATAGTACCGCTTGACAACACGAGCGTCCTCCTAATCATCGCCGCTATCCTATTGGTGGTTGACCTGCTTCTGCTTTACGTCGCCAGAGCCACGTTCCGCAGAGAGGAGATACTCACGAAATGGAAGTAGTCGGGCTGGTCCGATGCTTCCCGCGGCCAGGGAGGTGAAGTGCATGAAAGCCATAAAATTTAGGCTCCTGCTGCTGGGTGTCATAATCGCGTTGGTCGGGGTGGTCCGCGTCGGCATCGGAGGTCTTGGAGACCCGTACGCCGCCCCGCTGCTCCTTGTCGGGGTAGTGATAGTGGTGCTTGGGGTGCTTTGGAAGTGAGCGCGCAGGGCGCGGCACCGGTGGAAGAGGGGACCAAACCGGGTAAGACGCGTATCTACTTTGTAGACTACCTCAGAGGAGCGGTGGTAAGCCTCGTAATCCTGCACCATACGGCGATCACCTACGGAGGGTCCGGATCCTTCTACTACACGGAACCTGGCACCGACCCGCTTGCCTCGCTGGTGCTGACGCTCTTCACGAACTTCAACCAGGCCTGGTTCCTCGGTTGCTTCTTCCTGCTCTCTGCCTACTTCACGCCTGGCTCTTTTGACCGGAAGGGTGCCAAGCTCTTCATCAAGGACAGGCTGATTCGTTTGTTCATCCCGCTCGCCTTCTTCTTCTTCGTCATCAACCCGCTGACCATCTACATAGCCTTCTATCACATGACTGCGGCTCAGCTGGTCCAGCAGGGGATCACTGCCCCCATGGGGCTGAACCTGACCTTCATCTCCCAGTCGGTGGGCACCGGGCCGCTCTGGTTCGTCGAGCTGCTGCTCATCTTCGAGTTCGGCTATGTCATCTGGCGCGTGGCTGCGAGAAACAGGGCAACGAAAGAAGCCCGCTCTTTCCCATCATACCGGAAGATAGCTGCCTTCATCCTGGTCCTTGCTGCGGCTGCCTATGCGCTAAGAATCGTAGTGCCACTAAATGCCCAAGTGCTCGGTTTCCCCTCCCTCTTCGACCTGCCGCAGTATCTGAGTTTCTTCATCGTCGGGACGGTGGCTGCCCGCGGCGACTGGCTGAGGAAGATGCCCGACGCCATGGCGAAGCGCCTCATTGAGATCGCCCTCGTTGCGAGCGCGACGCTGCTTATTCTCGCGATAATCGGCACAGAAGTGAGCTCGCTTGGCTGGGGCAGCCTGGTCGGATATGGGTCATTGTCCTCCGCCATCTACGCGCTCTGGGATTCCACCTTCGCCGTGGGGATGACCATGTTCGCTATCTCGTTCTTCCGCAAGCGCTTCAACTCCCCGGGAAGACTCTGGAGCTTTGCCGCGAAGAACTTCTACGCCGCGTACTTCCTGCAGGCCACCGTCATAGTCACGTTCTCGGCTCTAATACTATACCAAGTTCACATAGAATCACTGTTCAAGTTCGGCTTGGCAGTGGTGATGATAGTGCCCTCGACCTGGGGGCTGGCCTATCTTGTCAAGAAGATACCTCTTGTCGACCGGATCCTATAGCGTTCCTCCCAGTCAAATGACCAGGATCTCTTGCAACCCAGACCATTCGCCTATCTGGCGGAGCATAAGCCGAGTTAGATTCGGAGCCCAATACCGGAGCGCTGGTAGCTCGCACTCGTGTCCGTGACATCGTCATTACTGCGGCCAAAATGACTCGCGGCAAAAGTCAAGCCTATTTCCGGAATCAGAGATATGTGTTTTTGGTCGGCTCGGATTCCCCTCTTTCGAGCATATTTTCACGTTTCATGGATTCGGAGAGACCCCCTGACACCACAGGGGTTCTGCAATTCCTGATTCTGCGAATCCCTGTTTCTAACCGGGGCGCAAACAGGGCAATAATCAGGCTCAAAACCCACCCGAAACCCCGATTCCAACCCGATCATAACAGTGCGGGGGGTGGGATTCGAACCCACGAACCCCTAAGGGATTGGAGCCTCAGTCCAACGCCGTTGGCCATGCTGGGCGACCCCCGCACGAGCGCCGGCTTGATTGTCGCGCTTCTAAAACTCTTCCGAGTTGCTGATCTATCATGCACTTTGAGGAGATGTGCCCCAGGATACTGCCACCTCCGGTGCGGCCGGCATATGCGGTGCGGTCTACATTTTAAAAGCGTGCCAAATTGGACGGATGGACGTGCCGGCGTAGCTCAGCCTGGTAGAGCACACCATAGGGGCTCAGTCGCCTCGTAAGCGAGGGATCGTGGGTCCAATTCCCACCGCCGGCTCTCCACTCACCACATCTCCCACTTGCTTGCTTCTGTTCCATGTCTTGATAGCCGCAGAGTCATCGTGGTGAATCAGGATGATCTGAGAAGCCCACAGACCCAGCGGAAGTGCGCTCAGGATTTCTGAAGACAGATCTGCTCAACAAGGGCCGTTCCTGCGAATCTGAAGCATTCGGGTAAAACTATTAATCACAAAAAAATCGGATTTCCTGCTGTGATGTAGGTGGGTCACGGGGCAAACGGCCAGAAGCTGAAGGGGCTAGAGGACTCTATCGCAGGTGATTTCGGGTCCCTCTCGTTCGTTGGCAACGAAATACACCCATGCCCAAGATAATCTCACGACCCCGGATCACCGCGGGTCTGCTGATCTTCCTCTCGGCATTCATTGTCTACTCCATGTCGCTGAACTCCGTGTGGGCCACGGACCACACCACCAGTTTCCTGCAACTCGACTGGGCGATATTGGTCCATCATTCCTTCGTACTTGGGAGCGGCAGCAGTTTCCATCCTAATACGGTCGACGACTTTGAGTTCGATGGGAACTATTACAGCGCTCTCGCTCCCGGGACCGCCATCCTGGCACTTCCCTTTGTCGGCGTGGGTTTCCTGCTTGACGGCCATTTCACTGTCTTTGGCTACGCTCTGATACTCTCAGAGCTCTTCGTCGCCCTTATCAACGCCATAGCGGCCTATCTGGTCTACGCGGTCGGGAGGTTCTTCTTCAGCAAGAAGACTTCTGCCTTCCTAGCGTTCGCCTACGCGTTTGCGACGATCAGCTGGCCTTTCGCGACCTACTTTTTCCAGAGCGACGTCTCGGCCATGTTCGACCTGCTTGCGGTCTATTTCGTCATCCGGGTCACTCGCAGTGACGACGGGAAGCTGCGCGACGCCGTCCCAGCAGGGATTGCGGTCGCCGGGGGGTTGACGACCGACTACGTGAACGTGATATTCATCCCCATCATCATGGGATATCTCCTTTTCTCGCTGCGGCGAAAAGGTCGCCTCGCAAGGCTCTCCCTGGGCTTTCTCCTAGCTTCTCTCGTCGGAGTCTTGCTCATAGGGCTGTACAACGAGGCCATCTTCGGCACAGCGTTCCATACGACGGAGCAGGTCTACCTCAACAGCTCGACCCCCTTGGGCGAGTTCTCGTACCCGATCTACGAGGGAGTCTATCTCAACCTCATCTCTCCGCTCAGGGGACTGCTTGTCTTTTCGATCTTTCTGATCCTGGGCATCTTCGGCTACGTAGACATGCTGAGGCAGAGGAGATACAGAGCCAAGGCGTTCTTACTGCTGGCATGCTTCCTCGGCGTCTTTCTTCCCTACTCGGCGTGGTACGATCCCACGGGCGGCGCAGCTTTCGGTCCCCGGTTCTTGGTCTCGGCTATTCCGTTCCTCCTTCTGCCCGCTGGTCTGGTTATCGAGACAGGGAGCCGCAGAATGCGCGTGACCGCGTTCATTCTCTATGCTGTCGGGGTGGTCATAAATGGAATGGCAGGGATAACCTCTGCCCTCGCTCCCACACAGAACTATGGGACGTTTCCATTCCTAAGCTCGACTCTTCCCAGCTTCCTGAGTGGTGACATCGACGTCTGGTGGCTGAGCTTTGTCCACACTTACTGGCCGATTCCGGCAGTACTGTTGATCGCTCTGACTTTGATGCTTCCCCTGATATCGAATCACCTCCTGTCAGGAAGAGGTGCCCAGATGGGTACATCACCAGAGATATCAACCGCTCTGGATGCATCTGATCCTGCCTAGAGTTGCCGCGGGACGTGCGCACGGTCTTCCTGATCTAGTAGCCTATCTCAGAACTCGGTCTGAGGTGTCGCATCGACTTGACCCGACCGCACTTTACGCACTTGTAGTTGCCCCTTCCGCGTGGGTTGTACCCTCTCGTGTCCACTATGATTTCATGTTCAGTCCGCATCATACACCTCTCGCAGTACCTGTTCTCAACCAACTGGGCTTATCTTGACGAGGCACTCCATCATATATAAAGCGCTGCCCGCCCGAAAGATCCGATGCTGGGCCTGGTCATCCTGGGTACGCTGGTTATCATAGCGGGGATCCTGGTCATCTTTCTGGCGACCATCTTCGCATCGCGCTCGAAGGGTGACGAGAAGGAGGTCGAAGTGAAGGGAGGAGGCGTTATTATGATCGGTCCGATACCGATAATCTTCGGTACCGACCCGAAG
Source organism: Nitrososphaerota archaeon (assembly GCA_027886825.1). Classification (GTDB taxonomy): domain Archaea; phylum Thermoproteota; class Nitrososphaeria; order Nitrososphaerales; family Gagatemarchaeaceae; genus Gagatemarchaeum. The sequence goes on from JAPCJS010000001.1 coordinate 14,348, forward strand.
TGGACAGCGATAGCAATTGTGCTCGCCATCGTCTTGATCGTCCTGAGCCTTTTCCTGGGGCGTGCGTTGTGAAGCTATGAATCTTTACAGGCTTTATGCGCTAGGTTTTCTTCTGATCTTGACAGGGATCACGATGGTGGTTCTCGGTAGTGTGGGTTCAGCCTCTCCCTCGACGGCATTCGGCGGAGCGGTCTTCATAGGACCGTTCCCGATAATCTTCGGTAGTGGACCCGGCTCAGGATTGGTGGCCCTCACCGCATTGATCATAGCCGCGTTCATGGTGATCACGTTCTATCTCTCCGTTCTGCTTCGAAAAGGGCACAGAGAGGCTTGACACTGGGAGCGCCCAATGTTTAAAGCCTGACCGATGAACAAGAACCAGACGGATTATGTCTCAGCGTATGCAGATATCGATCGAGCCCTACAAGAAGATAGTGATTCACGAAGTCGTCGAGATAGCCTTCAACGACCTGATAGACCAGATGATCCACCAGACCAGGTCGGTTGGCGGAGCGACAATCCCGATGCTCTCCTGGTGCAACGGCATCGCCTTCCAGATCTCGCCGTTCAACCCCAACAGTGAAGAGATAATCAAGGAGAGCCTGAAGGGGACGATTCATTATTCAGCGGTGACGTTCGCCATGAAGGAAGGTTTTGAGCGCGAGATCATACGCCCCGCCGGGACTGTGCTCCTGGTAAACCAGGGTGCAAACGCGAACTTTGCAGCGCTTGCAGAGGCTATGAAAGAGTCGAGGAGGGTCAAGTAAGACATAAATACCAAATCCAGATTCCCAACCAGCCATGCAGAAGGTATCACCAATAGTCCAGTTCAGCGCTCCAGCCAGGGAGAAGTTGAAGGAAGCACTGAAGGAGCAGAGCGCGTCGAACGCATATCTCAGAATAGACGTTTATGCGGCGGGTGGCTGCGCTTGCAGCGGCGGCTACAAGTATGGCATGGGCCTTGAGGAAAAGGCAAGACCTGACGATGTCATCGAGGAGATAGAGGACATCAAGGTCGTCACGGACAAGAATAACGTCGACATACTCAGGGGATCCAAGATCGACTACAGCGAAAACGTTCAGAGAAGGGGTTTCAAGATCATCAATCCGAATGTCCAGGCCGGCGGCTGCGGCTGCGGCGGACACTAGCACACAGACCGCTCTTCACCGTCCAGCGAGGGCGCTTTTTGTGTCCCTCCATACCTTGGGTGTTCAGCGGCCCTTCCTCGAAGAGCCTACCAGTTTCTTCAGGTCTAGTATCCGGGCGATTTCTTTATCCCCGTATCCCATCTCCTTGAGCGCGTCCTTTATCGAGTAATCGAGGGACAGCCTCTTCCCGATGGCCGAGGCCTTGTCGTAGCCCACCACGGGAGAGATGACCGTTATCAGCGACGGGCTCGTCTCCGCGTACCTCCTCAGGCGAGCCTTCTCAGGCACCAAGTGCTCTATTACGAGGGAGGAGACCTTCCTTAGAGCCTCAGAGAGAAGCTTGAGCTGAAGGTTCACATTGTATCCGATCAACGGGACTCCCATGCTGAGCTCGAACTCGCCGAGCGTGCCTGCGACCTGGTTCGCATGGTCGAGGCCGAAGACCTGGGAGCAGATCAGGAGGGCCGCCTCGACCGTGACCGGGTTCGTCTTCCCAGGCATTATGCTGCTTCCTGCGACCTCGTCCTGTTTCGGCAGGTCTATCTCGCCGAGGCCGGTGAACGGTCCGGAGAACATCAGCCGAATATCCTGACAGAGCCGGAACAGGTCGAGCGCCGTGACCTTCAGAGCGGAGCTCAGCGCGACGAGGTCCGAGAGGAGCTTCATCGCCCGAAACCTGTTACCTGCCTCAGAGAATCTGAGCCCTATGGCCCTGTTCAGCTCGCCGATTACCAGCTTCCCGAACTGAGGGCTGGTGTTGATCCCCGTGCCAACCGCAGTGCCGCCGAGCGGGAGCTCCCTGACGTACCTCAGGGCGTCATAGATGAGGCGCCTGTCGTGCACGAACGCGTCGGCATAGGCGCCGAACTCCTGCCCCATCGTGACAGGCATGGCGTCTCGAAGGTGCGTCCTCCCTGATTTGTATACCGAAGATGTCTTCTCTGCGAGGTTCGCGAGGCTCCTTGAGATCTCCCCCAAGCTCGGGAGCATATCTTGGTGCGCCAGCGAGACCGCGGCGACCCGTATCGCTGTGGGGACCACGTCGTTCGAAGACTGTCCCATATTGACATGGTCGTTCGGATGGACCTTCGTCCCGGAGATCTCCGAGGCCCTCTCGGCTATCACCTCATTCACGTTCATGTTGATCCCGGTACCCGAGCCGGTCCCGAAGACGTCGACGGTCATTCTATCATCGTATTTCCCTTCCATGACCTCCTTCGAGGCAGCCCTGATCGACTGAAATGTAGCGGCGTCGAGCTTTCCCAGTGAGTTGTTTGCACCAGCAGAGAGCTGTTTGATCAGCGCCACAGACCAGATGACCTCTCTGGGGAAGGCCGTCCCTGTGCTCATGAAGAGCTTCTTTGCGCCCTCCACGTACTTCATGCCGAGGTCGACCCGGGTGGGTCTTTCTTAAGGCTTGGGAGGATATGTCATCGTCTCTGCCTGACGCCAATCTTCTCTATTAGACGGCCCAGCTCCGAGTCATCGACGGCATCCACGCGCAGGTACTTTAGTATCTCGTCTTCGCTCATCTGCAGCCTCTTGGCTTCGTCTATTGTGTAGCGGTACGCCTCTATCTCCGTCGGCCTGTCGACATACTCGAAGGTCTGATCATAGAGGTCCCGGCCATCAAGGAACTGCTTCACGTGCACCAGGACATGGATTACATCTAGGTAGAGGCAGTTTATCCTCGCCGAGGCCAGGTACTTGGATCCTATGCAGACCGATCCCGTGTTGTGGTCCAGCCAGATTCCCCAATCTGAGTCGACTATTCCCAGCTTCAGATGGTGTATCGTCTTCAACATGCTCCTCTGCGAACCGAAGAGCCTAAGAAGGGTCGGGGAGTTCTCTACGCCGATGAATATCTGGGTGAACTTGTACTCTCCCAGAGATATGTTTCTCTTCGCCTTGAAAACCTTGAGGGGCAAGCTGAGAGAAGAGCGAGCGTTCTCAATCAAAAGACAGGAACTCAAAAACTCTTCACTCCTTACAGGTGAAATTCTAACTTGGTGTTCGACGAATGACAGTTGCGACGATTAGCGGCATACGGGGAATTTTCAACGGTGACCTGCTCCCGGCAGACATAGTCGCATACGCAAGGAACTTTTCTTCTCTGACAACCTCGCCGGAGGTCCTGATCGGCAGAGACACCCGCTCCACAGGGGAGCTGATGGAGAGGCTGGCAAAGGGCGCTCTGGTCAGTATGGGGATGGGCGTCGTCGACTATGGCGTGATCTCCACTCCGGCTCTCTTCCGGGAGAGCAGGCTGAAGCAGAGGGCTGCCATGATGATCACCGCGTCCCACAACGAGCCCGAGTGGAACGGGATCAAGTTCGTCCTGGACGGGCGCGGGGTGGTCCAGTCTGAGTTCGATCGAATCCTCCAACCCCGCAGACGCGGTGTCCAGAAGGTCTGGGCCGGGCTCGTCCGTCCAGGACCAAGACCCTCGTATGGCTCGGAGCTGATCGGGATGGCAGGTGAGGGCTCCTGTGACGGTGTGAAGGTCGCAGTCGATCTGAACGGAGGCGCTGCCATCGCCCACACACCTGCGATACTAAAGGCGCTCGGATGCGACCTGACGGTACTGGGAGGAACGGCGGGCGTCTTCAGCAGGAACGTAGACCCCACCAACGACGACCTCCAGCTTCTCACCAGGACGGTCAGGGAGAAGGGCTGTGACGTCGGGTTCGCCTTCGACTGCGACGGAGACAGATTGGTCCTCGTCGACAGCATAGGTAGGAAGAGGACGGGGGACTACATGCTCACCCTTGCGATAAAAGAGATACTACCGGAGCTTCAAAACCGTTCGGTGGTCGTCTCGGCCGATACGACGCAGGCCATCGATGACGTGGTCTCGGAACTGGGCGGGAGGACGTACAGGTCCAAGGTCGGCGAGGCGAACGTGATATCAAAGATGATGGAAGAGCACATTGGCATCGGAGGGGAAGGGAGCAGCGGTGGTCTGGTAGACGGCAGCTTCAACTTCTGCAGGGACTCCATGCTCGCAGCCATCACGATAGTGAAGGCGATAAAGAAGAAAGGATCGAGGGTACTCGACCAGGCACCTTCCTATCATCAGGTACGGCTGAAGCTTACATTCGAGAGGAAGAAGGCACTCGCAGCCATCAAGAAGCTGCAGAGGGAGAACCCCGGCGCAGACATGCTCGACGGGATCAAGGTCAACGTCTCGCGACGCTCGTGGGTTCTGATCCGGGCGTCTGGGACGGAGGACATCATCCGGGTGTCGGCCGAGTCCGCTTCGGTCAAGGAGGCCCAGCAGCTCGCAGATTCATACCTGGAGAGGCTCAAGAGGCTTTCCTAGAATGGATGAGTACGAGATCATACACCTCTTGACGGCAGCGGCAGGGAGGCTTCCCCACGGGTACTCCCCCATAGGGGATGACGTCGCGGTCCTCCCAAGCTCACCCGGGAAGCTCGTCCTCAAGTCAGACATGCTGGTGGGCAGGACGGACGTACCTCCCGGGATGACCTGGAGGCAAGCGGGTCGGAAGGCGGTGGCGATGTGCGTCAGCGATTTCGCCTCGAAGGGAGTCTCTCCGCAGGCGCTGATGGTCTCCTTGGGGATACCGCGCGCCCTGAAAGATCAGGACATCCGTGCCATGGCCAGGGGCTTTCGGGATGGGATGACTGAGTGGGGTCTTTACCTGGTCGGCGGTGACACGAACGAGGCCGACGACGTGATGATAGACTGCATTCTGGCCGGCTTCACGGACCGAATTGTCGAGAGGAGAGGCGCCAGCCCTGGAGAGCTCGTGGTCGTCACTGGCGAGTTCGGGACGACCTCTGCAGGACTGAAGATCCTACTCGAGAAGGCTCGGGCTACTCCTGGATTCAGGAGGATAGCACTGGAGAACGTCTACAGGCCCTCGCCCCGGCTGAAGCTTGGGCTTACGCTCCGTGACCACCTCTCATCCGCCATGGACTCGAGCGACGGTCTGGCCATCTGTCTCCACACGCTCGCCGAAGCGAGCAAGGTGGGGGTGAGGATAGACCGACTGCCGTACAGCAGAAGATATCTTGAAAGGTTCGCCTCTGAGAATCACTACCGCGTGGACGAACTCGTCCTCTATGGTGGAGAGGAGTACGAGATCGTCGGTACCGTCCCCAAGAACAAGATCACAGAGGCGGAGGCCGCCGCAAGGGCGCTGGGGTCCGAGCTCATCGTCATAGGAGAGACGACGGGCGAGAGCGGGACCGTGACGGCGAACGACCGCAGCATAGAAAAGAGAGGTTGGATCCAACTCGGCTAGCTATCAGCTGGCAGAGGCGGACTTCACCAGCCTGACGAACTTCTTGAAGACGGAATTGACCTTCTCCTCCGTCTCTGACTCTGCGAAGATCCTTATGATCGGCTCCGTCCCGCTCGGTCTGACCAGCACCCAGGTCTTCTCGTCCGTCCAGATCTTGAGCCCGTCGACCTTCTCGACCCGCACACCAGCCTGCTTCTCGATCGTCTTCATTATCTCCTTCACCCTCGCAGGAGGGACGTGGACCTTTGTCTTGGCCTGGAAGAACCGCGGCAACGTATTTGCGATGATCTTGGAGAACGAGAGACCCCGCGCCGCCAGACACTCTAGCATGAGCGCGGTGGCCATCCCCCCATCTCTGACTGCGATGTGCGCCGGATAGATGCATCCTCCGTTCTCCTCGAACCCGAAGAAGGCCCCACGCTCGATTATCGTCCTGGAGACATCCACGCTGCCTACCCTCGTGCGGATCACCTTGGCCCCCCGCTTTGCAGCGACCACCTCGACGACCTGTGAGGAGCTTATCGGGGTGACTATGGTGGCGTCGGTGACTCTTTCGAGAAGATAGTCGGTAAGGAGCGAACCGGACTGGTCCCCCCAATAGATGGCACCGTTCTCGTCACAGAAGATCGCTCTGTCTCCGTCTCCGTCATACGCGACGCCCAGGTCGGCACCCACGGCACGCACCGCCGCACTGAGGTCGCCCAGCGTCTCCGGTGTGGGCTCGGGTCCTCTCGCAGGAAACCGGCCGTCGATTATCGAGTTGATCGTTATGATCTTGCATCCGAGCATATCGAGCAGATATGGGGCGGCGAGGCACTGAGCGCCGTTCCCCGGGTCCATCACCACCGAGAACTTCCTGCCTGCTATCAATCTGGCGTTGACCTTGGAGAGGACTCCGTTCAGATAGGTCTTGATCACAGATGGCTCAGCTCTGGATGTCCCTACATTCTTCCAGTCAGCTCTCTTCAGCGAGTCATCGCGGAAGATCTTTTCGATCTTCTGTTCATCGAGTCTGTTTATCTCCACCCCGTCTGAACCCACCACCTTGAGTCCGTTGTACTCCGCCGGATTGTGCGATGCCGTCACCATGACTCCTCCCCTGTATCCGAGTGTCTTGGTCGCGTACTGAAGGGCCGGCGTCGGAACAAGACCCGCCTCCGCCACGTCTCTACCCGAGCTCATCAGACCCGATGTTAGGGCCAGGGTCAGAGCCTCGCCGGATAGCCTGCCATCCCTTCCTACCAGGACCTCACCCTCGGAGAAATAGGTACCTATGCACTCTGCAAATTTGATGACGAACTCTAGGTCGGCGCTTACTCCTGGGATGAAACGCACCCCGTTGGTTCCAAAGAGCCTTCCCTGGGGCGACACCACGGTCTAACTTCCCCGTCTTCGCATTAAAAAGCTTCAGAGGTAAACTTTTGTGAGGTCCTGTCATTTCATCATCGATTTTTCAATAAATCTCCATCATCTCCGTGCATTTCTGTGCATTGCTAAACCTATCCCTGCAAATGCTTAACTTAATCAGATAGTGGCGTTCGACGAAGGGCCCGTAGCTCAGTATGGATAGAGCGCCAGCCTTCTATTCCCAGACGGGAGGAGCAGAGCTGGAAGCCGCGAGTTCAAATCTTGCCGGGCCCGCCATATTCATCGAAGACCGAGAGTAGTGGGGATTTTAAGCAACGAAAGTCGGTCCGGTGAGCATGCAGAAGAGGGTCGAAGAGCAGCTGTTCCAGCGCCTTGTCGAGATCAGCGGGAAGGAGAACGTCATAACCTCCGCTTCAGGCATCGAAGACTACACCCGCGACATGGCGGACTACGAGGCCACACCGGCCGTCGTGGTGAGACCGAGGTCTGAGCAGGAGGTGGTCGAGATCATCGGACTGGCGATCGAGTCAGGCATGCCCGTCCTGCCGAGGGGCGCCGGTAGCAGCCTGACAGGAGCGGCGGTCCTGAAAGGCGCTATCATGCTAGATATGCGTGGGATGAGCAGGGTCGTCAAGGTAGACACGGTAAACTGGTATGTTCAGGTACAGCCTGGAATATCACTCGAGGACCTCAACAGAGAGCTGAAGGCCTCCGGGTTCTTCTTCCCACCCGACCCGGCGAGCAGCTACATCTGCACCGTCGGAGGGGCGATAGCGGAGGGATCGGGCGGCCTCCGGTGCGTGAGATACGGGACGATGAAGGACTGGGTCGTGGCCCTGCGCGTCGTCCTCCCAAACGGGAAGGTGACCCGTCTCGGTGAGCCGCTGGCAAAGAACAGGGCCGGGTACGACCTGGTTCATCTGATGGTCGGTAGCGAGGGAACGCTCGGTGTGATCACCGAGGCCTGGCTGAAGATAGTCCCTCTACAGTCGGTCAGGACGAGGAGGTTCCTGGTGACCTTCAATGATTGGGAGTCGACGGGCGAGGTGATCAGGAGGCTCAGGTCCTCGAAGATACTCCCCTACCTCTTCGAGTTTCTTGACCGCGATAACATCCAGGCACTGAATGAGAAGCTCGAGGCTAGCTTTGAGGAGGCGGAGGCGACTCTGATGGTCGACGTGGAGGAAGGAGAAGAGGTGCAGCTCGCAACCGAGATCTTCAGGGACTGCGGCGCGAGGAGGATCATCCTGGCAAAGGATGAAGAGGAGGCGGAGACGTTCTACCAGGCCAGGTCCATGGCCTATCTTGCCGTGAAGAGCCTGGCATCAGGCGTCCAGGTGGAGGATGTGGTCCTACCGATCGACAGGCTGGGCGAGTTCCTGAAGTTTGTGAAGGAGGTCGCCTCCAAGTATGGGATCAAGATACCCGTCAATGGGCACGCGGGGGATGGAAACGTGCACCCGACGATATTGTACGACAAGTCCGATGAGAAAAGCAGGGCCACGGCGAACCTCGCCTATGAGGAGCTCTGCAGGAAAGCGATAGCGATGGGAGGGTCGGTTACAGGGGAACACGGTGTCGGGGTGCAGAAGACGCGTTTTCTGCGCGAGCAGCTTTACTCTCACGAGGGTGAAGAAGCACTCAGGCTGATGAAGGAGATCAAGAAGATCTTCGACCCGGACGGCCTGATGAATCCCGGGAAGTACGTTGAAGCCGCATAGGCGCTGGTCTTGACGTTGGGCACCCCCAAGAAAAGATGGCTCTTCAAGGAGGAACCTTCCCACTACTCGTTCGACCGGCTGCAGGAGGAAGGAAGGACGGTCTGGACCGGTATCAAGAACAACCTTGCGCTCAAATATCTGAGAACTGTCGAGAAGGGAGACCTGGTGATGTTCTATCACACGGGCGAAGAGAAGCGGATAGTGGGAATCATGAGGGCGACCTCTGGCGCATATCAGGATCCAGGGGAGGAGGACGAAAGGTTCGCCGTGGTTGACCTCGAGCCTGTGAAGAAGCTGCGTCGGCCGGTTACTCTCGCAGAGATGAGGGCGGATCAGAGGTTCAGGGGTTTCGACCTGCTCAGAATGTCGAGACTTTCGGTGATGCCCGTCCCGGAGCTCATCTGGAACGAGATCCTGAAGCTAGGAAGCTGAGCATCAGAGGTTCTTCTGCATCCTGCGCACGGCCTCTTTCAGGGTCGCATCCTTCTTGGTGAATGTGAAGCGGACCTTGCTCCCTCCCGCTTCCCTGTTAGCATAGAAGCTGGAGGCAGGGACGACTGCCACTCCGACCTCCTGCGCAAGGTGGTTCGCGAACGCGAAATCATCGAGCTTGCTTATCCCGCCAAAGTCGGCGAGGATGTAATAGGCGCCCTCCGGTCTGAAGCAGGAGAAGCCGAGCTCCTCGAGCGACTTTAGCAGAAACAGCCTCTTCTTGTCGTAGGTAGCCACGAGGTCATCGTAGTAGGAGTCAGGGAGGCCGAGAGCCGTAACGGCGGCGCGCTGAAGCGGTGTGGGCGCGCAGACGGTCAGATAGTCATGGATGGTCCTTATCGCCGTGGTGATCTCTTTTCCAGCGACGGTGTATCCTATCCGCCAGCCCGTTACGCTGAACGTCTTTGAGAGGCCAGAGACGGTGACCGTTCTGTCGTGCATGTCGCCTATCGAGGCGAGGCTCACGTGACGATTCCCGTCGTACACTATGTGCTCATAGATCTCGTCGGCGATGGCTATGACATCGTAGTCCTCGCAGAGGTCCGCGACGACGCTGAGCTCCTTCTTTGAAAAGACCCTTCCGGTGGGGTTGTTGGGTGTGTTCAGCAGGATCACCTTCGGTCTCTCGCTGAAGGCCGCCTTCAGGTCCTCCTCTGCCAGCCTGAAGCCAGGCTCCTGAAGCTTGAAGTGGACGACCCTCGCTCCTGAGAGTATTGTGGCTGGGATGTAGTTTTCATAGAACGGTTCGGGTATTATCACCCGGTCGCCTGGATCGGTGAGCGCGATCATGGCTGCGCTGATGGCCTCGGTGGACCCGCAGGTTATCGTGATGCCGTCGTCCGCGTCGGTTCTGATCTTGTTGAACCTCCGGACCTTCTCGGCTATCGCTTCCCTTAGCTCTTGGTTGCCCATCGTCACCTCGTACTGGTTGTAGTCCTCCTTGATCGCAAGGGCTGCGGCTCGCTTGACCGAGACTGGAGCTGAAAAATCAGGAGACCCCTGGGCGAGGTTCACCGCGCCGATTCGGTCCGCCAGCTGCGACATGTCTCGGATCGCCGACTCTGCGAACAGCCCCATCTTCCGCGAGACGAGCTTTGACCTTGGACTTACCTTCAATGGACGTGGCGTACCTTTGGCCATGTATTTAATGTGAAATCCCCGACTTCTTGATAAGCCGGCGTCTGGATACGCGAAGGTGCACGTGCCGCAAACCGGGTTCGCGACGGTCGAGGGGACTCTGAGGTACAGGGACAGAGGTGTAAAGAAGGGGATGGAACCGAGACATTTTCGCTCCTTCCTCTCTCTCTTCATCTCTTCCCTCGGCGCGGGTACCTATCTGGGCGAGGCAGACTCTCTGACAGATAGGCTGGTCGAGGAAGCAGTCTACGAATCGGTGGTTTCAGGGGGGGTCAACGTTATCGACACTGCGATAAATTACAGGATGCAGAAGGCCGAGCGCGCGATCGGTCGGACGCTCGAGCGCCTGACGAACGAAGGCTCGGTGAAGAGGGAAGAGCTCTTCATATCCACCAAGAACGGCTATCTTACTTCCGATGGCGACCTCCAGAAGGACTTTTGGAGCTATGTCCAGGAAGAGTACATCAGACCGGGAAAGCTGAAGGTAGACGAGATAGCCGGGGAGGTCCACTCGATGGCGCCCCGGTTTCTCCTAGACCAGCTCGGGCGCAGCCTCGAGAATCTGGGGGTCGAATGTATCGACCTGGTCTATCTCCACAACGCGGCAGAGTCCTGGATACCGGAGATCGGATACAGGAGGTTCCTGGAACGGGTCGCCGATGTCTTCTCGCTCTATGAGAAGAAGAGGAGCGAAGGGAAGCTCAGATACTATGGGTTCGCTTCCTGGAACTGCTTCAGGGTCTCCAGGGGAGAGCAGGGATACACCAATCTCGATGATCTGGTCGAGGTCGCAAATAACGTCGGAGGAGCAGAGCACGGGTTCAGGTTCATCCAGCTGCCCTTCAACCCGGCGATGAACGAAGCCCTCTCCGCGAGGAACCAGAGGATAGCGGACGAGCCCCTCACGACATTCGAGGCGGCCCAAAAACTCGGACTGGGGGTCTTCACCAGCGCCCCGTTCGCGGAGGGCAGGTTGTTGAACCACACCAGGGTCCCCGAGCTGGAGGGATCGAGGGCGCTCTCGCTTCTCCAGTTCGCCCGCTCGGCTCATTCCGCCGTCATAGCGCCTCTGGTCGGACAGAAGGACCCGGTGCACGTGCGCGAGAACATCAGGATAGGAACGATCCCGCCTCTGACCGGAGAGGAGTTCGCCGAGAGGTACGGGATGCTTCTGGGCAAACGCTAAACTACCCGTCGGGGTTCCGGCCGCCGTTTGAAGCTCGTCCCGGTGCTCCTGGCCCTTGTGGGTGTGCTGCTGATGCTCGCTGGACTCGTCTTCATCCTGCAGGGGATGGGCATCGTCGGTCCCCAGAGCTCATTCATGTTCAACAACCCGACCTGGATATACCAGGGCGTCGCTGTGATGGTGATAGGGATTCTGTCCTTAGCGGCAGGGCTCTTCCTGTCCAGGAAGAGGCGCTGAGGATTCAGGCCCTAGAGAGACATCCCTTGGACGAGCGGACATGCGACCGAGTCCCCAACCCAGCAACTTCCTTCAGCGTCTGAAACCGCGGGTTGAGACCCTCACGGGTCTCACCTTCGCCTCGTCAGCAGCGGCACGGGCGCCTCGGCCAGACGGAGGTCTGCCTCGTACGTCGTACCCGTCCTGACGAAGCTCATCGTCACTCGCTCGCCTATGGCGAACTTGGAGAGAGCGGTCACGAGTCCCTTCATCTGCTCGACCTTGTTCTCACCGATCCCCACGACGATATCACCTTCGCGGAGGCCCGCTGTGTGAGCCGGGCTCTCCCTCATCACCTCGGCCAGGAGCACCCCCGACTCGACGGAGAGCCCATACCGCCTCGCGATAGAAGGGTTGACATCGAGCCCGGATATGCCGAGCCACGGCCTTACCACTCTACCGTGTTTCGAGATCTGGTCGATGATCGTCTTGATCGTGCCAGAGGGGATGGCGAAACCCACTCCCTGGGCGAAGGGTATCATCGCTGTATTGATGCCGATCACCCTTCCTTCAAGGTCAGCGAGCGGTCCGCCGCTGTTGCCAGGATTTATGGCCGCGTCGGTCTGTACCAGCCCTTCGAGGACGAAGTCAGTCCCCGGAAGAGGCCGACCGAGCGCGCTTATGACGCCCAGGGACACGGTCGGCGCGCCGGGGAGACCCAGGGCGTTGCCTATGGCCAGGACGAACTGGCCGACCCTGAGAGACTCCGAGTCGCCGAGCGTCGCGAACGGGAGGTTATCCGCCTTCACCCTGACGAGGGCGATGTCGGTGGCTCGGTCCGACCCGATCACTTCGCCGACCAGTGACCTTCCGTCCTTGAGATGGACCTGGACCTTGGAAGCGTCGTCGATGACGTGGTGGTTGGTCACGATCGTTCCTCTCGGGTCGATTATGACCCCTGACCCCTGACCCTCGATGGGCACGAGCCCGAACCTGTTGTCTCGTGTGAGCTTTGTGCTGTCGATCCCCACGACGCTCTCGCTGAGTTTCTCGACCGCGCCTGTAACCTGACTTTCCAGGGAGGTTAGTGGCATCTTCTATCTCACCATGGAGGTCTTACGGGCGGTCCTGGCTCCGGTATGGATGGACCGGGTGCCGGGCCTCTGGGATCCATGCTCACTCGCTCTCCGGCGCTGGACCCGGTGTGACCGAGAGGGCCTCGACCCTTCCTCCGCGGAGGACCTTCAGCTTGAGGGCCTTCCCGATCTTCTCCTCTGTCAGGAGCCTCGTCAGGTCGCGGAACCCTGTGACAGGCTTGTCTTCCAGCCCGAGCAGCACGTCGCCGAACACCAGCCCGGCTGCCTTCGCAGCGCTGCCTGCCTCGACAGAGAGGACCAGCAGACCATACTCCTGGGCTACCTCTGGCATCTTTGCGACGTCCTCTGGGATCGGGATGGGATTGGTGACTATCCCGAGATAGGCACGTCCGACCACCTTGCCGGAGGCGAGCTTCTGGACGGTCGCCGAGACCTTCTGGATCGGGACGGCGATCCCCCTGGACGACATGTACGCGATGTTCAGGCCGACCATCCTTCCGGAGGCATCTACGAGAGGGCCTCCAGAATAGCCGGGGTTCACCCGGGCGTCGGTCACGATAGCGTCGTCGATGCCCACGCCCCACCATCCGCCGATGTTGCGCTTCACTCCGGTGATTATCCCGGACGTGGCGCTAGCCTTGGTCGCGTAGGGGTTTGCGAGCGCCAGGACGAACTGGCCGACCCTGAGAGACTCCGAGTCGCCCTTCGCTATGGGCCGGAGCTTGCCCTCTATCTTCAGGAGGGCGAGGTCAGAGCTCTTGTCCTGACCGACGACCTTGGCCGTAAAGGTCTCTCCGCTGTCCGAGCCCACCTCCACCTCCTCGAGCCCTTGTACCACGTGATACGCCGTGACGATGTGTCCCTCGTCGTCCCAGACGATGCCTGTTCCGTTCCTTCCGTCGGAGCTGACGCTCACGACCGAAGGGCTTACGCTCTCAGCGACCTGTTCGATTGCGCTGGAGAACGTCTCCAATATTCCGACCGTATTTGTACCGCTCATGTTTTGAGTCACTGAGATAGTGAAGAAACAGGCAGGTACTTGTTGACTGTGATTTTCTAAACCTGGTCACACTAGTTAGTTGGGAATCAAAAACGATTCGCCGACCACATAGTAGGCGGCTCTCTGTTTCGGCGCGGAAGGATAGACCTTAGAGATGTATCCCACGAGCTGGTGGGAAGCCTTTATGGCGTGTGTGAGATCCTTCCCTTCCTTGATCCGACCTTCGATCGTAAGCTCCCCGCTCGAGAAGATTGCGTCGACCTGGATGCTGCCGTCCTCGGTGATCCATTTCATGATGGTGCCCTTCTCGTCCTCAGAGTATCCTAGCCATCGGAGCGGTCCGAACCATCGACCCCTGAGCCCCGAGATTGCTTCCCGCGGGTTTTCAATGCTGGGGAGAAGGGTCCTGAGAAGCGTCAATCTCGGTTCCGAGGCCGAGAGCTGTCGCAGGCTGGTGACCTCTCTTCCTCTCTCCGTGACCTGATATCCGTGATCCGTCTTCTCGAGGATCATCTTCTCCTCGAGCCTGTCCAGGATCCTTGAAAGCGTTTCAGAGTGAGCCCCAAGCCTTCTCTTCAATCCCTCAAAAGTGAACCCGAGAAGCGCCTCTTCGCCTATGAAGCGCAGGACCTCCATATCCCTGGGGCCTATGTCGAGGTCCTGTAGGTTTTCCCTTTGTGCTCCGCGCATCTGGTTCATCGGCGATTTTGCCGCAGTCGTATTTATATATGTAGTAGTCGCTTGCAGCTAAGTAGGTAATCCTGACTTGAGCAAGTCTGTTCAGATTAACCAAGAGGTACTGGATTCGTGCAAGGTGATTCATGCATCATGGAACGAGCTGACCAAGGTCTGGACCCTCCCTGTGATACACGCGTTGGGACTCCAGGAACCAGCGAGGTTCAATGAGCTGAAACGCAGGATCGAGGGGATAAGCGCTACGAGCCTCGCGGAGAGACTCGGAGAACTCGAAAAGCAGGCGGTAGTATCAAGAAAGGTCTTTCCGGAGAGCCCTCCGCGCGTCGAATACGCTCTGACCCCCAAGGGTGAGGAGCTCAAGATGATCCTGAAGGGACTTGGCGACTGGGCAATAAAGTGGTCGAAGCAGCCTAGCTAGGCTCGGCGCGGCACTCGATGGGGGCGGGTGGACGTAGTTGTTTCGTACCGACTAACCGTATCGTATCGGGAGCTTACTTTCACCTCGGCCTAAACATTTGTAAAAGAAAATCTTGAGAGGCCCTAGAGCACAATGGGGAGCGCGGGCAACGGGGCAAAGGCAGGAGTGGTGGCGGGTATCGCCTATGGAATCCTCCTGGGCATCGTCAGCTACTTCACGCTGATCTCGATCAAGAGCACGGTGATCTCGGTCCTCTCGCAGAATCTGCCTCCCAACTCCCCGTTCACGCCCGAGCAGCTATTCGGGATCGCCCTGCTCCTGACACCCGTGATCGTGGTTGTTGTCGGGGTGATCGGTGGGCTCATACTAGGCGCGATCTACGGCAAGCTGATCGAGAAGATTCCAGGGAAAACCCCGGTCATCAAGGGGATCGTACTCGGGGTGGTCTTGTGGCTGCTTGTCAGCGTGCTTGGGGGCTACAACAACATCCATTACGGGCTAGAGTACTATCTGGTACAGGTCGGGACGGGTCTTGTGGGAGCCTTGCTCTTCGGAGTCCTGCTCGGATACTTCTACGGCAGGTTCATGAGACCTAAGGAGACCTATACGATGATCTGAGATCATCGACGTCTAGACGTCCTCTGCCTTCGGTTCACCTGAGGTCCCGGTTGCGAGCCTTGCCACCACATTTCGATAGGCCTGGATGAACTCGATGGCAAACCGGTCCGCATGCTTCTCTGTGCCTCTGTGTTCGCCACCAAAGTAACGCAGATGATGATAAAACTCGTGCAGGATCGTGAATGGGTCGTATAGATACTCGCGTTTTGCAGCCAGTATCTCCTTCCTGTTCGCAGAATAGACCGCCTGGACGCCCTTCGAACGCCCCTTGACGACTCCAACGCCGAGCTTTGGCCTCTCTACTCTGTAGTGCTCGCAAAGAAGGTCCAGCGCTCGTTCAGGATCGGCGTTGAGAATCGTCGCGACTATGAGAGCCCTGAACTGCTCCTCAGGCGCGTCCTCGGTGGGCGTCGTCGCTCATCCGCCGTCAGGCTTCGTCCATGGTGAACGTGAACCGTGCTCCGGAAAACTCCCCGGTGCCCGTCTTCTCCCAGGCCACCTTGTAGGACTTTGTGATCTGTTTGCCGATTATGCTAACCTGAGCAGGGAGTTCCGCAAAGAGGCGTTCCACCTTTACAGGATCTTTCGTGGAAAGGAGGCTCCTCCTCCTCTTCATGAGATACTTCACAGCCACGTTCTTGTGTTCATGCCCCTCCACTTCGATCTTCTCCTTGCCAGTATCGATCGTAAAGGACCTCTTCGCCAACAGATTGGATTACAACCATCGTTGATTAATGGGTTGTGGTACTTCGAATAGTTTGAATAGCGCAGGTACCAGAGGCAGCCATTGAAAGCGAAGCTTCTCCTGGGCGACTCCTTCCCAGAGGAAGAACTCAAACAGGTGACCCGGTATGCAGACATCTACCGGCTCAGTGAGATGGATGACCTAGAGCTCGATGCGGTCCTTCCCTCGATAGACTGTGTCCTCGTCCTTCTCTGGCCGGAGAGACTGAATCGGACGAGGGTCTCGAAGATGACAAAACTGTCGCTGGTCCAATCCGGGCTGGCAGGTGTAAACCACATCCCGTTTGGGGACTTGTCACGAGAGGTCTTGGTGTGCAGCAACGCAGGTGGATATTCGGATGAGGTGGGGGAGTACGCATGGGGGCTGCTGCTGGCGGCCGGAAAGCGGATCGTGAGGCTCGACCGTGACGTAAAGAAGACAGGCTTCAAACGGGCGTCTACTGTGGAAGTTGGCAGAGATGTCCTGATCCTGAAGGGCAAGGTCCTGGGGATACTCGGCTACGGCGGAATCGGTAGGACGGTCGCAAAGTTAGGGAAGGCGTTTGGGATGGACGTTATCGTTTTCTCCAGACGGACGTTAGAAGAGCGCGACATCGTCTCCCTGCAGGGACGGGCAGGCCTCGAGACCGTGTTGCGGGATTGTGACGTCCTGATCTTGGCGCTTCCGCTCACCAAATCCACGAAGAGGATGATCGGGGGGACGGAACTATCGATGATGAAGCGGAACGCAGTGCTGGTGAACGTCGCCCGGGCCGAGATCATCGAGGAAGAGACGCTGTACCGATGGCTTGTCGATAACAAGGATTTCATCTATGCCACGGACGTCTGGTGGATGAAGGAAGGCAGAGAATCTTACTCCCCGAGCCTACCATTCCTGAATCTGGACAACTTCGTCGGGACGCCCCACGTCTCCGGGCCTAGCGCCGTCGTTGGGGGAGGACCGGCGCGGAACGCCGTGAGGAACCTGCTGCGGTTCTTCAGAGGTGAGGAGCTCTTGAACGTGGTGGACAGGAACGAGTACGCGTAGACGATTCTAGTAGCTAGCTAGCTCACGATCTTCTCAAGGAGAGCTACCTCTCGGGGGAACCTCGCTCAGCCTGTTCTTTTTCAGGTTCTGTTTGCAGACCCATTTCACGTGGGCATCGCCCATGCCAGCCAACTCCTTGAGAAACAAGAACCCGTCCTTCGGGATTGCCGCGACGACGATACTCAGCGAGTAGGCGAGGTACCTTCGCAGAGCCTGGAACTCCTCTGACCTGCGATCCTCGGAGGCTAGTAGCTCATCTAGGATCCTTCCGTGCAAAACTCTTCCAGCAGCCCCAGATTCGCCCTCGGACCTGCGAGGTTGCTGTTCAGAGAAAGACATCGGACGAGCTCCCCGGGCTGACCTGTGCCCGAATACTCCCCGAGTAGTGATGCAACCCGGGACGGTCCTTCCTCCTCACCGGGCTTGGGACCGCTTTTGGTAGGGCTCACAGCCCCACAGCGGACCAGACGTCGTCGTCGCTGTCAAGCTGTGTGTACCCGCATCTTTCGCATTTTCTTCCCATCAGTATGGTCTCCTTCGGGCCGGACCCGATCTTCCTTTCGTACTCGATCATCTGTCCAGCGTGGCAGCGTTCGCACATCAAGGGCAAGCCCTGCGAGCGGGGAGGAGCATTTGAACGTTTAAGTTGTAGAAGATACAGCGAGGTCCAAGGATACGTGGAGAACGGTCAAGCTTGGGGATACCTGAGAAGATCAAGAAGATAGAAGACGACATACACAGGACGCAGGTCAACAAGAAGACGGAGCATCACATAGGCCTGCTCAGAGGCAAGCTTGCAAAACTGAGGCACGAACAGGAAGAGCAGCAGGCCAGACGGTCGGGCAGTGCCATCGGCTTTGATGTAAAGAAATCTGGCGACGGGACGGTCGTACTGATCGGGCTGCCCAGCGTCGGCAAGTCCACCCTGCTCAACAGGCTCACGAACGCAAAGTCGAAGGTGGCGGCTTACGAATTCACCACGCTCGACGTCGTTCCAGGCGTCATGGACTACAAAGGCGCGAGGATACAGGTACTCGACCTTCCGGGGATTATCCAGGGGGCGTCCTCCGGCAGGGGACTCGGAAAGAGAGTCCTCGCTGTGGCAAGGAACGCCGACCTTGTGCTGTTCATCATCGATGTCTTCAATCCGGAGGCGAGGATGCTCCTTGAGAAGGAGCTCAGAAGCACGGGCATCAGGGTCGATACCGAGCCGCCCAACGTGGTCATAGAGCCCACGGCAACAGGAGGAATAGCCGTCACGAGCACGGTGAAGCTGACGAAGATCACCGAGCAGCTCGTGAAGGAGATGCTCAGGGTCTATGAGTTCAACAGCGCGCGAGTAGTAATCAGGGAAGACATAAACGACGAACAGCTGATCGACGTCCTGCTCGGCAGCAGGGTCTACGCCCCGTCGCTGACGGTCATGAACAAGATGGACCTCGTCAATGCGGGGTTCACCAACGAGCTCATGTCCAAGATGCCTTACAAGTTCGTCCCGATCTCTGCAGAGGCTGACATCAACATAGCGGCCCTCAAGGAGGAGATCTACAAGAAGCTCGACTTTGTCCGGATCTACCTGCGCAGGAGGACGGGGGAGACCGACTTCGAGGAGCCCATGATCATAAGAAACGGGTCCAGCGTCCTCGAGGTCTGCAACAAGGTCCACAGGAACATAAAGGACGAATTCAGGTACGCCCTGATCTGGGGAAAGAGCGTCAAGTTCGGTGGACAGAGGGTGGGGATAAACCACATGCTCATGGACGAGGACATCCTCACGCTCGTGACAAAGTGACAGGATAGAGACATGACCAATCCTCGGCCACCCGGCTCCATGCCGAGCGCGACTGCTTCACCGCTCGAGGTCATAAGGACCCGCAAGGTAATAGCGGTCGTCGGAGCGTCCAAGAACCCTGAGAAAGATGCCAACAGCATCCCAGCGTTCCTCAGAGAGCATGGCTACCGCGTCGTGCCGATCAACCCTGCGGCGGATGAGATACTCGGGGAGAGAGCCTTCCCGTCCCTGGCATCGATGCCAGAGCAGCTTGCGAAGGAGGTGGAGGTGATAGAGGTCTTCAGACCGAGCGAGGAACTCCCCCAGGTGGCGCGACAGGTGGTTGAGCTGTCAAAGAAGTACGGCAGAACCTACGTCTTCTGGGCGCAGGCGGGGCTGGAGAACGATGAGGCAAAGGCGATACTGACCGCAGAGGGTATCCCCTACGTGATGAACGCGTGCATGCGGGTTGTCTACGGAATTGCGATGAGAAGCAGCTGACCCGACTACTGTTTCAAGAGCTCGTAGAGCCGGAATCTCGCTTCCTCGCCTGGATTCAGCGTATAGCCGCAGGTATCGCACGTGATTCTGTCATCCTTCCTCTTCAGGGAATACCTCCTGCAGCCAGGGCAGCGCATCTGCGATTCTTTCTTCTCGTACGCCATTGGCAATGATTTATCACCAGGGTTCTTATCTTCTTGGGTGGGTCGCGTTGTGGCAGGTCTACATAGTGAGGTGCAGGACGGGCGAACTCTACACAGGCTGCACCATCGACCTAGAGAGGAGGATCGAGCAGCACAATCGCGGTTCTGGCTCGAAGTTCACGAGGAGCCGCAGGCCCGTCGTCCTGCTCTACCATGAGCAGTGCGGAGACAGGTCCTCCGCTCTGAAGAGGGAGAACCAGATAAAGAGGATGAGCAGAGTCGAGAAGACACGTCTCGCTCTCAGACCGCCTCAGCGACCAGGGCGTAGCTCGGGCTCTCCGGGCTGAAGGGGCTCTTCGTAAGAAGCGAATCATAGAGCCCGGATAGGTTCCAACCGGCGCTCCCAAGCATCGAGACGAGTTCGTGCGGTGAATATATCCTGATGTCTGTGGGAAACTCTCCGGCGAACTTCAGAGCGTTTCCGACCCTCAGGAAGAACCTCCACGATCCCTTCTCGCGTGATCGGGTCACGTCGAACGAGTACCGGTCAAGCACCAGCAGCTTCTCGCTCTCCTCGAAGACATTCTGGGCCGTGTGCCTGACGATGTAGTCCCTGTTTCTCAGTCCGGAGATCACAAACACACCCCCCGTCCTCACCACAGCCCTCAACTGTTTGAAGAAGGCTACATCTTCTTCCTCGGAACCGTATCCGATGCTCGTAAAGACGTTTATGGCGCAATCAAACGAGCCCTTCTCAAAAAGTGTGAGATCCATCATGGACCCTATAGCGAAAGAGACCCTGCTTGCCACAGCGAACCTCCGGGCCTTGATGGTCGCAACCGAGACGAGATGTGGAGAGAAATCAAGACCTGCAACGGTATAGCCGAGCTGGGCGAGTGGTATGCCCACCCTCCCGATCCCACAGGGGACGTCGAGGATTCTGCATCCACCCAGTCCCATGTCTTGGAGCAGGCTCGATATCGCCAGCGCGTCCTCCTCTCCGCGCCTCCACATCCCCTCCAGGACGAGCTCGTATAGCTTCGCGTTTCTCACGAAGACGTTCTTCGCCCAGTTCACGCAAGCGCGATCAGCAGCGAGGTAGAAAAACATGGGCTAGTCGATCTGCGTCTCATGCACGCATACAGGTTGGGACTTTCGGAGCAGTCTTATCCTAATACCCAGTGGAACGCTAACCCTATTCTTCGATTTTGCGATCAAACTCGTCCGGGTTCGTGGCCTACTTAAGGGACAAGAAGAAGCGAAGACTCCAAGGATTCCGGACCTTCCCCCGGCTTGGTATCGCTCTCGCCGAAACGCAGAGGGCCGATGGAGAAGTTTCTCTGATAAACTACTGAAAGAATCTTCATGTGGGCGTATCAATATCGGAACGTCTTCTCACATCGCGATGGATCCCCTAGCAGGATTGAGAATCTGGTCGGCATCCTACTTGTCACCAGGGACGGGGCCACAAAGACGAGGATAATGTACGAGAGATGTCTCACTTCTTCGCAAGTCGAAGGGTACCTTTCATTCCTGCAGCTCTCGGACCTCATACGAAAAGAAGAAACCACAGAGCTGTTCAAAACAACCCAGAAGGGAATCAGTTTGTTGATGGACTACGAGCACATCAATCGGGAAATTGACCGGTACGTGACCGCCTGAGTCGGCTCGATGAAACGCTTCTCCCAAAATGTTAGCCAGCTAGCTAGTCCATTAAGCGCCCTCCGGCCACATTGATCGTCTCACCCGTTATGAAGGAGGAGCCGTCAGCGCTGAGGAATAAGACCGCGTTCGCGATGTCGTCAGGAGTCGCCAGACGAGGAATCACGTTCATCTTCGCGAGCTCATCTTTCTTGGTTTCCAGTTTCAGGTCCTTCAGCATATCTGTATCTGCAAATGAAGGAGCGACCGCGTTGACATTGATTCCGGATGAGGCGAATTCTCGTGCCATCTGACGCGCCATTACGATCAAGCCTCCTTTCGAGACGCTGTAGTGCATCCCAGTGGCCACCCCTCCCATCTTGCCTGAGAGGCTCCCCATCATCACGACCTTCCCCTTTCTCTTCGTCCTTATCATCAGCGAGATGACACGCTGAGAGACGAGAAAGGCCCCCTTGAGATTGACAGACATCACTCGATCCCATTCCTGTTCTGAGATGTTCAGGAACCCCGTGGGGAGAGCGATGCCTGCGTTGTTGATCAGAATGTCTATGGATTGAAAGTCTTTCTCGATCTTGTCGACCATCTTTGCGACCTCATTTGATTTTGTGATATCGGCGCGATACGACACGCTGCTCGGGGAGTACTGTCTTATCATCGATAGCGCGTTCCGAAGATTCTCTTCTGAGATGTCGTTGACAGCGAGAATCGCTCCCTCCTTGGCGAATGCCGTCGCGATGGCAAAACCTATGCCCTTGGCGGCTCCCGTTACAAAAACGACCTTGTTTTCAAATCGTCTGCATTGCGAGTCCATGTGCGTTCGAACTAGGAGATAGGAGATTTAAGCTGTGGGCATCGCGGAGGGTCCGCTGCGTCTAGCGATTGCAGGTCTAACCTCCGATATGGGAGACGGCAGGCCGCGCAGAGACTGCCACGTCGATAGAAGACCTGCATCCAAAACACCAGATAAAGACGAAAAGACACGGCAGGGTCCGCTCGGCGAGCTGCAGTGCGGTGATCTGGAGGAGGCGAGTCGCTAGGGTGAATTCCTTGGAATGGCTACGGTGCTGCGATGAGGAGCTCTTTCGCCACAGCGCGGATCACCCTGACATCGAGAATCGTCCCAACCATATCGAAGACCGCGAGCCTGAGGACGACCTAGAGGAGCGTTCATCCTCCGAATTCCGACAGCGTCTGGGATTCTCGCCTGATCGTCTCCACGAAGCGCGGGAGGTCGAGCGTGGCTGCAGGCTCGATCTTGGTAGGCGAAGGAGGTTCCTGTCCCTCCTTTGCAAGACCTCTGCCAGCGAGTATGGAGGCTATGTTGTTCTTAGCTTTCTCAGAGCAGATGGGTGAATTGTATATGGCCCCCAGGGAGGAGAGGAGCATCTCATCGATGTGTCCCTCTCCCTTGTCTTCGTGCAGGTGAGGATTGCGGGTCTCGATCTGGAAGATGTCCACCCCCGATGACATTACCTCGGGATGGGTCGGAGGCAGCAGACCCCCGAACTGCTCCAGTATGTTGACTATCTCGTAGGTCTCGACGGCGAAGCCGGACGCGTAAAAGAGGAGGTCTGCCAGCGCCATACTTAGCGCATGTTCGCCGGCGTTACCGGTCTTGATTATCTCCGTTCCGAAGCCGGTGTGGCTTTCGATCAGTCGGTTCAGGCACTGGTTGGTTACCTCTGAGACTCTCCCCCACTTTGGGAAGAAGAGGCGGTCGTCCTCGATCTTCGGCTTGTGCGTCCATGATACCCTTACCATCGAGTATGGGCTTTCCGCCAGAGTGAAACCTGCGGCAAAGATCTCGACATATTCGTGAACGGCTCCGGGTATGTAGTTGTCGGCGTCTATGAACCCCAGATATTCCTTGCCCAGCATCTTTCCGAGCAGCGTGGCGACGAGCATGCCTTCGGCCTTGCCTCCCCTGACTGTTCCGGATTCCAGCACAGAGTCGAATCCGGCGTCTCTGAAGGCCTTGGATATCCCAGGATCCTGCTGGTGCACGAGGAGGATCTTGTCGTCCACAAAGTGGTTGAACTCCTTTATGCTCTGCTTCTCGGTCTGGAACCTGTCCACGGGAGACCTGGCGCTGTTGGAGACGATGATCACCTGGCAGTCATGAGGAATTCCGCTCAGGACGCCTTCAAGCAGGTTCAGGCGCTCGTCCTTTATGGGCACGACAATCGCCATCTTCTGATTGATCCGCTCGATCTCGTCGTTCGATATTGTCGCGACCGCCTCCTTGGCCTTCGTTGGAAACTTACTGGCACCCGAGTCCAGCTCGTAGACCCGCTGGACTTCGTGAATCCTCACCGCGCCTAAATGCTCGGTCTTCCTAGGCAACTCCAGTATCATTGTGATGCAGCGACGTCTGCCCGACCGGGATGAGATATGAGTATTGTCTAATGGAGGCCTGCTAATAATAGGCCGATTCGGTCAGGATAGCCCTCAGGTCTCGCGTCATCAGAGAGGGCGAGAAGTTCCGGGACGCGGTAGACATTACCCTGACTGCGGGGACCGATTCAGTCTTTCTTGAAGTGCTTCACTTCTTGGAAGTCTTTGACATCGACCCCGAACTTCTTGGCGGCTGCGAGTATCCTCTTCTTTGCCTCCTGCGGATGGCACTTGTCTGCCATTACCTGGTCGAAGCGTGCCATGGCGTTTCTGACGTGAGCTGCGTCGTTGATCGGAAGTTTTCTGTCTATGGGACACGCATATGCAGAGTCGGGCAGTCTTTCTCTCTTCTCTGTGGTCAGCTTTGCCATTATTCTCGCTAGGAGTGCGGGACAGAGCTATATATTCGAGAGTGAAGAATGTTCAGGGTAATTTTTAGCTGGCCTCGATGGTCTGACACAGCGACATCATGTGATCGGCTCTCTTGACAGCCTGAGACGGGGTCTGTTCATTTAGATTTGCCGTTCCCAAAGCGATATTTCTCTAGCTCCGGGATGTTGTTGAAGGTCTTGACCACCGCTCCCTTTCTCAGCTGAAGTACCGAGAAGTCCTTCGGGACGGCCTCGTAGGTGAACTGGGTCAGGTCTTCGTTCAGGAACCAGTCGCCCTGGACGCTGTCGCATCTCGTGCAGATGTTTGCGAAGTATCCTTCAGGGACATCTGAGGTCTTCCTAAACTGTATGTTCGAACCTTGAACGAAGCGCTTGACCGATTCCAGAGACGCGCCCTGCTTCCACATGCCGCTATGGGTCGCATGTGGGCCGCGCCATTCCGTGATGTCCATGACGACCGTGATCTGGTTCTGGCACTTCCAGCATTGCCTCTTCCAGACGGCGAGGTACGAATCAGATGAACTACTCATTGTGAGAGCCGCTGAAGAGGGACTACCCGCATTTAATTCTTGAGGTTTAGCCTCTAACTTTACGCTCTTTGTAAGAGATGGACAGAATCCCGCCTCGCAGGCAGATGGATCCGTTACTAACCAGTTAGTCACCGAAGGACTCAGGTCCTATCAGAAAGAAGTTGTTTCGAACCCTGCTGCGTTCCACAGCAATATCCAGGGCTCCGTCCTTGCAATTAGGCGAAAGTGATGCTCCTCCTTCTTTTTGATGGCATCGAGAGCCTGAGGAACTCCTGGCTCGAGCAGCCCCAGTTTGAAAGAGACCCTTCCATTCAGGGGTTTGACATAGACGGACTCATATCTCCTCTTGAAGGGGAAATTGCGGAGCCGATCGCCTGCACCAATGTCGACAGAGAGTAGCTGAAGCAGGCCTCTGATCTCAGGGATAGGAGGGTGTTTGCTAATCAGTTCCTGGGTTTCCTTCGGGCCAGCGGGTGTCTGTGATTGAGCAGAGCGGTAAAAATTGCCGTCTGCATGATAGCTGTACTTCGTTCCCCATCCGGTGGCTCTGGCAACGCCGAAGAAGATGCCTCCAGGCCCTGTCGTGATCCAGGCGACTCTTCTGGGGGTGCCTCTATCCTTCGTCATGATTCCGATTCTTAGATACTCACCATCCCGGGTGGGACGGCCAGACTTGGGCAAGGCGCCCATTATCCTTTCATCTCGCTGGCAAAAGGCTTCTGGTCAGTCAGCTGATCAGTCAGCACACGGTTTCATTGTACCTCCATCGGGCCATTTTACCCAACGCTGAGCTGGCCCCAGCAGACCTGGAAGGTCACCGATCGCTCATGATCGTGAGGATGTGGAGAATGGCTGGAATCCAATCCGAGCTTGTTCTGTCATGAGCAGGCAGTGTCTCTTCTTGCTGCCTGTTCTTCAGGTGGGAAGAGGAAGGGAGAAGGCCATCCGGCCTCCTTTAGGCCATTTCCATCTCCTGGTCGGAATCTCCCACCGTCTGCGGTATGTCGGGGAACTTCTTCATCCTCGTCTCCGCTACAGCCGCGGCCTCCGCGAGCGCCATTTCTGCTTCCTCATTCGCCGTCTCGAAGTTGAGCGAGGTACCGCTTACTGAGCCGGCGTCTACGAGGATCCCACTGAGGAGACCTGAGATCTCGCTCATCTCACCTTCGGCCTCGGGCATCACACCAGATAGACCCTCTCTGAGATTGCGGACTATGGATGTGGCTGGTGCCAGAGTAAGGACCACGTCACCGAGTTCTGTGACTGTGTTCAATCTGAGCACTATCTGCTCCAGAGCTAGCTTTGATTGGGTCACCATCTTGCTCATCTTGCGGAGCTCAGCCAGCTCGTTAGCGAACATCGAAGCCCTCTGAGAGTCCCTCTTCTGCACTGAAGATACGATCTTGTTGAACAGAAACGTGTCCCTCTCCCGCAGTTTGAATATGGTCGAATCCAGTTTCGACATTACAGTCTGTATTTGACGTGTCGCTTGATCTAATCTCGGTTTGAGTGGCCCCGGGTTGTTAAATCTCCCCTTGAATCTGCTTCCGATCCCAGGGGATTTCTTATTCTCCCAGTTGTTAGAAAATTGTGACATGGTCAATGAGTTTAGCTCACCTTCTGGTTATCTTGACACTGGTGAAAATATCTTCACATTTCTATGAACTCCATTTCTCTGCTTGCGGTATCTGGTTGTCGAAGACCTTCCGAAAGAGGTCCCTAGTCACCGATGTTCAGCAGATCTCTGAGACGAGCTACCCTTACCGTGTTCGGAGGTCGACGGAACGACCTCTTTTGCATCCTCATGAATGCCGACCCTGCAACGATTACGACCACACGATACACCTGTCTCGAGCAGCCAGATCGAACGCGTAAACAGTACATGTCTCATGATTTTGGAGGCTCAGAGGGATGTGCCAGGCGAGGGGGCTCGCTACCGGCGGCAGCTTTAGACGCCGCTCTTCTTCTTTCGTGTTCTTTCGGGGATGTTGAAGTGCAGTCGCTCCGCTATGAGGCAGGGGATCAGAGCGTAAAGTGCTCCGCCAATGAGGTCGATCAGATAGTGCTGGCCGAGGTAGAGGGTGGAGAATAGTACGGCGCCCAAGACGGGAATGGCGACGAACGCGAGACGGCGGTCCAGTTTTATCATGAAATAGGCAAATATGATCACGTAGGCGGCATGAAGGCTCGGAAACGCGGCGAACTTGTCGGACTCGATCATCGAGATGGCAGAGCTAAGCGCGTTTGGTAGGACCGATGACCCGGTGCTCTGATACAGGTCGGCGGCTACGCCCTGGTACCAAGGAGGGCCGGTTGGTATCAGAATGAAGGTCGCTAGAGCTGCATAAGAAGTTATGATCATTGCAACCATATACTTTCCGAACAGCGGTCTCCTGAAGTACCACAGAGTCGCCGAGGTGATCACCACGAGCGGGAAGTGCAGGGTGTAGAAGAACGACGTTACCTGGGTCATGGCGGACGAGTAGAAGATCGATTGGACCCACCCGGTCACGTTGAAGCCCCAGAGAGCGCTGTCCAGGGGATAGAGCGAGAAGACGGTCTTGGAAGCAGCGAACGAGCCGACTATCCCGGCAAGAGCTTCGTACGAGAGAAGTATCGAGATGAACGGGAGCCAGTATTTCGCCATGCCTCTCGAGGAGCCGAGGAGAGCCAGTACGGGCATGACGGCCAAGAAGAATAGTATAGGGAGGAACTGGAGGAGCTTGCCATACAAGAGGAAGTAGGCTAGCATGGCTGCGCCGTAGCCAAAGGCAGGAAGGACGTACAGATTGCCGCGGAGGTTTAGGCGTCGCCATGCTCTTTGCAGAAACGTCTTGGAGACTTGTGCCAGGTCCTGTCGCCGACCTTCGAACTATTCAGCTTCTGGCGCGTAGTGTAACGTATTAGGAATATTACTCAACTGGATTATGCCGCATGTGGCTTTGTAGCATAGAATTAAGTCTAATGAATCAAGCCGTACCTCTCCGGTCAAGCTACCTTGAAGCCCAGTATCCGCTCCAGAAGGTCGCTGAGCGTTATCACCCCGATCATCTTCCCCTGGCGATAGACGAAAGCTATGGTTACACCCGCTCTGCTCATCCTATCAGCTACCGTAGCTATTGATTCATCCGCGCCGACCTTCGCCGCCTGGACGACAAAGCTCGAGATAGGCTCGTTCAATTTTCCTTCGGATAGTCCTCTCGTCAGGGAACGGAAGGTTACCACCCCTACGAACTCTCCTACATCCTTTCCGAAGACGGGTATCCTCGGGTGATGCGAAGAGCCCATGACCTTCAGAGCCTCCATCACAGTGGTGTCCGAGTCCACGGCGATGATCTTCTCGATCGGGGTCGTCGCGTCCTTCACGTCATACTTCGATGACGCCAGAGTTTTCCTCAGAATCCTTCCGGCGTCTGGCTCAATCTGTCCATCAGCCTCCAGCATGTCGATGCGGTTTTCCAGTTCCTCAGCTATGTCGTCCTTGTTGTAGGCGGGTTTTCCACTGATGGCTGTGGCGATCTTTCTCGACACATTCATGAGAGGCTGGGCGACAGGGGAGAGGACATCGGTCGCCGCTGCCACCCCAGGTGCAAGGAGGATGGCCATCCCGACGGGGTCCTCGATGCCTATCGTCTTGGGAACCAGGTCGAGGAAGATCATTATGGCGACCGAGCCGAAGATGATGCTTACGAGCCAGCCGAGAGGTCCGAAGGCTTCAGAGAACAGAATCGCAGCGGTGGTCGCAAGGGCTACGTTGGCAAATGTGCCGATCAGCGTCGTAACGCTCACGAGCTTGGTCTTCTCGTTCGTTATCTTGAGTGCCGCTTTGGCCCTGCTCGACCCGTCCTTCTGCATGGAAAAGAGGGAGACCTGCTTGACCGAGAGATACGTTGCCTCGACCATGGCCGACGAGAAGGAAAGAAGGGCGGCTACAACGAGAACGATGTAGACCTCGACAGCTGCCATAATTCCAAGATTTCTTGCCCATTACTTAACCTATGGCCCCTCAATCAACAGACGGGAGCATCCCCGTCTTCATCCTATTCCGGCCCCGTCCCCGGGCCTCTCTTCCTGAGCTCCAATGAAGTGTTTATACGCTTCTTCGAATATCGTGACAAATGAGATGACAGAGCAACAAAGAGCTAGCAGTTCTCCCTCCGAGACCGCAATACTCGGTGGCGGCTGCTTCTGGTGCACCGAGGCCATCTTTTCGAAGCTCAGGGGCGTAGAGAGTGTGGAATCGGGATACTCCGGTGGGGCCATGCCTAATCCCACCTATGAGCAGGTGTGCTCCGGAGATTCACAGCACGCCGAGGCGGTTAAGATCACATACAATCCGAACGTGATCTCATACAAGCAGCTCCTTGAAATCTTCTTCACCGTTCACGACCCGACGACGCTAAACCGGCAGGGAGCGGATGTGGGCACCCAGTACCGATCCGTGATATTCTATCAGGACCAGAAACAGAAGGAAACGGCGGAGAGTGTCATACGCGAGATCGAGGCCGAGAAGGTGTGGAGCGGCCGCATCGTGACCGAAATCGTGCCGTTGACGGCGTTCTACAAGGCGGAGGGTTATCATCAAGAATACTACGAGAAAAACCCGAGACAGGGCTATTGCATGGTCGTAATCGCACCCAAGGTACTGAAATTCCGGAAGAAATACGCAGGCCTGCTCGCCGAACATTAGGTCGAGTTTCTCGTCCTGCTGTTCATCGAATAAGAATCCGGTGAGCTTGAAATGTCAGTAGAACGACCGGATGAGGCACTACAGAACGTCCTCGATTGGGCGCTGGAAAGGATGGAGAAGAACGGCTATGAGATAGCCTCCAAGGTCGCAATCACTTCAGACCCAACTCTGACCATAATGGGATATGCCAAGAAGAAGGACGATATCCGCTATGTGGTGGTGGCCGACTGGGCCCTGGACTCTGAGATGCTCGGGGGTCTGGTCCTACATGAACTCTCGCACATCTACGCCACCGAGAGACGTATCCCTTCGCACGACCCTCTGATCATGAACAGAGCCCTCGCTGAGATCGGTGAAAGGGAGGGTCTGACGGAGAGGGAGATGGGTTTTCTGGTCGACGCGTACAACCACCTTCAGAATGTGATCGTGGATGACATGGTCTTCAAGTCGATGGATGAGAAGGACATCAAGCTGACAAGAAAATTTTTCAGCGGCTGGGTCAGCGAACTGTCTTCAGGAAACCCATCGCTGGATGCGGCGATGCTGGTCAGAAACGCATTTGCGATCGCCTCGCTGAAGAGACATGGGATAGGAGAGGAAGATGAGGACATGACGGATCGGAATCGTGCATTCACGGCCTCGGTCGGAAATCAAGCCGAGGACGCGTATGAATGGATAGAGGAGTTCCTTGAAAACGCGAGCGCGGGTTGGAACGAACGGGAGTTTACGGTCAGGCTCTCAGAATATCTCGAAAAGATAGTGTCTCTCATGAGGGAAGATCCTGCGCTAAGCGACCTTCGATGAAGTGTGGCAGCCGATGCCCTTTCGGGGACCTCTGTGCGACGACCTGGGAGAATTCTAAGCTGAAGGTTATCTCGTAGTTTTCCGCGACCGAAACTTTTCAGGCAAGGGCGTCGTCCCCTCAGGTAGAGCCAGGAGATTTTGCTGACAGAACGGGAGAGACCTTGACGGTATCCCCGCCCTGAGGGGTCATGAGGGTGATCGTATCGTTTCCCGTTCGAAGCACCTGGGCGCCGGAGGTATTCCAGCCTGACACGTTGTACAGTGGGTCGGGATACGCCGAGATTGTCAGGTTTACGTGCGGAAGGACTTCGACGGTGACGTTCTGGGATACGGGGATGGTCGCGTTAGTGGAATCATAGGACAAGACGAGATACGCGTGGGCCGTACCTGTGACTTCGATCTTCACGTAGCCGTCTTCTGTGTACACGATTATTACGGCGGCGAAGAGAATGATGATCAGAAATACAGCGATGGTTATGATGTAGAACCTCCGTCGAGTGGAGTCCATCGATTTCTCCGAGGATGTCCTGGAACTGCTTGATAACCTTGTCCCGCTCTTTCAGGGAGCATGGAGCGGTCGCTTCCGCGTCTGGTCTCGATTCGCTATCGTCATCGAATGACTTGGGAAGCACTAAATAGCTACGCGCCTTACAAATTATGTGCGAGCATCTGCCATAATCGGCACAGCATTCCTGATAGCAGGATTCCTTCTCCTGTACGTGCTGAGACACCTGCTCGTTCAAGTGGTATTAGTCGCGCTCGGTGTTATCGGCCTGGTCATCGGCTTTTTGTTCATCATAGTGGGACTAGGACTGATCCTCAGTAAATTTTGGATAAGCCGGACGAAGCGCTACCTAGCCACGGAAAGTAAGTGTCGTTGCGTCAATCATCTGACCGACTGGCTGAATCCGTCTCCATCGGCTTAAATACCCGAAAGGGAAGGTTTTCGGCAATCGGAGCCGGAGATTTGAAAATCGGACTTGGGATCGGCTTGCTCGTCTGCGTGCTGGTGCCGGTGTCGCTGCTCCTATTCGGGCTAGTCGATGACGCTCAGACAGCCGCTTTGATCTTGTTTTTGGGTGGTCTCTGGACGGTCGCTTTTGGAGCGGTCTTCGGCGGGAGAAAAGACAGACTCTACAATGTTGGATTCGGAATCATAGTTGTTGTTCTCTCAACATTCATCTTCCTGCCGCTTCAGTACACCGCTGGTCTGGTCGTAATCTCGATAGTGGTCCTGATTCTAGCTTCAATCGTGGTCAGGTCGAAGACTGGTCCAGGGACTGTTCCTCGACAGGTCCGTTAGGTCCGGTAAGACCGCTGCCCCTTTTTGGGGGGCAGCCAAAAACAGAAATAATCCAGTGCCGGAAGGAAGATTATGAAGACGAGCAAGACAGGAGTCTCGGTGATGATACCTGCAGACATCTGGCAATCCCTTACGGAGATTCGTTCACAGCTGGACGCTTCCTGTCCGGGTGCTCCCACCCCAATCGAGGAGGCCATCAGGGAAATCTCCCTACACTACAAGAGCTGCCCTCGTACAGAAGAGGAGATGGAGGCCTTCTGTAAGAGAGCTGAGTCGTGGAAGCGAAGATAGGAATTGTAGCGAATCCCGGCTGAGTAACGACGCACCGCTCTGGATGCAAAACTGACAGTCATAGACGCAGGGAGATAGAATCACGTCGAGCGCGCTGGAACAGCTTTTGACTTGGGAAGGAGAGGAAAATCTTCTCGGGATCCTATGATGTCCAGATCGGGCGGCCGATCTCCAACGCCGGCTCGGGCGAGTGTCGTGAGGCGCCGCCAAGACAGCGGAGATCGAACTCTCAGTCTGGTTAGTCCAGTCACAGCGGAGTCCTTTATTCGATCAACCCAAAGAATCATACCGGGCTTGTTCGTCCAGTTTCTCGTTGAGCAGAGCTTGTTTGTCCAAGATCTGCTGGTTCAGCATATCGTATACGGCTAATATCTCCTTGACATCCTGACTCGTTTGGTGGTCGCGCAGCTCCCTTGTAGTGGGCGGGACTACATTCGAGCTGAGGACGAACGAACTCCAGTCGAAGACCCGCCGTTTGTTCTTCTCGACCAGCTCATCTCGCCTCGTCTCCAACTCCGTGACCTGCACTCTGAGTTTGTCGATCGCCTCCGTGCCCTTCCCTCCTGATGTCCATGATTTGGTCATCTAGTGATCCCCGGAGCCTTCATGAAAGTGATCTACAATCAGACTAAAAGCGTGATTCGGCCTTGAGAAAGTAAAGCAGGTTTCGGTTTCGTAGAACATGGTTTGGTACATCATCGGCGAGGAGGTCCCTGGTCTGATTGGCTTCTCGGTCTGAACTCAAAGCCGCACTTTAGACACGTCCGCATCCCTGGCGTGTCATTGACGACCTGTTTTGTCCCGCAACGCGGACATACCATCGTGTTATGCGCTCCCGGGACAGAGTCGCGATGGGCCGAACGTACCTTGTCTATCGCATCTTTGTAGGCGTCTCTCTGGAACTTCAAATTCAGGCCGCCTAGGACTCTCGAATATCTTACTATTAGGGTTAGGGCCGTGTCACAGCTGAACGTACAACTGGCGCCGAACTCTTCGTCCCATCTTTCAGAGCAGATGAGGCTCGATATCCCGTTTTCCTGTAGATAACGCTGGCTCTAGGAGGTCTCGCTAAATCTGTGGTGGTTGTCGTTTCTTGTTGTCTATGGTGATCACTGTTCTACGATAGGGCGAGTGTCTTGACAAGACGGGCGTGTTGTTCTTCGGTCACCCACTCGACCTTCAGATACTCGATTATGTCTTCCGTCTTCATTCCAATCCGTTTTGCTTCTTCGATGGTGAATTTGTATGCGGGGACCTCGATGGGGCTGTCGACGTACTCGAACTCATTTTGGAACAGGTTCTTGCCCTCCATGAACTGCTTCACATGGAACAGCTCGTGGACGACGTCGAGGTAGACCACATTCAGCTCGGCGTTTTTCAGGTGGTGGGTACTGATCAGTATGTGTCCGTCCTCATCGCTGACGCTCATATAGCCGAAACGCAGAGAGAAGAACTCCACCTTAAGGTCCTTGAGAACTTTGGCCGTCTTAGCTCCGAATAGCGACCTTACGGCTGCGACCTTCTCGAAACCTACGAAATAGTCTGTGAAAGGGAAGAGCTTAACATCAGCATCACGTCGTATCTCAACATCCAGTTCTGGCTCTTTCAAGCGAATCTGAAGAATTCTGCCGACAAAAGATAAGTCTATTGGGCGTATGTGCGATGGCTCCGTCTCAGGATTTTGGTGAATCAGGACCCAAGGGTGACTACAATGAAAAGCACCCCCAGCAGCGCAAATCCAAGATTCAGGGCCACGTTATCGTAGCGAAAATGTGCGATCGCTATGCGCCGCCTCCATGAATAGACGCCCGCCTGTGTCAGACTATCGAGGAAAAGATGTTCTTCGGAGACCAGGATTCCCATGATGGTCCAGAACCCCAGCATGTGCAAGGGAGTTCCTGAGCCAGAGGCATGCGACAGGACCGTCAGCGAGGCAACCGCTACCGCCACACCCCAGAAAGGCGCGGTGAAGATAGAATGGGTCACACGTGTCCTCGTTGGAATGCCATTACGGGAGAGATGTCCGAGCACATCGATGAGATAGTTGATGGATAACGAGAGCCATAGGGCCAACAAGATCGAGTTGAGGTCGAGCGCGTGCGAGAGCGAAAGCAGGGTGAAGGATACGCCGGTGGAGAAGAGGTAGTGGGTGAGTGCTTTCATTCGCGTGCACTTTCTACCTCGAGCGCCTTATTGAAGGCCCATGTGAACTTCGCTCCAGCGAGTGATCGGGCAGCCTCAAAACTGATTTACCCATCTTTCTGTCATGTCTCCATCCAGAAAAATTGAGGTCGAACTTTGCGGCTCTCCTCATCTTGACTTTCGCGGGCGATGTTGTGGCCCCGATATTCGCGCTTTACCTGCCCCTATTCGCGTTCCAGTTCGGTGCCGATGCTCTCGAGATCGGGCTTGTGGGCGGTGTGGCGTGGGTCTCCTATAGCTTCGTCCCTTACCTGATTGGCAGATACTCAGACAAGCCCAGGAGGCGAAAGACGTTCATCGTGATCTCCATGGCGATGCTCACCGCCTGTTCCTTCATCTATGTGTTCGTCGAATCGCCCCTCCAGCTGATCGCGCTCCGGCTTCTTGAGGGGATAGCCTGGTCGATCCTCTGGCCCATCGTGGACGTCTCGATCAGCGAAGACGTATCAAGGGAGAGCAACAAGGCCTTGAGCATCTACAACACCGTGTGGTCGACGGCCGGCGCCGTCGGCCCGCTTCTGGGCGGCTTGCTCCTCCTTTTCGCGGAGATCAGATACATATTCCTGATAACTGCATTGCTGATGGCGATCGCAACGATCGTGACCATCTCCTTCTTTCGCGAGGAGGGCCCAACTGTCCCGATCACCAGAGTCTCCTCGGGTGATGGGTCAGCCAATATGGGCAGGGTCAGATCAAGGTCCTATCGCCAGGACTCTCTCTTCTGGATATTCGTTACAGCCATGGTTCTGATTTCATCCATCCGCGGAGTGCTGTACACTTTCTATCCGCCCCTGGCTCAGTCGCAGGGGATATCATACGCCCTCATAGCACTGATAGGTTTCACATTTGGAGTGTGCAGGGTCGGGGTCTTCGCTTTGTCCACGCGCGACGGTCTTAGGGGATTCCTCCTGAATGACGAAAACATCAAGAAAATAGTCATGGTTTCACTCGCCGTCTGCGCGATCGGAGGTGTTCTGCCCCTGATCGGTGACAGGACAGGGGCAGTCGGTTTCTTGGCGTTCGGGGTGGTGGCATTTGCCAGCGCGTTCGTCATCATCGCCAGTCAAGCCAACTTCATATCACAGGCAGAATCTCACAACAAGGGCGCCGGCGCAGGCATCTTCGAGTCCAGTATAGGGATAGGGATAGCGCTCGGCCCCACCATCGCTGGGTTCGTTTCCGGCGGATCCATCTCGATTCCTTTCCTTGTCGCACCCATCGGGTTCGCAATCTCGCTGCCCATCCTCCTCGTCCTGTTTCGTCGTGGGACGAATAATGCGTAGCTCTTTACGATTCCTGGCGCGGATACCTCTGCAGTCCCGAAGGAGGCTCGGCCTACTCGGATGCTTTCACGTTTCCAGCGGTATGCTCGATCGGTTCCGACCTGCGAAGCGTCACGGGACGGATCGCCTGGAGCCTCCCTTTCTCGGTCTGCGGTCTCGAACGGAGGTTCTCGTTAGAGTATGTCTTCTGTATGATCCGGTTCTTCAGCTGGGTCAGCCCGTCTCCACGGACCGCCGATATCTTGACGATCGAGAATTCATTGAAAAGAGGGCTGCCCTCTATCATCCCGGCACTACCGTCCTTGATTAGGTCGATCTTGTTCAGGATCAAGAGGATTTTGGTCGGATCGACACTAAGTTCGGCGAGCGTCTGTCGGCAGCTGTTGAGCTTTATCCTGACGCTCTCCTCGCTCTCGCTCACATCTAGCAGGAGCAAGACCAGATCGGCGTACGTCAGTTCCTCCAAGGTAGACTTGAAAGACTCGACCATGTAGGTCGGAAGACGCGAGATGAAACCCACCGTATCCGAGAGCATCACCCTCTTCCTTGCGTCCGCGAAGCTGACCGCTCTTGTGGTCGTGGTCAGCGTCGTGAAGAGGCTGGGTGATTCCTCTCTCGACTCCGAGGCGAGCTTGTTGAAGAGGGTCGTCTTGCCGCTGCTGGTATACCCGGCGAGCGATACCAGCGGCATTCCGAGCTTTTTCCTCTCGACCCTGTGAAGCGAACGGCTCGATTGTGCCTTCGCCAGTTTTCCCTGGATAGCAACCATTCGGCGCTTGAGCGCTTTGAATTTTGTGGCTACTAGAGTCTCTCCCATCCCCATGAAACCAGCCCTTTCGCCGTTGACAGAATAGCGTACAGCATCCCGTGCACGGGGCATCTCATACTTGAGCTCCGCGAGCTGGACCTGGAGCTTGGCTTCCGTGGTCGTTGCCCTCTTTGCGAATATGTTGAGGACGAGCCTGTCTCGGTCCACTATCTCGACGCGCGTGACCGTGGCTAGCTTGTATGCCTGGGCGGATGTGAGGCTCTCGTCGACGATCAGTGTCTTTGAGCCGTTCTGCCTCACGGTCTCCCTGAGTTCTTCGGCCTTGCCCACCCCCACCCCGAATTCAGACTTTACCACCCGTTTCTGGGTGATCAGCGCTTGGACAGAGTAGCCAGCGGCGCTCGCCAGCTCCGTGATCTCTTGCTTCGCAAATTCGTCAGGGTAGGTGACGACTGTCGCCTTGTCCATGGACGAACCCAAACCTGCCACTATAAAGGATAGGCCCTTTACTCGGAGTTTATATGAAGAGACGGTCGTCGATAGATCTAGCGCTAGTTCCAGACAATAGGCAAAGTAGAGGAGTTATCTACGCTCATTAGATGATGACAGAATATGACGGACCATCCTGAATCGACATCGCCACCGGCCGCAAGGAGCTTCGGTCGACTCGCCATGGCGGTAGTTTTGGCCGCGATCGTGATCGGTGCAAGCGTCTTCGCTTCGTCATATTTTTCCATAGGAAACAGGACAGTGACATCGACGGATACGGAAACCACGACGATCACTGTATCAGCCACCGGGACGCAGATGCTTTCGTGCAGTGGTGATCAGCAGGTGTGGAACAGCACCAGCAACGATGCAAATGATGTTCCCGTCCTGCTGATGCGCCCCGACTCCACAGGTTTCATCTGCGTCACATACCGATCATTCTGGGCTGGAAACGCGAGCCAATACGCTCAGCAGTTCTTCGTGAACGGCAGCTTTGACTTCGGCCTCTCAATCGGCAAAGAGCACTGCGCCGCGCTCAGTGGCAGCAACGGGTGCATCACAATCCTTTCTCGCTCATTTATCATCGGTGCCTTTCCAAGCTCAATTCGGCCTACGGTGGACACGGACTATGTCACTGTCGTGTATGCTGTCACCGCGGGGAGCAACTCTACCGGTTTCTATGACGACTCGGCACCGTATGGATACTGCCAAAGCATGCCCATGGCCGTAGGTTATTCTGCATCTCAGGTGAATGCTTCTGACTTTGCACCACCGACCTTAGCCCCGTGCCCGTTTCTTCCGTTCGCCCCAGTCTCGGTGAGCATCCTCGGGATGAACTCGACATACGTCCGATTTGACTCGGCCTAGAGCACCAGGGACGGGGGCAAACGAACAATTCTCGAGGATTCAAGGTTCGGAGGGTTTCATTGCCCCTCCGGAGCCTGGGACGGCCAACTGTGAGAAGTCATGGTTGTTCATAATACCAACTGCGTCAGGGTCTAAATACAGGCGTCTTAACCCCGTTTGAATTCGTGGCCGCTGTAGTGTAGCCTGGTTAGCATCGGAGGCTGTGGCGGAAGATGAAAGGATCCGCAGATACCTCTGGACGTGGGCTCAAATCCCACCGGCGGCCCTTCTTCTTATGAGGTCGAGCCCGAGCGATTGGAGATTGAACCCTGTCTTCCGCATGCGATGAGACCGGAATCCATCTCCTCTTTCGGTTCCACTAGACCTTGCAGTGACTCTTCGGTCGTTGTCTGTGTCTGTCTGTTTCAGGTCTGGATCCTGACCAGGATGGCCGGCGGACCATACGCGCGGGTGGAATGCCGTTTACTCCCGTGAAGACTTTTTCCGGCCTTTCGGTTTTGTGGTCGAACGAGATATAGGAGTCGGACCCCACTGTTGCAGAGGCGACCTAGTCGCGTGTGTAGCAGAAGTACGGAAAGCCGCCGTTGACCTTGTCCACAGCCCATTCGACTATCTTGTTCGAGATCTCCTTCCACTTCTTGTTCCAGTCTATGTTCGCCACGACTCTCTCTTTCTCCATCTCCCTGCCCTTGATGGGCACAGTCTCCCAGACAGGACGCCCGTAGAACGGTTTCACTATCCTCACGTGCCACCTCTGGCAGGACAACTTTGACCCTTCCTTCGAGTAGAACTTACAGGAGGTACAGTACCGTGAAAGCCAGATTATCTCCTTGGTCCTCTTGACCGACTTGCCGATCTCTTCCAGGAGCCTCTCCGACTCGCGTCTGATCATCTGTGAGAGCTCTTCTTGGCCTACCTTCGTGTTCATGTAGTACTCTGGGTCCTGAGCCAAGGCTTCCTGCCATGTGAGAGGCTCTCCATCTCTCTGCAATTTTTTTCGTCCCTCCAAGCTCAAGGACTGGTAATTAACGATTATCAGTCTCAGCGTAGAATGAAATTTCGGCACTAACCTTATGACTGCAATCAGTCTAGGTCCAACGAGGACTGGTTCGTCTTGTTGGAGAGAGGAGGCGGCTTTTCGATTGTAATATCGATAGCAGAGTGGGATGCGGACCTAGTTCCGAAGACACTCCCTTCGTGGCTCTCCTTGGGCTCAACTGACGTCGTGCTTTGCGTGGACGCGCCCGCAAGCGAGAAACTTCTGAATGTAATTAGCCGTGCCGTAGGAAAGTACGACCGGGTCAGGGTTCTCCAGATTCCAGAAAACCCAGCGTGGAGGTTTCGTCACGCCTTTACCCGAAGAGAGGGGTTCAGGGCGGCGAAGTTCGATAAGATCTTGACCGGCGACATCGACATCGTCGTGAACAAGACATGTTTGATGGCTGTCGAGCTGGTTGGAAAGGATGGAGTCGGCTTGGTCTCCCTTGCGAAGAGGCGAGGGGGAGGGACCCTAGGCGAGGTGGTAAGGAACTCCAGCAAGAGACTCTTCAGGCTGATGAGGAAGCGGAACTTCTTCACGGGGCTCTATGTCATGTACAGGCCCTACTGGATTGATTCTGAGGATGAAGAACAGCTTATGAAGACAGAGCATCCGCACGTTCAGGGCCTACCTCAAACCCAGGCCATCTACCTGGGAGAGGACGTCATCCTGAGGGATGCGATGATAGCACGGCACAAGATCATCTATCTGCCGGAGGTGGGAGGGACAGACCTGAGGATATCACTCGAGGACAGGGCTCCGATCCAGGCAAAGACCGGGATACGCTACTACCATGACGGGAAGCCCATGGGTTATGTGCTCGCCCAGTCGATCATGTACGGGAGAGGGACTCTCCTCGGTACGTACGCCGATCTACTCTTCAGGGATAAGGGAGGAGCAGCACTGTTTCGTGGATACGTGGGCTCTATCGTCTATTGGGGCAGAGGAGCTCAGACCTACTTCTTGAGAAAGATCAGATCGGTAGGAAATTAGAATAGGCCTCATCCTGAAGAGCCGGACAGGAGAGAGCGCTATTCGAGAGTCTTTCGCGGAAAGTATCAAAACATCGCGGTTCCATCCTATCAGCGTGTCGTCCTGTCCACTCTACATACGATTGGAGCAGTGCCAATGCAGCTTGCATAATCCGTTTATAGGGAACTTGGATGGCTCCCTCGTGAATCTGCGGCTCGTCTCCCTGCAGAACGGTAAGGAGGCCCCTCGTTAGTGCACCTGTACAACGGACTTGTCACCCTGGGGATGGTCCCGGTAAAGGTTGCCACCGGTAGGAGCGGGAGGGACCAGCTCATCTATGCCAAGTACTATTTCGGGATAAACCAGACAGTCAGCCGCGACGGGCTCCTCTGGGAGATCGCGCCGGATGTGCCTGAAGCCATAGCCTCGCTTCTGCTTCATGAGCGCAGAGCCTCCGAGTTCCTCTTGAACCTATTCAAGCCCCAAAAAGTCTTCGTGGACGTCGGGGCAAATGTGGGAGGATATTCGGTCAGGGCCGGTGCGAAGGGGATGAAAGTATTCGCATTCGAGCCAAATCCAGACATCTTTCGACTCATGAAGAGGAACGCTGAGATCAATCATGTCTCGCTGGACGCATTCCAGTGCGCACTAGGGTCCAGCAACGGTCAGGCGCGTCTGTTGGTGAACGGCGCCAGCTCAAGCATCAGCTCGGAGGAAGGCATCCCAGTCGAGATGCGGACTCTGGATAGCTTCTCGCTGCCTGCCGTCGACCTTGTCAAGATAGATGTCGAAAGCTATGAGCTGGAGGTCCTTCAGGGAGCCCGAAGGACGCTTGAGGAATATCACCCAGCGCTCATGGTCGAGATGCACGATTGGGCGGGTGCGAAGAAGGAAGCGGCTCTTTTCGGGTTACTGACGGAACTCGGCTATCAGTTCGAATATCTTGATAAGTTTCCAAAGGGAAGGCACCTGGCCGCGGTTTACCCTGCCTGAGGGCCGCCGATACAGAATATCACATCTGCCCTCGTCGCTCTACAAGACGGCAGAGACCGATCTGACTGCACAATCGGTTCAGACTGCGGTGAACGGTTCCAATGGATTCAGGGGAGCGGAGATGACAGAAGGGGTCGACGATGCGAGAGGCTGTCCCTTCCTTTCTTTCGTTCCCCGATAAGTACAAGAGCGCTCCAACATCCCTGGTCCTCGGACGCGTGGCGTGCTTCGACGGGCGATCTGGACTGACGCGAGTCAGGATGAAGACGAAACTGCCACGCGTCCGTTCAAGAAAGACCCGAGCGACTGCACACCACCCTGAGGTCCTACATCCAGCCCAAGACGGGCTCAGACTCGCCGACGGCCCTTATGTCCTTCATCGCCTGCGTCCGAATGGCATCTACCGTCTTGAACTCGGATATTATGTTGCCTCGGCTCATTATCTGCTTCAGTAGCATCGTAGAACCCCTGGGAGGAACAGCTCCATCGAGGGCTACGGTGTCCCTGAATCCCTTTGACCTGAACACCACCTTGCGTCCCCCGAGACCTCCTCTTTTTGCTCTAAAGTGGCGCGTCCCATTTTCCTGCACTTCTACTATTTTCGCGCTGAAATCGATTACGGGCGGATAGGCTACGGCGGTTCCGATTCCAAAGCCGTCTACTAGGCTTTTCAGCTGGACAAGATCTTCCTCGCTCAGCTTGCCGGACACGATTATCTTCACGCCCTTTCCTCCCCTTATGTTCAGCTCCCACCTTACCTCCTCGATGATCTTTCTGAGATCTCCCCTGCGCGAGCTCGGGGTATCGATTCTTACACCCCACAGATCCCTGCCGAGGGTCTCGAAGGCCTTGATCGCCTCCGACTTCTCATCCCAGAACGTGTCTATCAGTGCTATCCTCGGGACGTTCTTCGGTATCGTCTTGTCGAAGAGAAGCCATGCCTCTGCCTGATCGCCGAGGACCTGCACCAGCGCGTGTGGCATCGTCCCCGTAGGTTCGATCCCGAGGAGCTTCGCGCCGAGCACGTTCGAGACGCTGTCGAACCCGGCGAGGTAGCAGCCCCGCTCGATCAGTGGAGCCAGAGCCGGATGCACGCGTCGCGTCCCGAAACCAATCAAAGTTCTGTCACCTGCGGCAGCCCTGAAACGCGCAGCCCGGGTAGAGACGCTCGTCGATGAGGAAAGTAGCCCCAAAAGGGGATTTTCGTACTCTACAAAATCACGATATCTGCCGGTTATCGTCATAATCGGCTCATAGAAGGTCGTCTTCGTATCGGCCAGAAAGATCGAGCCTTCGTCGAATGACCACACGTCGACCGGGACCCCCTCCAGGAGCTTGGCAACCTCATAGACCCCCGTGAGGACCCCCCAGATCCCGGGGTAGGGCAGGTCTCTCGCGAAGACCTCCATCACGACCTCCGAGTCGATGTGGTTCTTGGCGAGGACATCCTTCGTGTTGAGGAAGTATACGTCGGTCGTCCTGGCGCTCTTTATCTCGTCCTCGTCAGCCATCCAAAAGAGACGGTCCGCGAGGTCGCGTTGCTTCATTATTGACAAGCAGCTGAATTGTCTCATAGAAAAAGTATTTCACGGGCGAGGGCGGGGTCCGCTTCATTGCAAAGAGCCGAGCTGGACCTCTCAGAGGTCAAGAGCAAGATAACCCATTTCATAAAGAAGAAGGTAGAGGACTCACAGACTGACGGCACAATAGTAGCGCTCGGGGGTGAGATCGATTCTGCTGTGACGGCACACCTGTGTGTGGAGGCGCTCGGGAGCAGGAGGGTGATCGGGCTGATCATGCCCGACCTGCGCACGGCCGCCGAGGAGGATGTGTCTGACGCGAAGATAGTCGCGAACGAGCTGTGTCTTGAGACAAGACAGTTCGACATCGCGCCGATCCAAAAGTCGTTCGCCAAGAATCTCGAAAGCAACAGGGCGGCCGAAGGGAACCTCAGCGCCAGGATCAGGATGTCGCTGCTCTACTATCATGCGAACCTGCTGAACAGGCTCGTCGCCGGGACTGCCGACAAGTCTGAACTCCTCCTGGGTCACTTTACAAAGTACGGCGACGGAGGCGTGGACATACTCCCGATCGGTGATCTCTACAAGACCGAGGTCAGGAAGCTCGGTGAGGTCCTGGGCATAAACAGGCGGATAGTCGCGAAGAAGAGAAACGCGAAGGTATGGACTTCATACGCAAGAGCGGACATGGAGCTAGACTATGACACCACAGATCAGATACTAAGGCTGAGGTTCGATCGGGGTCTCGACGCGGCGACGATATCCGCCATGATCAAAAAGAACCAGGCCCGGGTCGAGAGCGTTATCGCGAGATATGATTCCTCAGCTCACAAGAGAGAGATGCCCCAGATCTGCAGAATGAGATAAGACAAGACGACGGCATGCGGGATACAGAGGTAGAGATAGATGGACCGGGGGGGATTTGAACCCCCGACCTCCTGCGTGCGAGGCAGGCATTCTACCAGGTTGAACTACCGGCCCAATCCGGAGGAACCTCAAAAGGTGCACTATTAAAATTGCAATTCTGTGCACCGAAGGTCAATCCTTCACTCGCCGGCGCACGTCCCGGAGGGTAAGCAGGGCTAGGCCTTTGGCTTTCTTGAGAGCTTTGTGCCGCAGACGTCACAGACCGTTGCCTTCGGGTCAGAGTACTGCTTCCCGCAGCCTTTGCAGTATGTGATCCATGTGATCTGCTTCCACTCGCCACCCCTCACGTTGGTCTCTGACAGGCCCACGCCGAGGACCTCTGCCACGTTGCGGACTGCGAAATCGTCGGTGACCAGGGTGACGTCCCCTCCCGCGGATGCTAGGTCTAGGCTCACAGCGAGTATCGACGCATCGGCCTCGGAGAGGGATTTCAGGTCCCCGGTCTTCGCAGAGACCTGTTTGACCTTCTGCAGGGATTCCTTCGACGGTTCCGTTACCTGGACCCTTGAATGGATCAGCTGCGCTCCGATTCCCCTGCTCCCCACCTCATCCATCACGTGGTACGTCGTGTAGTACCTTCCGGTCCCCTGGAAAGGTATCCCTCTGAAGAAAGCCGTCGAGTCAAGAACGTGAATTTTTTCGCTCAAAACTTAGGTTTCACTGTCGCATGGGGCCCTGGAATCCGACAACGCTCTTCAAAAAACGATCCTCATTCTAGCTGGTCATCTTCACTGTGGAAGCAGGCTCGGGTTCTCCATTGCGCGCTACTAAAGCCTTCGCGCCCTGGAATAATATACGATTCGGTGTCGCACGGGTCCGTCTGGGCTCTCAGGTTCAAGGCTTAATTACTGAGAAATGAAAACTCCGAGGCTAGAAAATTGAGCAGGCCAGCAGACCTCGGTAGTTTGAAGGAAGGCAGCTACATCATAATCGATGGTGAACCTTGCAAAACCGTAGAGGTTGAAAAGAGCAAACCAGGGAAGCACGGGAGCGCCAAGGTGAGACTGACCGCCATCTCGGTTTTCACCGGTTCCAAGAAGACCATCATCGGTACGGTTGATACCCATATCGAGGTCCCGATGATAGACAAGAGGTCGGCGCAGATCGTCTCCACCACCCCGAACAGCGTCCAGCTGATGGACCTCGGGACCTTCGAGGTCACCGAGAGCCCGATCCCAACGGAGCCCGAGCTCCAGGGGAAACTTGTAGCAGGGGCCGAGGTGGAGGTCTGGTCCGTCCTAGGAAAGAACAAGATAATGCGCGTGAAAGGTTCCAGCTGATACTAGTCGTGGTCTATCCGTATCGGATTTCTTCATCGTAGTACTCAGACGGCTCTTCCGATCTGTCATCTAGACCGAGTGGCCCCTGCGCGAGTGGTGTTTATTCTTGTCCAGGGACGACTGGATGCCTTCTACCTGAGCAATGTCACAGATTATCCATTCATCAAGGATAAATATTTACAGAGAAACCGCGACCCGTGATGATGACCAGAAGGAGAGGCTCGGCGCTCGGCCTTAGCCTGGCGACCATAGCCGTGCTCGTCATAATCATAGGAGCGGTGCTCGTCTACTACGACTCGGCAGGTGCACAGGTCAACTCGAGCAACTCCAGAATAAGCACCCTTCAGAGCGAGGTGAGGACACAGCAGAGCATAATCAGCAGCCTGGAGAACCAGCAGACCCAGCCTGGCAGCGGTCAGGGCAACACCTCCGTCACAGGGATAGATCCGGTGAGCATCTATGAGGCTGCGAACAGGAGCGTGGTAACGATACAGGGCAGTGTGATAACCAACGTCAGCTCTCTGTTTGGGTCTCAGAGTGCCGTCGAGACGGTCCTAGGCTCAGGCATCGTCACCTCCTACCTGAACAGCGTGTACATCATAACAAACTATCACGTGGTCAACGGCGTGAGCAACATCACCGTCACCTTCGGGGATGGGGACGCCTATCCTGCCAAGGTCGTCGGGACTGATCCATACAGCGACATCGCAGTTGTGACCACGAACGCCCCTTCATCCGAGTTCATACCCCTGGAAATCGTCTCCTCATCCGGGATAGAGGTCGGTCAGCCCGTGGTCGCCATAGGGAATCCATACGGGCTCTCCGGGTCGATGACATTCGGCATAATCAGCCAGCTCGGCAGGACGATACAAGAAGCTGCGTCCGGCCAGTTCTCGATCTCCGGGATCATACAGTTCAGCGCGCCC
This sequence comes from Nitrososphaerota archaeon, assembly GCA_027886825.1. Classification (GTDB taxonomy): domain Archaea; phylum Thermoproteota; class Nitrososphaeria; order Nitrososphaerales; family Gagatemarchaeaceae; genus Gagatemarchaeum. The sequence goes on from JAPCJS010000001.1 coordinate 59,236, forward strand.
ATCAATCCAGGCAACTCCGGCGGTCCGCTCCTGAACGCCAACGGGATGGTCATTGGGATAACCACTGCGACAGTGAACGGTTCGCAGGGATTGGGCTTTGCTATACCCTCCAGCACCATCCTCAAGGAACTCCCCTCTCTGATAAGCACCGGACAGTATGACACGCACTCGTATCTCGGAATAAGCGCGGTGGACATGAACTATCAGCTCGCCCAGGCATCAGGCACCAACGTGACCTACGGTGTCCTGGTCGAGAACATCGTGAGCGGCGGGCCCGCAGACAAGGCAGGGTTGAAGGTAGGGACCAAGACGGTCACCATCGCCGGCGCGCAATACCTCATCGGTGGTGATATCATAACATCGCTCAACGGGACCAAGATCGTGAATCAGGACGCGCTCGCGACGTATCTGGAGGAGAACACCGTCTCAGGCCAGACGGTGCAACTTGGGATAATCCGAGCGGGCGCGCCGTTGACCGTGACCATAACCCTCGGCCAGAGGCCTCCGCCGCCCACAGGCTAGTCTCGTTTCGGGACCAGACCGGCTTCGAGTATCTCCAAGTATCCGGACATTCGGTCCCAGTGCTTTCTCGACGAGGCTATCTCGATGCGCTCCTCGAAGATCGGGCAGTCCAGCACGAACGTCTCCCCCTCGCCGCCTTCGAGGGCTGCGTGCATCCCATACTTACTCTGAAGCTCGACGAGCTCTTCGACCATCGCGGCATCGAGCCTCCTTCCCAGCCAATCTTCATCCAGACCCAGCGCGGCTACGCCCGTGATTATGGCCTCAAAACCGTCGTTGATTATGTTGAGGAGGTGAACCCTCGGATCGATCTGCCAGAGGGGGGAGAAGCTCTGCAGGCCGAGCTCGGCGCAGACTCGCTCGACGCGGGATTTCTGATACACGCTGGCCAGGGCACCGGTGAATACGCCTTCCATGGAATATTCGTCCTTTGCCATCCTCAACGCCTTCGAGAGGTCCTGAAGCTCGACCTCTTTCTCACCCGCTGTGGGGACCATTATCTGAGGCATGTGCATGGTCCCGGCCTGGAGCGAGGTCCAGCGAAGGTTGGGGAAGTGGAACATGTACGAATCCTGGCGCGAGGGGTTCAGTGTGATCAGGCAGCTGACATCGTGGTCCTTCTTTGCCAGATATGTCGCATAGACGCTGTCTTTGCCGCCGGAGAAGAGTATACCGACCTTCAATCGGCCTCGACTGAGAGCCGTCCCTAAATAAGTAACTAACCAACCAGATGTCAGCTGCCGCTAAAAAAAGACTTATTTCGTCAGTGCCTTTGGTCGCGACCAACCCGGTGAATAGATTTGCTAGAGTCGCTCAGAAGTGGTCTGCAGGGAGCAATCAAGAAGCTACTGGGTAGTTCGGTAGTGGACGAGGCTGCCATCAAGGAGTTCGTGCGGGACCTGCAGAGGGCACTGATACAGGCCGATGTGAACGTCAAGCTCGTGCTCTCCGTCACAGAGAATGTGCAGAGAAGAGCGCTCGAAGAGAAGCCGCTCGGAGGGATGACGCGCAAAGACCAGATCGTCAAGATCCTCTATGAGGAGCTCGACAGGATGCTTGGGGGAGAGAAGGAGCTGAAGCTCGACAAGGGGAAGGTGAACGTCATCGTTATGCTCGGGGTCCAGGGTTCGGGGAAGACCACCACGGTATCGAAGCTCTCCAGGCTCTACGCAAAGAAGGGCTTCAAGGTCGGGGTGGTTGCCGCAGACACCTTCCGTCCTGGCGCGGTCACACAGTTGAAGATCCTTTCTGAAAGGATAGGGGTGGACGTCTACAGTGACGAGAAAGAGAGCGACTCGATCAAGGTGGCAGAGGCCGGGAAGCACTTCTTCGAGACGAGCAAGAACCTGATCATAATAGACACGGCGGGGAGGCACAAGGAAGAGAAGAGCCTGCTCGACGAGATGAGCAGCATTATCTCGAAGGTCAAACCCGACATCAACATCCTGGTGGTCGACGGGACGATCGGCCAGCAGTGCTACAATCAGGCGGTGGCGTTCCATAAGATATCGCCCGTGGGCGGGATAATCATAACCAAGCTCGACGGTGCGGCGAAGGGTGGAGGGGCACTGGCAGCCGTCGCGGCCACCGGCGCCCGGATATACTTCATAGGTACGGGCGAGAGGGTAGACGACCTGGAGGAGTTCTCGTCCACCCGCTTCGTCGGTCGGCTGCTCGGGATGGGCGACCTAAAGTCCCTGCTCGAGATGGCGAAGCAGCTAGAGGCGGACGTCGATGAGAAGAAGGTCCAGCGGATAACCTCTGGTAAGCTGACCATGGACGATTTCCTCTTCCAGTTCGAGCAGGTCAACAAGATGGGCTCCCTGAAGAAGATCCTGGAGCTGATACCCGGCCTGGCCGGAAACATGAAGGCCGAAGACCTCGAGAAGGCGGAGAAGGACATGAAGATCTGGAAGAGCATCATCCAGTCCATGGCGAAGCCCGAAAGGGATACCCCGGAGATGCTAAATGCGGTCAGGATAAAGCGGATCGCGAGGGGCTCCGGCAGAAGCGAGAAGGAGGTCAGGGAGCTCATCACAAAGTACAGGCAGACCAAGTCCCTGATGAAGGCGAGCAAGGGCCGCGAGTTCAGGCAGATGCTCAGGAGGGCCGGAGGGCAAGGGGCCCTTGGCGGATAAGGAGAGATTCCCGCTCTGCGAGAGCTGCGCCGAGAGACAGGGTGACCAGGCAGAGTTCAGTCCTGCGAGAGGTGAAGACTGCTTCATCTGTCGCGGCCTGACCTCCCGGTTCCCCGACATAGAGCGCAGCGTCGTCCGGCGCGCAAAAGGCTACCAGTTCCGGACATTCTCCATAGGGGTGATCGTTCCCAGAGGGATACAGGAGAGAGAGGACCAGCTAAGGTCAGACCTCAAGATCCGTGGCAGAGAGACCATCAAGACCCAGCTGAGTCGTGGGATCTCGGACATGCTAAGGAGACAGATGAAGAGAAAGGTCGACCGCCAGCACCCGGACATCACGATCCTGGTCGACCTTCAGCGGGACGCCCTCGTCGTTACAGCAAAATCGCTCTTCGTGTACGGCAGGTACACCAAACCTCCAGGGGTGTCACAGAGAAGGGAGCTGTGCGAGAGATGCAAGGGAAGAGGCTGCCAGGAATGTCAGTCCGGTTACAAGAAGGGCGTCAGCGTAGAGGAGATCCTGGAAGACAGGCTCGGCAGGATCCTGCACTCCACAAAGGCCAGGTTCACGTGGCTCGGGAGCGAGGATCCCGAAAGCACGGTCTTCCCACCCGGGCGTCCTTTCATAGCCGAGGTCAAGGACCCGAGAAGACGCGAGGTACCGCCCCGCCTCGCCGCGAGGACGGGCAGGGGGATGATTAGGGTCACTGGGCTGAAGGTGCTCAGGGGAAAGCCCACAGCCATCCCTTCCTTCACATTCAGGACGAGGGCGTTCATCCAGCCGGAGAGCCGGATAGAGGGATTCCCGGCGGGCCTGGCGAAGGCCATGAAGGGCGCGCCGATCCAGTTCAGGAACAACAAGGGCAAGACGGTCCACAAGAAGGTCTACTCTGTCAAGATCGGGAGACGGGGTGCAGGCCTGGTGGCCGATATCAAGCTTGATGGCGGCCTGCCGGTCAAGAGGCTCATCAGCGGTGGGTCGGTCTCCCTGTCCCTCGCCGAACTCCTTAAAACGCCCCTGAGCTGCCAAAGATTTGATATACTCAGGGTTTGGGAGTCAGGGAGTTTCAAGTTTGGGAAGATCTAAGGGGTATCGACGGCGCACAAGATCGCTTCTGAAGAAGAGGTACAATGTGGGCGGTTTGAGCAGGATCCTCAGGGACTACTCCGTCGGTGAGAAGGTGGTCATCAAGATCGACTCGACCCAGGTCAAGGGCATGCCCCACCGGAGGTTCAATGGCCTCGTCGGGGTCGTCATGGAGGTCACTGGGCGCGCATTGATAATAGACGTCCCCGTGGGCGACAAGATGAAGACGGTCATCTCAAGGAAGGACCACATCGCACCGCTGAAGGGAGCCGAGAATCCAACCGCGACGCCGGAGGAATCTAAGGACCAGGCGACCGCGACGCCGGAGGAATCTTGATGTCGGCGGAGCCAAACGAGAGAAAGATACTCACACTCAGCGAGGCACACCAGATACTCGAGAAGATAGATGTGGAGAAAGCAGACCAGATCCAGAAACGGACCCTCGACTATACGTCCAAGTTTGCAAAGATTACGGTGGAGAGCGCTAAGAAGGTGCGCAAGCAGCTCGAGACCGACTGCGGTCTGAGCCCGGAAGAGGCGGTGGAGGTCATCAACATCATGCCCAAGTCGATCGAGGAGCTCCGGACGTTCACGGCGGGCTGGAGAAAGCTCCTGCCGACCGAGACCCTCGAGAAGATGCTGAAGATCCTCAAGTCCGCAAAAGACAACCCACAATAGGGGTCCGTCCGCCCATCACTGGCACTTCTGCCTTACAAAGGGGTCACGTCTCAGGACGCGTTCATTAGAAGTAAGATTATATAGCAAGGCACCCCATAAAACCTGCTGGTTGGTTCGAAGGGTATGCTTACCTGTTCCCACTCGCGCGCTGATGTAACGATGCACGGCGCGTACCGCAGATGAGATAAGAGGGAATGGTGCCCGAGATGCTCGCGAACGAGAAGAGATATGAGGAATTCGCGTACGTCCTTGATTTCCTTCCACGCGGAAAATCTGTGGTGATAAAGGGCAGGGAGGGCTCGATCGTGCAGGCCATCGGGGAAGAGAGGCTCACCCTGCTGGAACTGCTCGCATCGGACGAACAGGACTTTGAACTCGGCGAGCGGCTCAGGATAGGGAGGGAAGGCCGTGACAAGATACTGAGCGTGCTGGGCAAGCTGACCTATGATGAGCTGACACAGGAGGCCAAGTCTCAGCTACCGATCGTCTGTGAGACGATAGTGAAGAACAACGAGGCGAAGTACGTGTCCTACTTCAACGAGCTGCAGCCGCTCACACCCCGGCTCCATGGGCTCGAGCTCATCCCAGGGATAGGGAAGACCTTCATGAAGACGATAGTCGACCTGCGGGAAAAACGCCCTTTCACCTCGTTCGAGGATGTCCAGAATCGTGTCGGGCTGAGGGATCCGGCCAAACTGATAGCAAAGAGGATCACAGAAGAGATCTCCGGCGATTCGAGGATAAACATCTTCGTCAAGAAGTGATCCGCAGCAGAACGGCCATGTCCCCTAGAAGACAGGGAAGAAGGAGAGCGCTGGGACAGCACTACCTGATCGATTCCGCGGTGACGGCCCTGATGGTCAGGTTGGCCGCCATCGGACGGGATGACAGGGTCCTGGAGATAGGGACGGGGAGAGGCGCACTCACCCGCGTGCTGAGCGGATTGTCGGATCGCTTTGAGGCGTTCGAGCTCGACAGGGACAACTACCTCGCAACGAGGGAGCTGGGCCTCGACGTCGTGCTGCATCTCGGAGACGCTTTCGCTGGTTCTAGAGGATTCGACGTTCTGGTCTCCAGTCTCCCATACTCGGAATCCTCCAACTTTGTCGAGTGGCTGAGCCGCCACAACTATGAAAGAGCGGTCGTCCTGCTCCAGAGGGATTTCGTCGATAAGCTGCTGGCTCGACCCGGGCAGGATGGGTATCGAGCGATATCGGTTATCTCACAGCTCTCATCGGAGGTCAGACCGGAGCTGGACGTCGCGAGAGAAGCCTTCGACCCCCCTCCCAGGGTCTCCTCGGCGGTAGTCGTGGTTAGACCCAGGGACGTCCTCTCCCTGGATGAGATCAGGCTGGTCAAGATGCTCTTCTCCCAGAGGAGAAGGAAGCTGAGCGGCGCGCTGAAGCAGCTTGGACTCGAGACAGGGGAGACGGACCCCGGGCAGCTCTCCAGGAGGGTCCAGGATCTCGCTCCCTCGGACTTTCGGGGCGTACTCGACAAGATAAGATAAGATAGATCGTGAGAGACGTGTAAAGTAAAAATCATATCAAGTGGCCAGAGCTCGCTCGGTACAGTTTGAGGCTGGAAAAACTCTCGGTCACCCTGGTCGGGTCGGAATACCCGATCAATGTAGGCTACACGGCCAGGCTGCTCAAGAACTTCGGCGTACGGAAGCTGTACCTTATCGAGCCGAACTTCGACCGTCGGGTGGCCTCTGTCTACGCCGCGCACGGATCAGACGTCCTGGACAGCGCCGAAGAGACAGACTTTAACGCTCTCAGAGCCGGGCATGACCTGCTAGTCGGCACCACCGCAGTGACAGCGATCAGACGGGCCAACGTCAACAGGCTGAGCGTGTCGCCGGAGGAGATGGCCGGCTATGTGGCATCCTCAAAGTCCGCCTCGCTCGTGTTCGGGAGAGATACCACGGGGCTGAGGAACGATGAGCTGGCCAGATGCGACGTGACGACGAGCATCAGCACAGGGACGGGCTACAAGACGCTCAACGTCAGCCACTCGATAGGCATATTGCTCTACGTGCTCTCGAGATCGCCGGTTGCGAGGAGACGGCTGCCCGACCTTGGCGAACGAGACGTGTTCGCCGCCTATGCCTACGAGCTCGCCCTGGTGGCTGGCCTACAGAAGCACCGCGCCGAGAGGCTTGGGCGGCTCGCCAGGAGGATGACACTGAGATCTCAGCTCGATGGGAAGGAGATAGGCCTGCTCGTCTCTCTGCTGCGGAGGGCAACCAAGGCGATATCCGAGAAGGGGGTGGCGGATCAGGCCCGTTCGAAGACATAGACTAGACGCCTGACCCAGCGGGTGTTCTCGTGAGCCATCCTCGCAGGGTACTCGAACGGCTCAGAAGTGGGCTGGAACGGCACGAGCCCGGCGGCACCCACGTCCTCCAGCAGGACCGAGACATCCCTGCCTTCCTCTGTCCGCAGGGAAGGCGCGACTATGACGATCCTTCCTCCCTTGCGGACCACGGCGGCCATCGAGTAGAGCGATTCGGAGTAGAGCCTGCTCGAGTTCCGGATCAGCTTCCTGGCCTTGTCTAGGCTAGGGGTTGCGGCGATCTTTGGCAGCAGGATGGGTTCAGTGACGATCGCGTCCACCTGGACCCCGTCCATCACCGCCTCGAGCCTCGTGGAGTCACCTACCTTCAGCGAATACGACTGTTTTGGGATCTTTCGGGTCTTTGCGAGCCACTCCAGGTTCTGCTTGCTGTTATCGATGCGATTCTTGTCCCTGTCGACGCCTATGCAGCTCATTCCTGACATGAGCGCCTCTGAGAGTATCGTGCCTGAGCCGCAGAAGGGGTCCAGAATTGTCCCGCCTTTCTTTACCCCGCTCAGGTTTAGCAGTAACTTTGCGAGCCTCGAGGAGATGGAGATCTGCGAGCTCACGACGGGTCTCTCGTTCGACCTCATCGTGAACTGCTGAGAATCAGGCACATAGAACGTCGCCCCCAGCCAGTACTTCTCGCCGACCTTCAGCACGATAAAGTCGATTATCTTCCTGGACGCGATCTCCCTGGTCAGCACCTCCGAGCCCTTTCTCGGTCTTACCAGGTTCGCCTTCCGGAACCCCGCCTCCCTGACGACCGACAGCAGCGTCGATAGGACTTCTTCATACTCGGTTTCTTCGATGGTCTCAGGTGAATACAGGCTGATCGAGAAGTTGAAATCGTCGTCGAACCCCTGAAGGAAATCATCGAACTCTTTGACGTCGTCGAGCCTCGCGTGTGGGTTTGGCGTAATCGCGACGGCCACCTTGTGTACGCCGGCGAGGTTCTCGTAGCCTCCCTTGGTGTCCCGCAGCTCTATCGTCGCGATGTCCTCCCACAGCTGCTTGGAGCTCGACAGCCGCTCCCCCAGGACGGTGCACGCCTCGAGATAGGAGAGGTTGCCGAAGGCCAGGACCAGCATCAGCTTCTTGTTGATGGTCGCGGAGTGAGGAAGGAGGTACGGCAAATCTGCCTCAAAGCGGGTTCGGACGTTAATTAAGGATATACTCGAGTTAACCGAAGAGACCTGTAGCATTCAGATTTTACGACGGCGATCGCAAGGATGGTGGATTTTGGGACGAAGTTTGGGCATTTAGGTAGATAATTCAAAGACCACCCATTGAGTAGTTACGATTGTAAATTGACATCCCTGTGATTCCAAGTACTGTGTGGTGTTTGTCTCGGATGTGGGTAGTTCGACTACCAGACACTGATTCGAAATAACGTAGTACGGCCCGTATCCGATATAATATCCATAGTACAGGTTCGTGTTAGATACGAACGGGTCCCATTTATCTGGTATTACCTTTTGCAGATAGTCAGCAAATGCGACAGGGGATTCTCCTGTCGGAATCAAGGTCGATTCTGTTACGATGATTTGGGAATGGTCGATGAACTTTAGCGAATCATTCTGAAGACCGAAGTCTGGTATATAGTAGTGACCACTCATATTCTGGAATCTCAACTCGGCAAACTGCGAAAGGTTATCCTCGAGCTGAAGCGTAGCTGATCCTTTGTCGGTACGCCCGTTATTGACAATCTGTACAAACTGAGCGACCCATTCCGAATTAGGTACTTGTGTTCGGCTCAATATTCTTCTCAAGTTGATACAGAAAGATACTTGCAGCTATTCCTACGAGCACCACAGATGCGATTATGATTGCCAAAAGAATTTTCTTGTTGCTAGTCATTCTTGGTTTATCCATTGAGATGCCCCGAAAGAACTGAAGCAATTGCGAGGAGTCTGTTAATACCTTTCTTTGATTCCAAAGCTCAAGTGCATTTTAGATGTGGACGGTTATATGGAAAATCATGTTCAGTAGTTGTTGCCGCTGCAGGTGTACTACGCACATGCCATGTGCCTCTATGGGACTGCTCTCGAGAAGGCCGAGATGCTCGCAATAGCAGCTCATCTGCCCGGTTGCGAGATAGTGAATCCCAGAACTCTCCAGAGGGATGGAGGCAAGGATGAAGGCAAGGATGAAGGGATGGAGTACTGGTTCGGACTGATAGATGGCTGTGACGCTCTTGTCTTCAGCAGGCTCCTGAACACGGTCACGGCGGGCGTCGGCCTCGAGGTGAACCACGCCCTCACCCGGCCCATCCCGGTACACGAGCTGTATCACGGTAACATGGTTAAAGTGGCAACGCCAGTCCAGTTCCTGACCAGGGAAGAGACGCTGAAACACTTTGAGTTCTGGAGGACCGTTACCGACCCGAAGCTCGAGTCCATCTGGATGGAAGGCTGCCTGCTCAGTATACGAAAGGTGTGAAGGACCTCTGGCCTCGAAGGCTCTCGATCAGGTCGGAGACCATGCTTTGGTACGCGTCCATCAGCGGAAGCTTCCTACCCGCGTACTCCACGACCATCACGTCTGCTTCCGCTCCGACGCTCTCGAGCGTCCCGACTGTCTCTTCTTTCGGATAGTAGAATCTGATACCATGCCTGTCCGTGTGGCTGTGAAAGTCCCGCCAGTTGACCCTCGACTGCGAGACGGCCTCCAGGAGCTTCTCCCTGTCGGCGAACTTGAACGGGTCGATGAGGTCCAGAAGGAGGCCCAGTCCGTCCGAGTTCCACCTCCTCCTGTGCAGGAACCCCTCCCCGGGGTTGTAATCGAGCCCCAAACGCATGTTGGCCTGCCTGCATTTCGATAACCGCCTCTGGTGAAGGTAGTTTATCGCGGCGTCCACCGCGGAATAGCCCCTCGCCCGGCCAGAGGGCGCAGTCACGCTCTCCCTAACAAAGCGGGACCTCTTGCGGGGACCAAACCTTTCGAAGACAGATCGAAGCGGTAGGTTGAAGCACCTCCAGTACTGCTTCATGATCAGCGCCTCCGAGGTCAGGAAACCGTTCGGTCCCGATTGTTCCAGGCGCTCGAAGAGCCGGCGCTGCTCCCGTATGAGGTGCTGTGCCTCCGCAGGGGTTGAGGGTAAGGCGACTATCCGCTCGGTGGCGTGGATCGCGCTCCTGGCCATAGCCAGGGCGAAGCCACGGGCGAACTCTGGGCGCTCGACGACGGCTCTTTCCACCATAGGGCTGGTGTCAAATCGCGGTTTTTGGTCCTCCGGAGGCGGTTTGGGACCCGATAACTTCCGGATTGTAGCCCCTGCATCCTCGAGCGACTTTAGCTGCTCCCCACCAATCACGTCGTTGTCGACCAGCGTCGTCCCGGCGACGGGGACCGCCTCGACGTTCCTCCGTTTGAAGATGTAAAGCACACCATCCTTCACCAGCATCCTGTCCCCGGGATAGAGCATCAGCGTCCTGGGCTGGTCCTCTCCGTCTGACGTAGGGCGATGCGCATCATAGTAAATCTGCTCCATCGCCCTTGCTGGTGAGGCCTGCCTCTCTTCCTCCAGCCGTGTGACATCTGACGTCGAGTCCCTGCCGGCTATCTCCCGATAGTTCCACTCGAACTTGTGCTCGTATGCGGTGAACACCCTGACGTGCCGCTTTACCGTGATGTATAGCGTCCGGCAGTTTCTGCAGACTATCAGGATAGACTTTGATTCGGGGAGTGCTTCGTTGCAGATCTCGCAGACCTCAGGGACTTCCTTCCTCGAATGGTCCTTCTTCTTGTCTGTGAACCTCGCGCAAGCCGAAGAGTGCGGGCTTATGCGCCACGAGTTCCTCATCTTGTAGAACTCGAACGGGGACAGAGGGTGCAGTCCTTCCTTGCTCCAGCGACGATCGCCTGGGCCGAAGGCCCTGTCGAGGAGCCACCAAAGGCGGCAGCGCCGCCTCAGCGGGGCGTAGAACGCGCACTGACCGCAGCGATGATACTGGTCGAACGCGCTAAACCCAATCTTGTGGTATCCGACGCTGGGCCGCCCGACCTCCTTAAACCACTTCGACCTGGCCAAACGCTGTTCCTCGACCATCCGCTCTGCGACCCGCCTGAGCACCGCCTTGCTGGGCAGATTCACCATCGGTGGGTCGTCAGGGGTCCTGTTCAGCTGGGCCATGATGGCCCGGGGAGGCAGGGTACTGCTCCGCAGGATGGTTTCAAACTGGGGCCTTATGTAATCGTACAGCACGGCAATTGTGAACCATCCCCTATCCTCGACAAGATGGAGGATCTGTTCCTCGATCCACGCATCGTCTCCCCTAAGGTGCTCCCGTTTCCTTGAGAGTTGGAAGATCGCGTCGTCGTATCGTGGCTCCGGCTCCACGAGCTTGATGGAGACGTTGCTCAGGCTCTGGACCATCTTCATCCCGTCCTCGGTGAGCACGCGGAAGTTGTTGCGCCGCCGGATCAGCGAGGATATCTCGGTCCTCTGAAGGATGGGGCGCCATTCAGGGTTCAGCTTTGCCGACAGCGTCCTGCCCATCGCGACGGCCAGGTCGGTGTGCGAGAGCCTGGTCCCGTACAGCGTGCTCAGGATCGCTTCCCTGACCTCTTCTCTGCCAAAGTTACTGACGAGAGTGGTCGAGATCGAGGTATCGCCGCCCATCCACTGCTTGACTATGGGCCAGAGGCTCGCCTCTTCGATGACGATTACACGGTACAGGCTTGGCTTGTTCAGCAGCCGAGTCAGGAGACCGTCCATGTATCCCCTATTCTCCTCGTGGGCCATCCGGCTGATCGGCCTGAAGAGGACCACAGTGTGGAACGCATTGAAGCGCTGCCACTTCATGTACCAGGAGAACCAGTCGAGGTAGTCCCCGATGATAATGCGTTTCCACTTTCTCTTGAGGCCCGTTTGCACTCCCTGCCAGTGGACGTTCGTGTTCGGGTCGAGGTATTCGGCGTCGATGCCGGAGCTCGCCAGGAACGACCCGGTCTCGTCGTGGTGCATGAAGATGGCGCAGCGATCATTCTTGTAGCTCCGGAAGGAGTCGTAGATGATCGGGACTACGTGGGCCCTATCCTCTTCGTACGCGCTGGCCGCAATCAGCTTGAGCTTGGAAGGCCCGCTACGCTCCAACCTTGCGTGCCTCGGGTTTCAGCGATAAAAGACCATGCCAGAATAAGAGCCTGAAAAAGCTGAAAATAAGCTAATTTACCTTGGAATCGCCAGATAAATCCCTTGTAGTGTTTAATAAGCCCATTACCATCTATTTGTGATGAAAATGTCTGCAAAATGGATGAGCAAGGTACACGCAAGGGCGCCAATGACGTGGCAGGAAGAGGAGGTGAAGGAACTGCTCGAGGTTCTTCACATGAACTATGCGGTGCACGTGACATTCCAGGTCGGCACCCGACTGATGGTACCCGACTTTTTCCTCCCCAAGCTCGACCTGGTGATCGAGTGCTGGAGGAGCGACAGCAGGAGGGGGGTGGCCCTCGGCTGGGCGGAGAGGAACGCGCTCTACGTCAACCTGAAGTTCAGGAGGCTGAAGGCGGTTCACCCAAAAATGAGGTGCCTGGGGCTAGCCGAGTTCCCGCAGGTCGACCTAGAGTCCCTGCGCCAGGTGGTCGGGGACGTGATGCCGGACGCCGACTTCATGGCCTACTCGATGGAAGAGTTCGAGTCAGCGATGAAATCATTGTTGGGGGTATAGAGATTGGACAGGCCTTCTGCGACCAGCCCTGAATTTCGCGCGTATCTCTTCGAGATAGTGATTACGAGCCGAGGACTGAGGGAGGCAGCGGACAGGATGGGCTACCGCGACCCAAAGACGGTTCACTATCATATGAAAAAATTCGGCATCAAATCTCCACCTGAATGGGCGCGACGACCCCGGGTCGGTTTGGTCAGACAGCAGCATATACCGGCAACCGTGATTCAAACGCCGGAAGGTCGGCCTTGGGTTGCTGGCCTCATTCAGGGAGAGGGTTGTATTCAGAGCGTCTATGTCAAGAAAACCGATTCAACATATCTCGAACTGCATACCTCGATGGTAGACCCTAGCCCTATTTTCAAGCTCTCCGAGTACTTCGGACTTCCACCGCCTTCAAAACCCACCAAGAATCACGAATGGAAGCCGCTTTGGAGGAGAAACATCTCAGGTCTGAGGGCTCTGCGCGTTCTGCAGGAAATTCTTCCCTTCTTGGTGGGTCAGAAACAAAAGGAGGCTGAAAAGGCACTGGCCTTCTTTGCCTCAAGAGGTTGTCATAGAGGTTGCTTTCGCAATGCAGACATCTGGCCTCAAAATGAATTCCCGCTACGAACGAAATTGCGAGGTTCGAACCAACTATCGAGCAATAGCCCGGATGAAGACCGAACGAACAAGCGACTTTGGTCTCGTTCCGGATGGATTCCCTTGTCGAATCAGCCAGAAAAATGGCAAATCATCTCTACACAAGAGGATAGATTCTGGGTAGCCGCACTGATTCAAGGGGAAGGTTCTATCGGAAGCTATTACGTAAAATCTACAGATTCTACCACTATTGCCCTAACGGTTGGAATGACCGATCCTGCTCCCATCTTCAAGTTTTCGGATCAGGTTGGCTTGTCGAGACCTACTAGACCGAAACCTAGTCGGAGCGGGAAACCAGCTTGGAGAAAAATAGTCTATGGTCGAAGGGCATTCCGGATTCTACAAGAGGTTCGGCCATTCCTGGTCGGAGAAAAGTTGAAAGAAGCAGAAAGAGCCATTGAGTTCTTCAGTCAAGGTGGTCTCCGCCGAGGATGTATTAGGCCTATTACAATCTGGCCTCCTGATGAATTCCCGTTGAGGCGGAGAAGACATTTCGCGCCGAAGTCTATTTAAACGCTGACCAATCGGCGTGGAACTGAGGCTGAGAATACGAAGGGGAAGAACTACCGCGAGATCAAGGGAATGTCTTACACCAGCAAGTACTTCGCACCCGGTGCACCGAACTCCAAGGTAGCCAGGTTCACGACAGGGAAAGCCAGTCCTGACTACGACTTCATCATCAACCTCGTTTCCAAGGGAAGGGTACAGATCAGGCACAACGCACTGGAAGCGGCCCGTGTGGCAGCGAACAAGAAGCTGGTAACCCTCGGCGAAGAGGGCTATCTGTTAACAGTGAAAACATATCCTCATGAGATACTCCGGGAGAATAAGATGATAGCCACCGCAGGAGCAGACAGGCTCCAGGAGGGGATGAGGAAGGCCTTCGGGAAGCCGATAGGGCTGGCCGCGAGGGTCCACATAGGGACCACGATACTCGAGCTGCAGGTGAAGACGGCAGACCTAGCGAAGGGAAAGGCTGCGCTCCACGCTGCCAAGGCGAAACTCGGTGTGCTGACGGACGTCAAGGTAGAAGAGATCCAGAAGGCTCCTGCTCTCACTGCCGCCTAGCCCCTGACCGTCGCCTTAGGTCTCCAGGCCGTTCATGTCGGGTTCACCGCCGATTGAATCTAGGCGGTGAAATCTTGATGCAGCCTAGACATCTTTTTCGTGAACGACTGAGACAGACAGGCGGTGGTGGTTCGCAGGCTTAAATATCGAGGACGAGGTAATTTGCCACGATTCTCCAGCCATGAGACCTCTTCTCATAGGACTGAACTCGGCGTCAGAACAGTACACCCCTCTGGACCTGATCGGACGCGGTCTCGGCGCTCATCAAGCCGGTTTTGACTCCTTTTGGATCTCGGACCACTTCCATCCCTGGTTCCATACCGGGGGACACAGCAGCTTTGCGTGGGAGGTGATAGCGGCGATGACCGCGAGGAGCGACAGGCTCGTGATGGGCACGAGCGTCACGGCGCCGCTCTTCAGATACAATCCTGCGATAGTGGCCCAGGCGTTCTCTACCCTCTCCTATCTGGCCCCCGGGAGGATCTGGCTCGGCATGGCGACCGGAGAGGGGTTGAACGAGATACCCAGCGGATACCAGTGGCCCCGCACGCACACGGAGAGAATCAGGAGGTTGAGGGAGGCGACGATCATCGTAAGGCTCCTCTGGACGAAGGAATTCATCACGTTCAAGGGAGAGTATTACAACCTGCACAAGGCAAATCTTTACGACAAACCGCAGATACCGATTCCGATACACCTCTCTGCGTTCGGTCCCCGTTCCGCGGAGCTCGCTGGGGAGCTGGGCGACGGCCTCATGACGGTGGGGCCCGTAGACCCTACGAGAGCCAGAGAAGTCCTGTTTCCAGCGGTCGAGAGGGGGGCCAGGCTGAGCGGCCGCAAGCTGGAGGACGTCGAAAAATCGCTGGTGCTCGGGCTCGGCTTTCATGCAGACCGGGAGAAGGCCATAGACGCGCTGCTCCCGTGGCGGGGGTCGATGCTCCCCGTATTCGCCGATTCGGAGGTCCATGACCCACGCGTCATCGAGGAGAGCGGAAATCGCGTCGGGAGAGATTCGATAGAGAAACACATGATCGTCGCGACCTCTCCCGAGGAAGTGATCTCCGCGGTCGAGCGGCAGGTCAAGCTGGGGTTCGACCACATAGGTCTGGCCCTCTCCGGAGACCTGCCCGCCTTTCTCGACGCCGCGAAGCAGAAGATCCTGCCGTACTTCCGCGAGGAATACAAAGACAGAACGTTCAACGGCGAGTATCGCGGCCGATATGACTGGGAGAATCTGAAGCGGCTTCTGGTCGCAAAGGACCTAGGCCACAGGATCAGGTTTTCGTGACCGTATTCCCTTGGTGCTGCTCCTCAATTTCATCGAGGCTGATTTTGACTTCTCATCCATATTCTGAATACGCCTTCCCACTTTCTCAAGGTCAGGGGGTTCTAGTCTCATCTCGCCCTTCTACCTAATTAATCCAAGTCGAATTCCAAGAGGCAGAAAAGACGGCCTAGTCAATAAATAGCTCACGACACCCAGACGGCACTACTATGTCCGAGCTGGAGATCAGGAAGGCAGTCAAAGAGAGATATTCCAAGATCGCGACCTCTTCCGACTCGTCGTGCTGCGGTGGAGATGGTTGCAACGACTCAGACCTGATCTCTCTTGGTGAGAGCGTCCCAGTCGAAGCCTCCTCGGTCAACGCCGGATGCGGCTCCCCTCTCCTCCTGGTGACCCCGAAGGCAGGTGATGTCGTGGTCGACCTCGGAAGCGGCGGCGGGATAGACATCTTCAGGGCGTCACAGCTGGTGGGCGAGACGGGGCGAGCGGTAGGCGTGGACGCCACGCCCGAGATGATCTGGAGGGCGAGGGAGACCAAGTCGAAGTACGGCGACAAGTACGCGAACACGGAGTTCAGGCTCGGAGAGATCGAGCACCTGCCGATCGAGTCTAACAGCGTGGACTATGTCATCTCAAACTGCGTGATCAACCTCTCGCCTGACAAGCCGGCCGTCTTCAAAGAGTCCTTTCGGGTGCTGAAAGAAGGCGGGACATTCGCCGTCGCCGACGTCACCCTTCAGAAGGAGATCCCCGAGAGCGCAAGGAAGGACATGGACTCCTGGTCCGCGTGCATCGCAGGGGCCCTAACGGATTCAGAATACGAGAGGTTGCTCACGCGCGCCGGGTTTCAGGGCGTAGAAATCGAGCACGTGTCGGACTCGAACATCGGGGAGTACCCCTTCAGCTACTTCAGCTCGCACATCAAGGCGGGGAAGCCAACTGCCGGCTCTTTGAGAGCTCCATGACCCTCCTCTCGATCTCGTCCCTGATCTTTCGCACCTCTACTATGGACTTTCCTTTGGGGTCGGGGAGGTCCCAGTCCACGAGCTTCTTCTGCATCTGAGCGAGCATCGGCCTCGGGCAGGCCTCCTCTACCGAGCACCCCATCGTCACGACCAGGCCCGCGTCGTTGATCATCTCGCTGGTCAGCATCCTGGGGACGTTTGACGAGACGTCGATCCCCTTCTCCTTCATCGCCTCGACCACGGTCGGGTTGACCTGCGAAGCCGGGAAGGTACCGGCGCTCGACGCCTTCAGGCCATACTTCTTCGCAAACGCTTGGGCCATCTGGCTCCTGCCGGCGTTGTGCACGCATACGAACAGGAGCGAGCCTTCTTCGACCATGGCTACTCTTCATTACTCCTGCCTATGAATGCTGCATACGACAGCCCCGCTAGCGCGGCGCCAGCCAGCGGGCCTGCCC
>JAPCJS010000180.1 GCA_027886825.1 Nitrososphaerota archaeon
GGGTCAAACTGGTCGAGAGCGTGAGGGCGGCGCTGGGCGGCAACGTGGACCTGGCGTTCGACTGCCACTGGCAGTACAGCGTGAAGGACGCGATCCGGCTCGCGGACAAGCTCGAGCCGTACGACCTGCTCTGGCTGGAGGACCCGATACGCTCCGAGAATGCCAGTGCGATGGCGAAGGTCTCCCGCAGGAGCCCGGTCTCGATCTGCACCGGAGAGCACAAGGTCTCGCGGTACGGATTCCGGGAGCTCGTGGAGAAACAGGCGGCCGACATCCTCTCACCGGACGTTCAGAAGGCGGGTGGGATACTGGAGACAAAGAAGATCGCCGACTATGCGGACCAGTACTACGTCCCGATCGCACCGCACAACATAGCGAGCCCCGTCGGCACAGTCGCGGCCCTCCACGCTTGCGCATCGATCCCCAACTTCCTCCTGCTGGAGTTCCATGCGAACGACATCCCATGGTGGAACAAGCTCGTAGGGCCCAAGGGAAGGCCCGTTGTGAAGAACGGTCGGATCTCTCTTCCTTCCGGTCCCGGTCTCGGCATAGAGCTGGACGACGAGGAGGTCCGAGGTCACCTCAAGAAGGGCTCGAGGCTGCTGCCTTAGACGACCAGCGAAAAAGCTCCTCCTCACGATCGAATCTAGAGATCCGAGGAGAGGTTGTCGGCGTGCTCGGTAGCGGCATCTGAACCCTTTTGTATCCAGAAAAAGAGAATGCGCCGCTTGAAATACGTAAGATTCGGACCCACAGGCCTCACAGTCTCGCAGTTCTGCTTGGGCGCGTGGCACCTCCCGGGCTCGGGGGTCATGGACGACTCTGGAGTCGAGAGGGTGGACGAAGAGGCGTTCGGCAGGGTTGTCAGGAAGGCCTATGACCTCGGCATCAACTTCATCGACGGGGCTAACAGGTACCACGGAAGGATGTCGACCGCGGATATCAACCACGTGGGCAACTCGGAGAAGCTGCTCGGCGCCATCCTGAAGGACTACGAGAGGGAGTCGTGGGTCGTCGCCACGAAGGTGAGGGGACAGATGGCGGCGTGGCCGAACGGGCAGGGCCTCTCGAGGAAGCACATCATGTGGCAGATCCAGGAATCGCTCAAACGTCTCGACCTCGAGTACGTCGACCTCTACCAGATCCACTGGGAGGATAACGCCACCCCGAATCTCGAGACGCTGAGGGCGCTCAACAACCTCGTCGACCGAGGGCTCGTGCACTACCTTGGGGTGAGCAATCACTCGGCCGCCAACGTTGTCGAGTTCATGGAGACCGCGAAGCGGCTGAACATCGAGGGATTCGCCTCGATGCAGGAACCCTATAACATCCTGGAGAGGGAAGTGGAAGGGACTACGCTTCCGGTGGCCAAGAAGTACGGGATGGCGGTCATGGCCTACGTCCCCCTGGCACAGGGTGTCCTGTCGGGGAAGTACCTTGCGGGCGTCGAGAAGGGCAGCAGGGCCTCGTACATCACACAGGTCGCGGGGCAGTACCTCAACAAGGAGACGGCCTCCGCGGTAGGTTCGCTCCTCGAGCTTGCCAACGAGAAAGGTATCACTCTCCCCCAGCTCGCGCTCGCATGGATGCTCCACAAGCAGGGCGAGCTCGGACTGACGATAGTCCCGATACTGGGGATAACTAAAGCAAGCCATCTCGAGGACAACGTGGGAGCGCTCGACGTCAAGCTGAGCGGGGACGAGATGAGACGGCTTCAGGAGGTCGCGGCCGGGGCCGCGCTGGGGCCGCAGTCCTACTGAGAAGAGATTAGCTCCCACATCTCCCTTATTTGCGATTGTGAGGGGTTACCCTTCTCCACGACCAGGTAGTTCGCTCCCGCCTCTCTCCCCACCCGTTTCATGGACGTGATCGTCTTCTCGAACTCCTCGTGCGTGATCTTGATGTTCCCTGCGGTATAGTCGACCCCGAACGACCCGATCTCCCGCTTCGTCCTCTCTGGGTCCTCGCCGTGGAGGTACGTCGCCACGACGGCCCCGGTGCTGATGACATCGCCGTGCACGAATGGCCGCCCGACCAGCTTCTCGAGCGTGTAGAAGAACAGATGTTCGGTCCCTTCCTGCGGCCAGAACTTGCCCCGCTGCAGGTAGGGGAACTGTAGGGTGTTTAGCTCCATGTGCATCTCCACGAGCGCCCTGATCGCGTTCTCCGTCACGTCCTTGATCTCCGGAGCCAGCGACATGAGTCGCGCCAGCACGGCCTCCGTCCTCTTGGCGACTGCCTCGTCGTATTCCTCCCCCACCTCGTCTCGAGCCCTGCGCCAGTCCATCAGCGAGATCCTCGCAGAGTAGATGTCGCCGATCGCGGCCCTGTTGAGGCGCTTGGGCGCCGCCCCGATGACACTCTGATCGATCACTATCACGTCGGGGAACTTGTCCCCGATGTAGTTGACGACCCCGTCGATCCGAACCCCTGCCTTCGGAGTCAGGTAGGCGTCGGCGGCGAGTATCGTGGGTACCGAGATGAATTTGCATCCCGTCTTGAGCGCGAAGTACTTCGCAGCATCGATGGCCCTGCCCCCTCCCAGGCCGACCGCGTGGCGGGCGTGAGGCACGCTTCGCGTGTAGGCGTCGAGCGTCTCAAGGTCCACCTCCCCCACCATGACCGTCTCTCTCGGGGGGCGGGCAAGGAGCCCCTTGCAGCTGCTCCACGGCGGCTCTACGGTGAAGACGACGAAGTCGTCCAGCTCACTGAGGGCCGGTCCGATGCCCCGGAAGTCCACCCGGATCCTAGAAAACGGAGAGGACATTCTTCGCGACGGCATCCATCTCCTTCTTCACCGGAGAGCTGAAGAGTACCAGCTCGCTGGCGCCGACCTCGATGTAGCTGTCCAGCACCTTGATCACGTCGTTCCAGTTCTTGCAAGAGTGAATGAAGCGGCTCAGGCGCTCCGGTGTGATGGCCCTGGCGCGTTTCTCGAGCTCGATGGGCGTCCTGACGTCCACTGCGTGCTCGACGAAGGCCGAGAGCTCGTGGCCCGAGTCCTTTATGATCTGGGCCGGTGTCTTGAACGCGTAGTCGATGTGCACTACGAGCGTCCCTGCCTTCTTCTTCTTTGCATCCTTCTCTCCCTCTCTGAACCTGGGAAGGAGGACGTCGCGGATCCGCTCCGCACTGTTCCCCGGGCTGAGTGTCACGAGGTGGTCGCCGTACCGTCCCGCGCCGTACGCGGCCTTCTCCCCCACCGCCGAGAAGTAGACGTCCATCTTGGTGCGAGGCTTTGTGTACAGGAGGAGGAACTCCGAGGAGAAGTACTTGCCCTCGAACTTGAAGGGCTTGGGAGAGGTCCAGAGCTTCCGCATGAGCGTTATGCCCTCGGCGAGCCGTTCCATCCTCTCGCTCCATGCAGGCCACTCATTGTTCCAGAACGGGACCTCGTTGACCGCCTCGCCCGTCCCCACGCTCACCAGGAACCTTCCCGGATACATGTTGTCGAGTGTGGCCGCCGCCTGTGCGATCAGGGCTGGATGGTAGCGCGCCCCTATCGGGACCGTGACGAGCGGGCCGACCTCGATCTTCTTGGTCCTCTCAAGTGCCGACGCCATGACGGACCAGACGAAATTGGACCTGTCGCTCTTGTGGAACCAGGGCATGAAGTGGTCCCCGAACCACAGCCTCTTGAAACCTAGCTCCTCCCCATAGACCGTGGCTTCGACGAAGTCCCTCGGGTCGAAGTAGTTCTCCCCTATGTCCAACGAGATAAGCGGCTTTGGCATCTGCGTCAGGTGCACGAGGTGGTCGCTTTTAATGGGTTCGTCGTCCGATGCGCTGCATCGTCCCCGCCATGATACAGGGCTTGGTGGGATTGGAGAGACCACGGTGGGACTCACCAATTATAAACCCGCGCAGGGGGGCTCGCAGCGAGGAGACGCAGATCATGATTCTTTCGTGCAGCACGATAACATGGGGCGAGCTCAAGGACATCAACGAGTTCGACAGGGCTCTCGCCTCGATTAGGGCGATGGGATACTCGGACGTAGGGATCGAGTTTCCCCTGCTCTCTCCGTCTCTCCAGAGGGATCTGGCGAGGAGCGGGGGCGCGCCGAAGAGGGCCGGTCTGACCGTCTCTGCGGTCGCGATCGACGCCTCCCCGGAGATGGCCAAGATCGTCAGGGAGTTCGGCTCCTCGGTCGGCTGGCTCTGTCTCTTCGAGACGGACATCGAGTCTGCGATAGAGAAGACGAAGAAGCTCAGCGGGGCCTCCGCCAAGGCCGGGGTCGATGTGGCCCTACACCCGCACGTCCGGAGCAGCATCGAGACGACAGAGGACCTCGACAGGATAATGAAGGCCTGCGCACCTAACAGGACCTCCGTCTGCGTCGACCCCGCACACCTCACGGGTCTGGACATCGACGTGCCCAAGTTCATTGAAAGGTACAAGGGCTCGATATCGCTCGTGCACTTCAAGGACCTCCGCTCCAAGAAGCCGCAGCAGGAGATAGATTATGCCACCGACTTCGTGGACCTTGGCGAAGGCGTGGCCGACCTGAAAGGTACGCTCATGGCTCTCCGCGCGATCGGCTACTCGGGGGCGGTCATGGTCGAGGTAGACTATCCCCAGAAGGGCGTGGTGGAGGTCTCGGCACGGAAGAACTACGACTTCCTCGTCTCGATCGCCGGTCCTGCCGGACGCAGGACTCCGGCGCGCCGCCCGAGTCCTGCCGGGATCCAGACTAGGCGACGCTGACCCAGGCCTTCGTCCTGGATGACTCTAGGAC
>JAPCJS010000189.1 GCA_027886825.1 Nitrososphaerota archaeon
GTACGCAGGGGACAGGGGCATCTCGAAGGTGGAGGTCAGCACTGACGGCGGGAACACCTGGACCACCGCCTCGCTCACCGATCCGCTCTCCAACTATACTTGGGTGTTCTGGTCGGCGCAGTGGAACCCGGGCGGGGTCGGAAGCTACCGGCTGATGGTGCGCGCGACCGACAGGACCGGCGCCGTACAGACGGCCACGGTCACCAACCCGTTCCCCAACGGGGCTACCGGCTACCACGTGGTCGACATCGCGGTGCACGCGGCCTCAGCGGCCACCTAACACCACGATAGCAGGGTGCTCGCACTTGTCCCACGACCGGCCTTTCATCGGGAGCGCCCTTGTCGAGGCGAAGGACACGCGTTTCCTCGGGCTCCTCACGAGAACCCTGACCAGGATCCCGCCCGGTGCTCCTCCTCTTCGGACGGTGCGGAGGGTGACCCTGAGAAGGCGAGGGCGAATGGCCGGTCTCGTCGGGCTGACCATCTGGGGCGACCTCGCATACGGCGTCGAGGGTCGCAGCGGAGCCAGCGACGAGATCAGGGGCGGCAGGCAGACCCTGAGCTTCTACACAGAGCTGCTGAACCAGCTGTCGGAGGATGCATACGTCGGTGTCATCGCGCACGAGCTCGCGCACGCATGGCTGAACGAGCACGTCGTGCCCGAGAACTCGCGTGCGCGAGAGGTGGAGGCAGATGCGCTCGCGCGCAGGTGGGGTTTCGGGGAGGAGCTCGACGCGCTCGAGCAAGAGACGGAACCAATCTGAGCCCGCTCGGTCACGGTGCTGTCTCCCGGCTATCGGAGAGAACGCTTCTTCATGAAGGTGGGGCCATACCTCTCCGCGAGGACGCCGAGTAGTTCCGCGGTGTGGTTGTTGACGACGTGGTTCAGGAACTCCACGATCGCCTCTCCCCTCGCCGTGGGGTCCGCGTCGAAGGCCCTGTCGGCAAGGTCGATGCAGGTCTCGCACTCGGGGATCGGCTTGCTCTCTGCGAGCGTCCTCAGAAGCTCCAGTTGCCTGTCCAGATGCCTGTTTACCATCCGCAGCCTCTCTTCCGGGTCCAGGGTCTTGAGCAGGTCCAGCCTCTCCTCGTGGCTCAGCGCCGGGGACATGGCGCAGAGGTCCGAGAGCTCCGAGGGGGTCTTTGCGTTCTTGAGAAGCGAGATTATCTCGGGCGGTATGTCAGGCAGGATCTCGCTGAACTCCGAGATCTGGTTCTGCACCCTGCGCATCACTCCCTGACCCTCTGCCTCTTCCTCCTTCTTCTCCTCGACCCGTTCGATCCTGACCAGCTGCTCTGTGTCGAGGCCGCGCGGGTTCATGACACGTACTCGCCAGAGCCCCTTGAGGTCGACCTGCATCCCATCCGGCACCGGTCCGCTCCGAGTCACCAGTGAGAGCGTCCCGATCCCCTCGATCGCACGCTCATAGTCGGCGGGGATGAACGCGACCAGGTGGTTCTCCCTGAGCGCACGCAGGATCGCGTCGGTGTTCCTCTTCTCTGTGATCGAGAGGGTGACCTCCATGTGAGGGAACATCACCACTTCACGGGAGAAGACTACCGGGACCGTCTGACTCTCCTCCGGAAGCGCGGTACCTTCGACCATTTTGAAATCGATGCCGCGCGACGCAGGTGATATTTCAACGTGTCCACCTCAGGGTCTTGGCTCCAGAGAAGCTGATTCTGGGCATCAGGCGCCCCCTGGACGATCCAAAGACGACCGCGCCCGATCGCCGTGGGACACGCCGCTCAATCTTAAGAGAGGCTGATGAAACCCCTCGAGCATGGCCAGCGCCCCATCTCCTGCTCTGGATGAACTGAGGTACGGGTTGCAGCGATACCTCTCGATCAAGTCCTCCTATGCACCGCAGTTCTCACCCGACGACCGGACGGTGGCATACCTTTCGGACCTGACGGGCATCCCCCAGATCTGGACGGTGTCCCTTGAGCAGGAGGCGTGGCCGCAGCAGCTTACGCTCGGCCAGGAGAGGGTCGGTTTCCTGAGCTACGCAAAGACGAGGAACACGATCGCCTGCGGCGTCGATGCGGGCGGCGACGAGCGTTTCCAGATTCATCTTCTGGAGGACGGAGGCCAGAGGCTCACCAAGCTGACCAGGGTCCCCGACGTCATTCACAACTGGGGCGACTGGTCGCCCGACGAGACGTCTGTCTGCTTCTCCTCCAACTCCAGAGACAGGTCATTCTTCGACATCTACACCCAGTCCCTGACGGCAGACTCCCCCGACCGCGTCTACCAGCAGGACGGGAACAACTATCCTATCGCATGGTCCCCCGATTCTTCCTCGATCCTGTTCTCGAGGATGCACGCCCCCTTCAACCACGACCTCTACCTCCTCCAACTGGGCGACGGCTCCGTGCAGCGCCTGACGTCCCACGAGGGCGAGGCCAGCTACGGGTCGGCCGCCTTCGATGTCACGGGCCGGTACGTCCACTGCATCACCGACCAGGGAAGGGAGTTCCCCGGTCTCGCAAGGATCGATCTCAGAGACCTGTCACTGGTCTATCTCTACACCGAGGAGTGGGAGCTGGAGAGCCTCTCCATCGCAAGGGATGGACGCAGGCTGGCATTCACGGTCAACGAGGAGGGCTACTCTCGGCTTATGGTCGGGGCGGTCGGCGATGAGCACGCGCAGGCGGTCGAGGTCCCCAAGTCGGTCATCGGGGGTCTCGCCTGGTCGAACGGAGGCGAGAAGCTCGCCTTCACGCTCTCTTCGTCAAGGACCAACTCCGACGTTTGGCTGCACGACCTCCCGACCGGCTCGGTCAGGCGCTTGACGAAGAGCTCCACCTGCGGCATCCCCGAGTCTACCTTCGCAGAGGCGCAGCTCTTCCGGTACAGGTCGTTCGACGGCCTGGAGATCCCTGCCTTCCTCTACGGGCCGAACGACCACGCGAGCCCGCGTCCGCTCATCCTCTACCTGCACGGGGTCCCGAGAGCCAGTTCCGGCCCGGATTCAGCCCTCTGCTGCAGTTCTTCCTACACCTCGGCTTCGCGGTCGTCGCCCCCAACTTCAGGGGCAGCACAGGGTATGGCAGGACGTACACCCATCTAGACGACGTCCGCAAGAGGATGGACACCGTGAAGGACTCGGTCGCCGCGCTGGCCGAGGCTCAGAAGATGATCTCGGTCGACCCACGGAAGGTGGTCGCCTGGGGAGGCTCCTACGGAGGCTTCATGGTGCTTGCGTGCCTCTATGCCTACCCTGACCTCTGGGCGGCGGGCGTGGACATCGTTGGCATCTCCAACTTCGTGACCTTCCTCAAGAACACTGGGCCCTGGCGGCGCCAGCTGAGGATAGCCGAGTACGGCGACCCGGAGAAGGACGGGGAGTTCCTGGAGAGCATCTCGCCGAACAACAACGCCCACCTCATCAAGGCGCCCCTCTTCATCATTCACGGGAGGAACGACCCGCGCGTCCCGATGGGCGAGGCGGGCCAGATAATGCAGACCATGAAGAACCTCGGAAGGGAGGCTCACCTGCTGGTGTTCGACGACGAGGGGCACGGGCTCGTCAAGCTGCAGAACAGGATAGAGGGCTACTCGACCGCACTGGGCTTCGTGATGTACAACGTCACGGTCGCCGGCCAGCGAGATCCTTCTCCATCGCCCTAGCCAGGTTCACCCACAGCCCAGAGTCGACCCTCGTGTACTCGTTGACCAGCGCCTTCAGTTTCTTGGGCGTCGGTCTCCTCTCCGACTGGTTTACCTGCGCCCCCGTGAACTCCAGGCGGGAGCCGTCCCCGCCCTCGTCGACGAACTGATAGATGAACTGCGAGTGCTTGTTGGGGCTCGAGAGCCGCGTGTTCGTCAGCATTAGCAGCTCTGGGAAGAGCCTGATCAGTCTGCGCTTCCTGACCGTGCGCCCATCGGCGAAGATCGTGTCGTCCAGGATCAGGGTATCCTGGTCCAGCCGCTCTATCTCGCGTCTCCCATCCAATCCCATCCTGCTGAAGTCGTCGGGGTCGTAGTTGACGGCCCACGAATAGGCGTCTCGAGCGGAGAAGGGGAATCTCTGGCTGAACCTGTAGTGGACTGTGTAGTGGGGCGTTCCCCGGGACCATACTGCGTGCGGATAAGAATTTTACTGGCGGTCTGCCATACGGTATCGGAGACCTCGGCTCGATTAGCCCTGTCGGATGGTCGACCATCCGACAGGGCTAATCGAGCCGAGGTCTCCGATACCGTATGGCAGACCGCCAGTA
>JAPCJS010000054.1 GCA_027886825.1 Nitrososphaerota archaeon
AGTTCTCTGAACGCGCCAGGACAGGTGGGTAACGACGGGACACTAGCGCTCGTTGTCCCCGCAGTTCCTGTGGAAGTGACGGCGTGGAGCTGGGTCCCGGTCAACATCCCTGTCAAGGGCAGCACCGTCCAGGTGACGATCGGAGGTGAGTTGGTGAACGTCTCCGTGAGCTGGGAGCCTGCTTACGTTGGGCTAGCTGGCTCTGTGCTCATCGTTCCACCGCAGACCGACGGAAAGATCACGCTCCACCTTCAGCAGCAGAGCTACTGGGTGACGCCCTATGGGGTCCAGACACAGGCGTCAGGAGAGTCTAAGGGTCTGGCAGCGGTCGCGAGTACCCCCAGTTCAGAGCCGGCTAGCGTCTCCTCAGAGCAGGGGACTGCCCCATCCACGGCTCAGACCATCGTTCAGACGACCACGCTCGTCGAGACGACAGGGGCCATACAAGCGGCGCCTAGTCCAGGCCTTGGGGGGTACAGCACTGTCTTGCTTACGGTGGTGGGGGCCCTCGCGCTTGGGATCGCCTCCGCAAGCCTGATCATCGTGAGGAGACGGGCGGGCCTCTGACGGGTCAGCCCTCTCGCCGGACGAGGCCCCCGGCCGACTTTCGGGTCACTTTTTGAAGTAGGGAAGGACCTTCTTCGCGAATAGGTCGAGCGTCTTCTCGTCGTCGAAGCTGTTCAGCTGCACATAGACGTGGTCGAAGCCGCAGTCGAAGTACTGCTCTATCCTCTTGATGAACTCGTGCTCATCGGTCGCGACCGGGAAGACGTCTGCCAGCTCCTGGTCCGTTACCGTGTTTCCCCTCTTCTCTATCTCCCTCGGGTCTGAGATGCTCGTTGTGAACATCTCGTCCAGGAGCGTCGCGGCCCACTTTCTGACCGCCTTCAGGGCCGTATCATAGTCCTCGTCATAGGCCATGTCTATCTCGACGACCTTCAGCATATCGTCGAACGACCTCCCCGACTCCTCTGCTCCCTCCCGCACATTCGGGAAGATCACTTCCTTGATGAACTTCGGCGGTCTGGCGGATGTGATTATCCCGTCGCCGTATCTGCCGACCACCTTAGCCATCTTGGGCCCCATGGCGGACATGACTATCGGGACGTCGGCTTTCAGGTAGATGTTCGCGGCCTTGAGGTTGTAGTACTCGCCCTCATAGTCCACAAAGTCGCCTTTCCAGAGCGCCCTCATGATCTCTATGGACTCGATGAGCCGATCGCGCCTCTCGGGGAATTTTGGCCACGGGAACCCGAGGGGTACCTCGTTCATTGCCTCCCCGGTGCCTACGCCCAGGATCACCCGGTGACCGAAGATCTTCTCCATCGTGGCGAAGGCCTGGGCCGTGATCGCCGGATGGTATCTGAAGACCGGGGCGGTGACGGCGGTCCCGAAGGGTAGCTTGACCTGCTGCATCGCCGCGCTCATCCAGACCCAGGTGCTGTACTCCGTAGCGCCCGTGTGAAACCAGGGATGGAAATGGTCGCTCACCCAGATGGCCTCGAACCCTGACTTTTCGGCGAGGCTGCAGAGTGTCAGCAGCTTGTTGGCGTCGACCATGTCTGGGCTGGCGTTGAACCCGATAGAACCCTTCTTCAGGATCGGTAGCGGCACCGATGAATCTTTGGGTGGCGAGTAGATAAATCTAGCCGGACCACGTGCCCCGGTCAGCCGCGTCCCGTTAAGTTCTAATTCTGCGCGGTGAGTGGCACCCCAGATGACGCGAGCTCAGTTTGACCCCCTCGAGTTCCTTCCGAAGAGGGTCTACGACCGGATTACCGACCTCAGGGTGAACGACCCGGACCTGCCGAAGCGCGAGGCGCGCCGACGAGTGAGGAGGGACTCGCTCGCCGAGGACGGCAGGCTTGTGCTCCTCGCCGCAGATCACTCAGCTAGGATGACGACGGCAATCCGCGATGACCCTCTGAGGATGGGACGGAGGCAGGAGCTCCTCTCGAGGATAGTGCGCGTCCTCGCGGACTCCCCGTTCGACGGGATACTGGGGACCGCAGACATCGTCGACGAGCTGTTCATGATCTCGCACCTCGCCGGGAGGACGAGTCCGGCCAGGTTCCTGAACAAGAAGGTCATCCTAGGCAGCGTCAACAGGGGAGGGCTCTCCGGGAGCGTCTTCGAGCTGGACGACCGGCCGACAGGATATGATGTGGACGGAATCGTCTCGATGAACCTGGACGGGGCCAAGTTCCTGCTGAGGGTCGACCTGAGCGATAGGGACTCCATCGAGACGATCGACTACTGCGTCCAGACGGTCGCCGAGTGCAACCGACAGAACCTCTCTGTCTTCGTGGAGCCGCTCCCTGTCATCGTCCAGGATAAGAAGAGGAAGGTGGACGCGGACCCTGAGAAACTGATCAAGCTCGTCGGCGTCGCAGCCGCGCTGGGCAGCTCCTCGACGCGCATCTGGCTCAAGCTTCCCTACACAGAAAGGTTCGATGAGGTGGCAAGGTCGACAACTCTTCCGATACTCCTCCTTGGAGGCGAGACCTCCAAGGACGTAGGCGGTCTTCTCCGCGAGGTTGAGGGGGCGATGAGGGCAGGTCCGAACGTAAGGGGGGTGCTTCTCGGGAGGAACCTTCTCTATCCCACTGGGGAGGAGGATCCGCTCCCGCTCGCTTTTGCCATCCATTCGATCGTCCACCACGGGTTGACCGCCGACGAGGCCGCGGGACAGATGGACCGTCGGGAAGGGAGGACGACGCAGCTCTTCCGCCCTAACGATTAAAATACCACTCGAGCACTCGCGGCTGTGATGACGCCCGATCCGCGGACCGGGGCTCAGTACGCCGTCGAGTCCTTGAAGAAGGCGGGAGTGAGATACATGTTTGGAATACCAGGCCATGGTAACGTCTCGATCTTTGACGCCGCGAGGGACCTCGCCCCCGACCTCAACATCGTTCAGGCGAAGCACGAGCAGTGGGGAGGGCACATGGCAGACGGATATTTCCGGGCGAACAGGAGGATCCCTGCGGCGGTCACGACTTCGGTGGGACCGGGGGCGACGAACCTTGCGACCGCGTTCGCGACGGCATACGTGGACTCGTCTACCTTCATAGCGATAACAGGCCAGATACAGACCTACCTCTTCGGGATGGGCATCTTCCAGGAGATAGAGAGGCAGCACTGGGTGGACTATGCCAACGCGATGAACCACATGGTCAAGGGATCGTGGCAGGTGACCACCACACAGCAGCTCCCCAAGGTGATGGCCAACGCGATGAGGACCGCGCTCACGGGGAGGCCCGGACCGGTATTGATCGAGCTGCCCATGGACATCCAGGTGGAGAGGGTCGCGCTCGAGCTGCCCGACTTCGCGCTCCATACCACGAGCTGGAGGGTCCGTCCCGATCCAGACTCGATCCGCAGGGCAGCTGAGCTGCTCCTCTCTGCACAGAGGCCCGTCATCCTGATAGGCGGCGGCGTGACGATGTCGGGGGCGACGAAGGAGCTGGTCGAGCTGGCCGAGTTCCTCGGAGCGCCCGTCGTCTGCAGCTTCAGGGGAGACTCCAAGGGAGGCTTCCCAGAGGACCACGAGCTGTACGCGTTCCATCCCGGGAACGTCGGCACAGCCGTCTCGAACGAGATAACCAAGAACGCCGATGTCCTCCTGGCCGTGGGCACCACCTTCAGCGACGAGACGACCAGCTCGTACGTGCCCGGAGTCACGTTCAGCGTGCCGCCCACGAAGCTCATCCACATCGATATCGACGCTCACGAGATAGGGAAGAACTATCCGACCACGATCGGGATAGTGGCCGACGCGCGCGCGGGTCTCCAGGACCTGCTATCGACCCTGACCTCGCTGGGAGAGAGGAGGCGCTACCAGGACTCGGCCTGGTTCGGCCGGCTGAAGGAACTCAGGGCGGGATGGGCGGAGGACCTGAGGAAGCTGAGGAGCGAGGTACCGATGGGGATCCCAAACCTCCTGCGGATCATGAGGGAGAGGCTCCCCCGGGACGCGATCGTTACCGTCAGCGCGGGCCTCCCGCAGGAGATACTGTCACAGCAGTGGGTTGCCTACGGGCCTGGTACGTTCATCAGCTCTGGAGGGTTCTCGACGATGGGCTTTGCGCTCCCCGCGGCGATAGGGGCCAAGCTGGCGAAGCCGAGCACGAGCGTGGTCGCCGTGGAAGGCGACGGGTCGTTCATGATGAACAGCGTCGAGCTGTCGACCGCGGTTCAGCTTCAGATCCCTCTCGTCGTGGTCCTGCTCAACAACAAGGGCTGGGTCTCGATACGGGACCTCCAGATCCGTTCCTTCAAGAACAGGCTCATCGCAACGGAGTTCAGCAGGGCGGATGGATCTGAGTACTCGATCGACTTTGAGAAGCTCACCCGCTCCTACGGCGCGGAGTATCTCCGCGCAGACGACCCCGATAGCTTCGGGAGGGCCCTGGGGGAGGCGCTGGGAATGCAGGTGCCGACGGTCGTGGAGGCCTTGGTGGAGAGGACGTTCCCGAAGAGCGGGACCAAATCATTCGGGTTCTGGGACATACCCTCGCCCTATGGCAGGTGATGCGGAGCGTACGACCTGGTCGCGCTCGGCCGCGCAGGGGTTGACCTCTACGCCCTAGACTATGGTGTGCCCTTCAGCGAGGTCCGCAGGTTCGCCAAGTACGTGGGGGGCACCTCGGCGAACGTAGTCGTCGGAGCATCCCGGCTCGGGCTGAAGTGCGCGCTCGTAACGAGGCTGAGCGCGGACGTTCTGGGAGACTATGTGATTGGTTACCTCGCGGCAGAGGGAGTCGAGACCAGATACATCAAGCAAGAGAAGGAAGGCAAGACCGGGATCGTCTTCGCGGAGGTCTACCCTGGCAAGGACTCGATGTTCCTCTTCTATCGCGAGAACGTCGCAGACATTCACCTCGCGAGGGGCGACATCGAGCGCGATCTGATCCAGAAGACCCGGGCCCTCATAGTCACGGGTACGGGCATATCGCAGCAGCCGTCGTTCGGCTCGACCCTGCACGCCGCCAAGCTCGGGAGGCAGCTCAAGAAGACGGTGGTCTTCAACCTGGACTGGCGACCGTCGCTGTGGCAGACCGCCCAGTCCGTCAGGACCTCTCGCTACAGGAAGGTCTTTGCCGAGTCGAGCATCGTCATAGGGAACGAGGGAGAGTACCTGGCGGCGACCGGAGCCGCGGACCTGATGGGTGCGATCGAGTCTATACCCCAGCACAGCAAGAGGGTGCTGGTCGTCACCCATGGAGCGAGCGGCGTCACGGTCATAGAGGGAGACAGTAGGACCGACGTGCCTGGGATCCCTGTCCCGTTCGTCAAGGGGCTCGGCGGAGGGGATGGATTCCTGGCGGGGTTCATGTTCGGACACCTCAAGGGGTGGGAGCCGGCCCAGGCGGCGAGCCTCGGCAACGCCGTCGGCGCGATGGTCGTGACCGGCCACGCCTGCTCCGAGTCGATGCCTCGACCCAGAGAGCTGAATAGGTTCCTCAGGGAGAAAGGGATGTCCTTCGATCTCGGCTCACCTTCCAAAGTCTAAATATCGTCCCAGCTTGCCCGCGAACCCTGATGGTGCGAATACTTCCTTGATGCACAAGGATGAGGGGCTGAAAGACGGCTTCGAGCTCATCTGTTCGATTCCAGACCTGAGGGTCAGGAGGTACCGGATGCGGAGCACCAGAGAGCTCAAGGGATTGGAAACAGGTCAGACCGAGTCCCTCCTGGTGCCGCTGTCAGGCCGTGCCGAGGTCACGATCTCAGGGAGGGAGGACTCGATCTCCCTACGTGAGAAGGATATGTGCTATCTGCCGAGTGGGACGACATTCACCGTAAGGACGGGAGAACCCACCGACCTCATCTGGGCACAGGCCCCTGCGGAGAAGACCTACCCGGCCTACGTGCGCCGTTTCTCGGAGATGACCGTGATCGAGTCGGGGACGGCGCCTTATAGCAGGCGGGTCATCCCGACCATCCGCGAACAGGACCCTGCCAACCGGTTCCTCGCGGGTTTCGTCGAGGGTGAGCAAGGCAACTGGACAAGCTTCCCGCCCCACAAGCACGACGGCAAGCCCGAGGTCTACATCTACTTCGGGATGGGAAAGCGGTTCGGAGTGCAGGTGATCGGAGGCGTCGACGAGAAGGCGTTCGTGGTGCGGGAGGGAGACGCTGTCGCCTTCGAGCGAGGCTATCATGCGAACGTCGCGACGCCAGGGGTCGGAATGAGCTTCCTCTGGATAATCAGCGCAGACCCCAAGGCGAGGGACATGTCCGTGGATTTCCACCCCGATTACAAGGACCTGCCGATCGGCAAGACCCACCTCTCGACCAGGTAGCGGGCCGTGGTATCTTCGGCACCTCGTCCAGACCAAGGCAACACCAGCTAGTACCCGCTGTGGGATATGATGACGCACGCCGGGTTCAGGCATGTGGGGATCATCGGGACGGACGCGTTCACCAGCACCAGATCACCGGTCCCAACTATGCTCGAGGGCAGGGCGAATTCCGCTGACTGCATCGGTCCGCTGAAGCCCCATGTGCTGAGCGCTGACACGTTCAGTAGATCAGGGTCAGCTCCCACAGCCAGGGCAGGATACGCTCCATAGTAGTACGGAGGGAGTATGGCGTAGTACCCGTTCGACCCGTCAAGAGCCGTAACGGTGTAATCGTATATGATCACGGTCTTGTTCGCGGAGACGACCGACGCATCCGAGAACGTGACCTGATCGCTCACCCTGCCCGAAGGCACAGAGAGAGCGATCGGCACATCGGAAGCCGTGACGTTCTCGATCGGTCTGGTATGGCCCAGGGTCTCGCTGCTCAGCAGATAGAGAATGGCCATCGTGGTCGTGGTTCCCGATTGCATGAACATCACAGGCACTAGGAACCTCGAGCCGTTTGTAGACGGGACCGAAATCTGCACGTTCCTAAGACAAAGATTCGTGGCCGAGAGCCCCAGCTCAGCAGAGAGCGCGGCATCGCATACGTGCGTCGGTACTGTGCTCGAACGACCGTCGGAGGCACTCATCAATGATCCGGTCGCGAAGAGCGCGGTGGAGGCGATGAGCACGACCAGAAAGACCGCTGAAGACCGGACAGAGATTTTTGTGGCGCAGGAGGCGCCTGGAGTGCCACTGACCAGATCGCCGAGGTCGATCTCGTCGGCAACTTCGTACCTCTGGAACAAAGGGGAATCGCGTGGATAGATAGATAACGATTTCTCGGTCCACCCTGAGGACCTTTTCCATCTGATATCGGTCAGGTACAAGCCCAGAGCGCCTGGGCATCGCGCTCGGACGAAAGCGATGAGAGCAACTGTGCCGACCGAAACAATATCTTTAACCCGTCGCCGTCTGGAGGAGGCGCGTACACATTGGCGAACAGATCTGCATTGGCAATGAATGGAGGTAAACCAGTTCGGAGTGGTCCTCTCCCGGTGATGCACCCTGGAGCCGGCTATGTCGGGAAGGAGGAGATCGACGCGGTGGTCAGCATCCTCAAGGCAAAGTCGATGTACCGTTTCTACGGTCCGAACTTCCAGAACGTCACGGGTCAGTTCGAGCAGGACCTGACCGGGTACTTTGGGAGGAAGTACGCCCTGGCGCTGACATCTGGCACGGCGGCCCTGCACACCGTCCTCGTCGGCATGGGGATAGGACCCGGCGACGAGGTCATCATCCCAACCTACTCGTGGGTCTCGTGCCCTGACGCTGTCGTCGCGGCGGGCGCCACTCCGGTCCTGGCCGACGTCGACGACAGCCTGACGCTCGATCCGGCGGACGTGGAGAGGAGGATAACCAACCGCACAAAAGCGATAATGGCCGTGCACATCCGTGGGACGCCCTGCGACCTCGATGGGCTATTGAGGGTCTCCAAGGACTATGGGATCGACCTCCTGGAGGACGTCGCCCAGGCGGCCGGGGCCACCTACAAGGGCAAGAAGCTGGGGACGTACGGCAGGGCCGCCTCCTACAGCTTCCAGCTCAACAAGATGATCTCCGCCGGCGAGGGCGGCGCGATCCTCACGGACGACAAGCTGGTATATCAGAGGTCGGTGATGTTCCACGACGTCGGGACCCCGTACAGGGCATGGGAGGACAAGAGTCTGAAGTTCGATTTCGAACCCTTCCCCGGCGTCAACTACAGGATGAATGAGATCTCGGCGGCCATCCTGAAGGAACAGCTCAAGAAGATCGACTGGATAATCAAGGACATCAAGAAGAACAAGGCGAAGATCAAGAAGGGCATCTCGGACATCGACACGATCACCTTCAGGCGCATCAACGACCCCGGCGAGGCGGGTATCTCACTGGTCTTCTTCACCCAGAAGGCGGAACAGGCTCTCCTGTTCAAGAAGGCGCTCCGCGCTGAGAACATCTGGACCACCAGCGGGTCGTACCCCGGCGTCGTCTACGACCCCCAGATCAACGACGGCCACGTCTTCATGCACTGGGGCCACATCTTCAAGGGGATTCAGAGGGTGAGCAAGAGGTACCAGGCGAGCCTTGACCTCATGAGCCGCGCCGTGCACCTCGACATCAGCCCGCTCCTCTCGGACGCGGATATCGAGGATATTATCACGGCGGTCCACAAGGTCGCAGATGGGATACTCACAGTCGACGCCCCCAAGGCGAGACGATGAAGAACCTCGGCGTCGGCGTTGTCGGGGTAGGCGCAATAGGGAAGCTGCACTGTCAGAACTACGCTAGCAGCGTCCCCGGTGCCTCCCTCGTCGGCATCGCCGACGTGAACGCGCCGGCGGCGAAGGAGATCGCGTCCAGCCTCGGGGTGACGGCGGTCTACCCCGACTACAGGCAGCTCATCGCCGATCCGAACGTGGACGCGATCGTGGTCGCGACCCCTCCCTTCCTGAAGAAGGACATCCTACTCGCCGCGGCCGAGAAGCAGAAGCACGTCTTTTGTGAGAAGCCGATGACCCTCTCGCTGAAGGATGCGGACGAGATGATCTCGGCCGTTCAGAGGTCGGGGATAAGGTTCCAGGTGGGTTATCAGAAGCGATCAGACGTCTCGTTCATCCATGCGAGGAAGGCGATAGAGTCAGGGGAGGTCGGGAAGCTGATGCTCGTGCGGGCGCACAACAGGGACCCTCCGACGACGGTCGGCGGTTGGTCGGCCGATCCAGCAAAGAGCGGATCGGTCTTCCTGGACACCTGCAGCCATGACTTCGACGCGATAAGATGGCTGACGGGCAGCGAGGTCACCAGGGTGAGCGCCGATGGCAGCGCGCTGATGTACGACGAGCTCAGGAAGAACGGGGACTACGATACCGTGGTGGTGAACATGAGACTCTCAAACGGCGCCATGGCCCAGGTAGACGCCTGTGGCTGGACCCCGTACGGGTTCGATTCCAGGTCAGAGATCGTGGGGACGGAAGGTGGAATCATCGTTGGCATGGGCGAGAAGACGCTTTCCCATGTCTACCAGAACGGTCGGATAAGCAACGAGAAACACGCGTACTGGGGATCGAGGTGGGCCCAGGCGTACAGGGACGAGATGGTCTCCTTCGTAAAGTCAATCGTCACCGGGGGTACGCCCCGGGCGACAATCCAGGACGGCAAGGCGGCGCTCGAGATAGGACTGGCAGCGTGGCAGTCCGCAAAGAGTGAGAAGCTCGTTAGCCTTCCCCTGAAGTAGGAAGCGGGTCAGCCCTTCATCCGGCCGACCACGACTTTCATCGAGTCCAGCCCCATCGAGATGCGCATCGCCTCCTGGGCGTCCTCCTGTGCGAAGACGTGGGAGACGAGCTTCTCGAAGTGTATGGCATTCCTGTAGCTCTCCATCATCTTCAGCGCGCGCGAATAGGCAGGGAACGGCATCCCCGAGACCCCGATGATCCTAGCGTTCTTTGCGAGGATCTGCCTGGAGGCCGAGATCGTCGTTCCTTCGTCCTCGGAGTATGCGCCCTCGACGAGGTAGGTCCCCCCGTTCCTCATGAGGTCCAGGCCCTCGGAGATGATGTGTGGGAACCCTGTGCACTCGATCACCGTGTCAGCCCCGAGCCGGTCGGTCATCGAGAGAACCGCCTCGACCCGGTCCTCGGGTCGAGGGTGCTCAGCGAGGTCGATGGTCTCCGCGTTGCAGAGCGACCTCGCTATCTTCAGCCGGTAGGGCGACTTGTCGATGGCGATTATCTTCGACGCCCCGAGCATCCGCGCCATCACCGCGTTGCACATCCCGAGGGGACCGACCCCCTGGACGACCACGGCGTCTGCCGGCGAGTAGCCCTCCTTCGGGTTCGGGTTCTGGAACGCGCGTCCGAAGGCCCCATAGGCGACAGCCATCTGCTCCGTGAGAACAGCTATCTCGTCCGGCATCCGCCTGGGAACCCTGAACATGAAGGTCCCTGGGAGCACGAACATCTTCTCCGCCATCCCCCCGAACAGATGCGGTGGGTCTTTGCAGCTGATCACGTCCCCGTAGCTCCTGTGGTTGAGGCACCAGGGGAAACCGAAGATGTTCCGGCAGTAGTAGCAGGTGCCGCATACGATGTCTGCCGAGATGACGACCCTCTCGCCTGAGGTCAGTGGCCCGCCCTCGGTCACCATCTCCTTCGACGCGTCGGAGCCGACCTCCTCGATCACCCCAAGGTTTTCGTGCCCGAGGATCACGGGAAACTTGACGACGTCGCCGGGCAGCCCCAGCCGGATCTCTCCCTTGTCGAAGACGTGCTTGTCGGTGCCGCAGATCGCCGCGCCTACCATCTTCACGAGGGCCTCCCTCGGGCCCACCTTCGGTATCGGGAAAGTTTCCGTCCTGATCTTTCTCCGCGCGTAGAGCACGGGGGCTAGGACCTTTTCCAAGAACTCATCCCATGGCACGCAGAGCTAAAGAACCCTTAGGTTCGATCTTGTCCTTGGACGATCAGGGCCTCGATGTGACCGAGAGAAACGCAGAGACCGCCACATGACGGTGGCTGGCACAATTCTTTCAGGGCATCTTGGTCTGCCGCAGGAGCCAGGATGCAAGCCTCCTGATAACGGGATAGACCGTGGCAGACGCAAAGATCCCCACGGACAGGTAGAGAAGGACCGCGTTGGAGAACCAACCAAGACCGATCCTGTCGACGACCGAGGCGAAGAAGGTGTTGAACTCGATTCGATCGAAGAGATAGACCAGAGTCGGAAGAGGGATGATCGCGAGTGCCCCGATCTGGAGGACCCGCCGCACCGACCCGAACCGATAGAGTGAGGCAGCCAGCACCGCGAGAAGGAGGACGAGGAAGTAGTAGTCCTGCTCGGTGCCGTAGGCAGCTCCAGAGGGTCCGAGCGGTCCGAATGCCAGGGCGCGTACGAGGAGCTCTCCGCGGAGATCCAGCGAGAGCGAGAGATCGTGACTCGCGAGCCCCATCAGGCCTCCGTATAGCAGGAGGCCCACCTCGAGCAGTATCAGAGGGACGGCCAGTGTCACCGTCTTGAGCCTCTTCGACCTCCTGCGGAGAAAGTCGTGTGCACCGCGAAACGGCCTGAACGCAGGAAGGTCCCTGGTGGAATGGAACGCGAGGGATAGGAATGAGACGCCGAAGGCGATCAGACTCGTCTTCCAGAGGATCTGAAAGTTCGCTTCGGTCTGATAGTAGTAGCGCACGTAAGAAAAGTAGTCGACCGATGAAGGGATCAAGTGTGTCAGTGGGTCCTCAAGACCGAGGAAGACAACATAGTAGTACGCCGCCGATCCTGCCGTCGCGACCCCGATCGCGAGGAAGAGAACCGCCATCATCCTGTCGTACGGCACACTCTCGAACCTTCCCATCGTCACTTCTCCTCCCTCTCCTCAGACTTGCTGCTCTGATAATCGTTCCCCTCTCCAGTCGCGCCGGAACCCTGCTGCATCACGTGAGAAAGGCACCGGGCCCGAAGAACGCTTTTTATCGCCTCAGTCGAGGCAATTGCCCGATGTCGAAGGAGATTGGTGTAGGAGTCCTCGGTTACTCGATCGGACGCGCCCACGCGCACGCCTGGAGGGACGTGGCCGAGGTCTACCATCCGATGAAGCTCGTACCCAGGCTCGTCGCGATCTCTGGGAGGACGAAGGCGGCCGTCGAGTTCGAGGCGGAGAAGTACGGGTACGACAAGGTCTACAGCGACTGGGAGAATTTGGTGAAGGACGAGGACGTGAAGATCGTGGACAACTGCCTCCCCGTGTCGCTGCACCCGGAGCCGACCATCATGGCGGCCGAGCTCGGTAAGTCGCTCTTCTGCGAAAAGCCCCTCGCTCGCAGGGCGGCCGACGCGAAGCGGATGCTTGACGCCGCAGAGAGGGCGAAGGTCAAGCACATGATAGGTTACAACTACCGTTTCATGCCTGCGATAACGCTCGCCAAGCAGATGATCGACGAGGGCAGGCTCGGGAAGGTGACGTCCTTCAGGGGGTCCTATCTGACGACGAACACCAACTATGACAACCCGGAGACCCATATGAGGTGGCAGTTCGAGTCCGCCATGTCAGGATATGGCGCACTCTCTGACCTCGGGACCCACGCGCTCGACCTCGCGAGGTATCTGGTCGGAGAGGTATCGGCCGTGGCGGCTGCGCAGTCGACGATAATCGAGGAGAGGCCGGAGTCCGAAGGCTCGCCAAGGAAGAGTAAGGTCGATGTCGACGACCTAACTGTCGCGACGATGAAGTTCAAGAACGGGGCGCTGGGGACGCTCGAGACCTCGTGGGTGAGCCCGGGGTGCATGGACTACCTGAGGTTCGAGGTCTATGGGACGCTCGGCTCGGTCCGCTTCAGCCTGGAGAGGATAAACGAGCTGGAGATCTTCCTTAGCGAGAGGGACAGGGGGACGAGCGGATACCGGACCCTGAACGTGCTCGCGAAGGACCATCCATACATGAAGCAGTACTGGCCGAACCAGGGAGGCGGCTTCGGGTGGGACCACTCGTTCGTAAACGAGTTCCACCACTTCCTGGTCGCCATCTCGGATGACGCACCCATCGCCCCGCAGGGTGCCACCTTCCTCGACGGCTACCGCAACTGCCTCATCATGGATGCAATGGCTGACTCGGCCAAGAGCGAGAAGTGGGTCCACGTTCAAGGGTAGACGAGAGGGAGTCTGGACAGAATGACGAGCAACTCCGTGCGCGCCGCGGTGATGGACGCACCCGGCTCCATGAACCTCTGGACGTTCCCTCTCCCCGAGGTCCCAGATGACGCAGCGCTCCTGGACGTCTCACTCTGC
>JAPCJS010000100.1 GCA_027886825.1 Nitrososphaerota archaeon
CCCCGTCTGCGATATCTTCGCAACCCTACACGAACCAATACGGCGTCCAGATCAACGCGTGCGTGTACGACGGTTGGTGCTCGTGCACCAGCTATCCTTGCGAGACCGGCGCCAAGGCAAACTCAGCGGTCAGGACCGTTCCCGCGGCCATCAAGACGGGGAACCTGGATTTGAGGACTAACAGCATCGCGTTCAGGATAGATACAGATCCGACTACCCACCTCGCGACACAGGTCAGATACTACGACGCCATGGGGAACGTCCACATCCAGCCAGGAAAGACCTTCGCCGTGACCAACTGGGGATGGCTCTTGTACAGACAA
Source organism: Nitrososphaerota archaeon (assembly GCA_027886825.1). Taxonomy (GTDB): domain Archaea; phylum Thermoproteota; class Nitrososphaeria; order Nitrososphaerales; family Gagatemarchaeaceae; genus Gagatemarchaeum. Next base: position 324 of record JAPCJS010000100.1, read on the forward strand.
CTTGCGCTATCCGGCATAGGTCCGCAGTACAACTCGACAACCGTAACGGGCTCATTGGGAAGAGGTCCCCATCAACCGACAGGCGCGCCGACTAGGACCGCGACGGGCACCGTCAACATCGGGATGAACAACTACACCGCTGGCAACGGGAGCGGCGGTGGCTGGTCGACCTACGACTTCGCGGACGACTTCTTCGACCACACGAACGTGCCTGTGCCCTACATTGGCGGGACGCGCATCAGCTTCGGCGGGTACGGGCAAAGTCCCGGCCTCATTGCGATAGGCGCGGCCGGCAGTGCGGCGAACATAGGGAGCGCCTACAAGGCCAGCGTCAAGAACAAGACCCAGGTGACTAAGCAGAATGTGAGCGCCTCGAGCGCCGGAATGGATCTTCCCACCACCGACCACTTCTTCGACCTCGACCCGCACTACACCGACGTCTACGGTGACCCACTGGCTCGATACACTTACGACATCCCTCAAAACTCCGCGAACGCCTCGAACGACTCGGTCCGGCTCTGGACGCCTGTGGTCACGAAGATGGGAGTGACAAACCTCACGACCGGACCGGCGGTCACACCAGGCAGCGCCCACTTCACCGCGTGGAACATCCACACGAGAGGAGGAGTCAGGGTGGGCTTGAACGCGACAACCTCGGTCTTGAACAAATGGAACCAGATCTGGGGGAGTACCAGCAACGTCTTCGCAGCAGCAGAGGTGACCCAACCCAACGGGTCGAGCGTCCAGACCGGGGGAACGAACCCTGCGGCGGTAACCGCTCATGCGGCGGCCGACGGCATCCAGAAGTACCTAGTAACACCGGGTCCGCTCGTCTAACCGACGGCGGACGCCTCACCTCTTTCCGCGATTGCATGGCCATTCGACCCTAGGGTTCCCGGCATCGTTTAATAGCGCAAAGAGATGGCGTGGAAATATGGAGAACTCGCCGATAAAGGAAGCGACCCCCAGCAACGTCTATACCGACTTCGTCGACTCAGGCTCTAGGGTTCCAAAACCCGAAGAGGTCTACATACTCCCGGTGTCATTCGTCAAGTGTATGCGCGAGATTGCTCCAAAGCTGAAAGCGTCAGGGGCTTGGTGGGCCTTCGGAGGAGACCTGGCGGAGAAATTTGCGGGAGTGACCGTGATCCCGAAGGAGGTCGAGATTCTCACCAACATGGATGGAATCGACAAGATCCACGCGGCTCTGTCGGAGTACAAGCCGACCCCGGTCACTCTGTTTGAACGGAAGCTTGAGAGGGAGGCGGAGATAGATTCGAAAAGCTACCCGGTCCTGGCGAGGAGCCACCGCATCACTCTTGAGGTCAGGGGCGTGCCAGTCGTCGTGGATGGCGAGTACCATATGAAGGTCGGCGACTGGGACTGGGGCGACAGTCTAGAGTTCAAGCCGTCCGTCGTGAACGTGGTCGGCATCGAGCTACCGGTCATGCCCGTGAGGTTGAGCGGGGAGATCTACATTACCCTGGGGTGGCTGGACAGATCACAGATGGTCTCTGACGCGATCTCGCATGCGCACCACGCCATGGGCCAATACGGGAATGAGCTCGGGGGGTACCAAGAGGGATGATCTCTCGTGGCGACGCGGGCGGCGCCAGCGGCCAGAAGCCTCCTGGGGAGGGTCGTCAGCTTGAGGAAGATTCGGGGGAACGGCGTAGAAAGCACTACGAGGACATAATTCGCGGCTATGCGCTCCTGTTCAAGCCGAGGACCGCCGAGAAAGCAGGCGCGTGGCCTGCACTAATCGAATACAGACTTTCCTCCGGGGTCTCCTATTACTACAATGAGGGCAAGACGACCATCCTCCATCTAGAATTCCCCTCAGAACTTGAGGGCATGAGGGACCAGATCAAGTCTCATCTCGGACCGAACTGGGCGGTTTGGGAAGCCTTGGTCCGCGACACCAAGTCGCACCTGGGGGCAGTCGTGGCCGAGTGGGAACGCATCCTAGAGGAGCTCTCCCGCAGAGCGCGTGCGATCGGTCTCTCCCCCTACGAGAAGCTCTTTGACAGGCCGCTGGACATATACTGGCCTTCCATGTTCCTGAATGCAGTCTGGACGGATATCGGGTTCTACGAGACCAACGGTACGCACCAATGGCAGACAACGAAGGTCGTCGAGGAGCAAACTCCTCTCCAGCGAGGACACTTTCAAGACGTTGTCCAGACGTGGGTCTTCTCGGATCTCCCGTGGATGCTGACTCAGAGCAAGGAGGCCGCAGAGTCGATGAAGGAGGCGTGGAAGGAAGAGGCACTGAAGGCCGAGCCGAGAATCTGGGACCTCCTAGAGGAACGTGATCTCCTCCAAGACAGGAGCAGGGCCCTCTTGCGCGGGCTCCGGCGAGCCGAGGCGGAGGTTCAAGGCTACGGCAGGGGCCTCGCCAACGCCTGTCCCGTATGCCAGCCATTGATAGAGCAGCTCAACGGAACGGGGCCGAGCGGCCACCGATAACTCGGTTTATTCATCTCGTCCGCGCTCTCACCCGAAGGTGTCAGCACTGGACGGTCCGGCCTTCAGGTCGCACCGTGGCGACAGCCGTGACCCTAATAGTCGCCGATTGACTCGGCTGCTAAAGGAGTTGCACTGGAGTGCTCAGGCCTTCACGACGCTCGTGACCTCTAGGAACAGAGATCCGATCTCATGGGTCTGACTGTTGTACGTTACAGTGCCCGTCAGATTGAGAAGGGTCAGGAGGGGCGGAGAAGCGCCTCCGACTGTCCCCGTCTCCACTGTATAGCTCGACATCGTGAAGCTGCCGCCGCACACGTCTACCGTCAGCGGAAGCGGATCGGCAGAATAGGCAGTGACGGCCACATTCGTGGTCCCGATCAGCGTGTTCCCGAGACTCTGCGGATGAATGGCGGTTCCGGAGATGAAGGGCTGAACCACAGCCGCGTAGTCCGCCTCGTAGATAAACGGAAACATCAGTCCCTGGAATATTCCCGTTGCGACTGATCCGGTGAGGTTCTGACCAAGGAAATCGTATGCCACGACCGTCCCATTCCTTAGTATCCAGGCCGTCGCGTTGAGATCGGTTCCCGATTGGCCCTCCAAGATGTTCACCTTGAAAGTCGTCGCGCTTGAATGGACGACCTGATACGTCTCGGTAACCGAGGAGGTACCGTTGAGGGTCGTGTGGTATTGCGTGTACGACAGAGAGATCGACTGCGTTCCGGAGCCTACAATGGAAAACGAGATGCCCATCTCGGAGTAGCTGCTGAAGAGTGACGCGTAGTTCTGGCTCGGAACCGGAGCGTTCTCATCCGATTCTACCCAGAGGCTCTGGAAGATGGGACAAGTCGCTGAATCCGGCCGTGACGTGGAGCTGCTGGTCGCAGTGGATGTGCTGGTCACGTTGGAGGTGGAAGAAGTACTGGACGAGGCCGACGATGATGGTTCTGCCGAACTCGTCTGAATAACGGTCGACGTCGGGCCCGAACTGCCAGATACGTCTGTCGCCGTGGTGCTCGGAGGTTGGCTGGTTGAGCTGCTGGAGGTTGGGGCGCTGATGCTAGAAGTGCTGGACGTTGGTCCAGCGGACCCGGTGCCGTTGATAACGAAGTTCGCCCCCAAGAGTGCGGAGATGATGACCGCGACTGCGATGACCGTCAAGGCGATCCGCGGCGCCTGCCTCTTGCTGGTCATGATTCTCCTTTTGTCCTCTTGCGGATGCCTCCCGCGCTTCGATTTAAGGGTTCGAGGCGCGGATGCGATACCGTCAAACTAAGCTGGATGGAGTCACCCCTTGAGAGTCTCGTGTGGTCGCATCCGGTTGTACCAGTATGCGAACATGTGGACGAACCGTCCGACCCTCTTGATCGCCTTCTCGTCGTCGCGGATCCCGAAGTTGTTGTAGAACCGTTTCGTCCTGTCCTTGAACGTCCGGTACCACCGCTCGATGTAGTTGCGTATCCCGAAGGTCAGCGGCATCCACTCCGCCTCGAGCCACTCGAACGCGCCCGCATACCACGGGGCGTGGTCCACGATGATCATCGGTTTGTCCTCGGTAAGGTCGAGTGCTCTCTTCGCTGTGTCCACCGTGGTCATGACGGATACCGACCGGTACGATCCGATCGAGATGACCTCTCGCCTCCTGAGGTCGAGACAGGCCGAGATGTACGCGATCTTCCCGTTCCTCTTCACCTTGGTCTCGTCCAGGAGGACGACCGACCTCTCCTTGACCTTCGACAGCGGTCTCGATGCGAAGAGCTCCTCGAACTTCGTCATCCACTGCCTGACCGCCTCTTTGGAGGCCTTGAACTTCCTCGCTATCGCCGATAGGGAGAGGCCCTCCATGTAGAGGCTGGCAGCCTCCGCGTTGTTCTCACGGGAAACCTTATGCCTCTGGAAATATTCTCCTATCCTTTGTGGCTAGGAGGAACTCATCCTTCGTCTTTTCATCACCAGTTAGTTCGGAGGACGTCCTCCTCGCCATATCCCTTACCTTATCTTGACGGTATCGATGGAGGTGTCGAAACCAATAATTACTCGTGGCTCGCTTGAGAACACCATGCCCATCTGTCCAAAGTGCCACAAGTCAATCAGCGCGAACAACTACGCGCGACACCTCAGGCGCTGCGGCACCACGCACAAGCACCCGGCTGGGACCCTGGATCATCCAGAGAACTTCTTCATGAAGATCTGAGCGATCGGTAGATTCTATCATATCTTGCGATTGCATGTGCCCGGATTCGATCGGCAAAGCATGGGTTCGCGTGAAGAAACTAGGCGCTCCTAGGTCTCCCTGAGGCTAGTTTCGACTAGGACAGCCGAGATCGTCTCCTCGACGAGAGAGTTATTAAATACCGAAAACTCGCCCAGAAAACATGTCTTCATCGAAGTCCTTCCGCAAGGAAGAGATCGCAGGCAAGACCGTAATCGACTCTAGTGGAAGGAACACCGGCAAGGTCAAGGACCTCACTTTCACTCTAGACGGCAAGATCACCCTCATTGTTGAGAAGAACGACGGCAGCGAGGAGACGATCCCCCTGAATAGGGTCCTGGGCGTGTCCGACAACGTCGTCGTGAAGGAGCAGATCGTCCCCGCCATGCCGGTCGCATCCCCGGGCATGGTCATCTGCAAGTCGTGCGGGCGCGAGGCGCCCATAGGGACTCTCTGGTGCCCAAGCTGCGGTAAGTCGCTCGCGTAGAGAGCGCACCGGTTTCCCGGCAGTCGGGAGACCTCCCATCGCAGTTAGAGTGGGTGCGACGCTGCATACAGAAGCTTTATGATGTCCGTTCATGGCGCGCCGAAAAGAATGCAGTTCTCAAGGAGCATCAAGAACTACTGGGAACTGATCAAGCCGAAGATCGTGCTGCTCCTGGTCTTCACGGGGGTCGCAGGCATGCTGGTGGCCTACAAGGAGGTCGGGAGGCTCCCGTCTGCTCTGCAGCTCTCGGTGGGTATCGCCGCGATATTCCTGGGCTCGGCGGGCGCTGAGGTCCTTACCAACTATCATGACAGAGACATAGACGGCATAATGAAGCGCACGAGCCACCGCCCGATACCGAGCGGCAGGATAACAGCGAGGAGGGCGCTCGTCTTCGGAATAGTGACGTCGGTCCTCTCCGTCTTGCTGGCCTACTGGTTCAACGCGCTCGCCGCTGTCTTCATGCTCATCGGACTGGTCGACAACGTGGCGGTATACTCGCTCTGGCTGAAGAGGAGGTCGTGGCTCAACATAATCCTGGGAGGGATCTCGGGCGGGATGCCGGTGCTCGTGGGCTACGCGGCCATAGCGGATGCGATCTCGCCACTGGCGATATTCATGAGCGCCCTGGTCATAGTCTGGATTCCCACCCACATCTGGTCCCTGGCCATCAAGACCAGGGAGGACTATGTGCAGGCGCGCATCCCGATGCTACCTGTCATAGTCAGCATGAGGGTAGCGACGGTTTGCATAGCGATCACGAGCAGCCTGCTGGCTGTCTTCTCGCTCTCTATCTTCTTCGTAGCGCCCGTCAGCCCCTTCTACGTCGTCTCCGCTCTGGTCTGCGGCGCGGCCATCCTGGGCTACAGCGCGAAGCTGGTGATCGACAGGACCGAGAAGACCGCCTGGACCCTCTTCAAGATATCCAGCCCCTACCTGACGGTGATCTTCACTGTGCTCATACTGAACTTCTGGTTGTTCTGACCAAGGCGCCTCAGACCTGCTTGTGCACCATCGCGATCTCCCTCACGTAGAAGTACTCGTCCACGCGCAGCAGGAGTGTCGTGACGTCGTAGGCCCTGCGGATGGCGGCCCGGGGCGTAGAGGCGAGCTCGCGGATCCCAAGCTTGTCCATGTCGGTACAGCCGCCCGCTGCGATACCCATCGTGTGCAACCCCTTGGCGTGGTAGCTCCTGAGCTCGGGGAGCGTCTTCGACCAGCTCAGGCCGTAGTTCCTTATCAGGCTGCCCGCGACCTCCTCCAGCACCCCTGCGAAGGCCTCTATCGCGACCTGCTCCCTGCCTTGGAAGGTGAGCGCATACTCCTTGAGGCGAGCCGCGATCTGCATGAAGATCGCCGCACCGCCCGGGACCGTCCGGGCATCCTTCTTGGCGTTCCTGAAGAGTCGGACGACGTTCTTCACCACGCGCTCGGTCTCGTCGATGTGCTCCAGGGAGCTTCCCCGCAGGAGGATCGTCGACCCCTTCGGGGCCTCCACCACCACGTAGTGGATGTTCTCTATCTTCTCCACCCTCAGCGCGTCGGCGAAGCCGAGGTCCTTCGAGGTCATGTTCTTCACGTCGCCGATAGTCGTGGCCCCGGTCGCCTCCGCGACCGCGTCCATATCGGCCTGGTCCACCATATCGAACGCCATTATCCCCCGCCTGGACATCTCGTCGGCGACCGGCGTGACTATCTTCGCCCTGCAGAAGACCGCCTTCGCGCCCGCGGATTCCACCGCATCGACAAGGCCGTCGTTCATGCTGCGCTCCTGCTTCTTGAACTTCTCCACCTGCGACGCTTCTGTGATGTCCAGCTTGATGTGGAATGGCCCCTGTCCCTTCATGAGCAGCTCGAGCGGCTTGTTATCGAAGGTCTTGTTCACCATCGCGACCTTGACTCCGTGCAGTTCCTCGGGCATGCTGGGGTGGACCCTCTCCTTCTTGACCATGACCCCTCTGATGAGACGGCTGTCGGCTACGGAGCCACCGCTCTTGGTTATTATCCGGATGCGCTTGAGGTCGATCCCTCCCTCTGACTCCGCCCTCTCCGCGGCCTCGAGGAGCGCGGCACGCAGCTCGGAGGTCAGGAGCCCCCTCCCGCACTCTGCGACGTCTAGTATCTGTTTCCTCGAGTCTCCCTTGACCTGAGCGGTCTTCTCTATGACAGCTATGGCTTCCTTGGTGGCCGCCTGATAGCCGCGCAGGATGACATTTGGATGGACCTTCTTGTCCACCAGGACCTCCGACTCCCTGAGCAGAGCTGCAATGATGATCACCATCGTGGTAACCCCGTCTCCCACCTCTTCCCTGTGGAGCTTGGCTGCCTCCGCCAGCGTCATCACGGCAGGATACTGCACCTGGAGCTCCTTCAGCATCTCCACCGAGTCCTTTGTGACCTTGATTATGCGCTCGGGACCCCTGTTGAACGTGACCATCTTGTAGGCGCCCCGCGGGCCTAGCGCGCTCTCGACCTTGCCCGCGGACATGGCGGCCAGGCCCAGGTTCTGTCTCCATGCGCGTTTTCCGCGCAGGCGTCCGAAGCTAGGAGAGATAAGCGGTCGGTCTGACATTTTGAGCCCTCCCCGTCACGAACTAGTGCCGATGCTGGCTGCGCATCACGGCGTCCGAGATCAGCTCGACGCGGTCGAGCCAGCCCAGACCCAGGTCCAGCTCGCTCTTCAGCCTCAGCGGGACGAGCGGCACCTTCGTGCCGACAACGTAGACGTAATCAGGCTCGAAGTCGAGGGAGTCTCCCCATTCCCACTCGCCGACCTTGATCTGCTCGTCGCCGAATATCTTGACCTTGACTCCGTCCACCGTCAGCTCGGCGTAGTTGCTCTTGACGAAGACTGGCATCATCTTGCCTTCGACATCGGCGTCCCTGTCGAGCTTCTGTTCGGCCATAGCGGGCGCGAGCGTCTGGTACTGCGACATCGACTTGCAGATCTCCTCAGTGCCTTCCTTAGTCGTCAGGATCTCGATGATCTCGCTCTGAACGTTGACACCCTTCATGATCTCGCCGGCGTCGCCGCCGACGCCCCACTTGGCATTGACGTCCTTCAGTAGGCCGCCGATCTTGATGATACCCTTCAGGACCGGCTGGCTGAGCATCACGATCTCTTCGGGCTTGGGAATCTTGCTTCCCATTATCGGGATGTCTGGCCGGGATTTTCCACCTGGGATGTTAAGCAACCAAAAACCACTGAACAGGCCTCCGAGAGGGGTGATATTACCTCTTCTGTCGAGCCGAAAAGAGCCCAAAATCTAGCAAAAAGGCCGCTCAATGATTAAATAAGTGGATACGGTCTAATCGGTCTCGTCGGAGACATGCCTTCCATGACAAAGCGGCAGATCGACAAGTTCCTCGCAGGTCCAAACATCGCAAGGGTGGCAAGCGTAAAGAAGAACGGTGCTCCGTACGTCGTCCCTGTCTGGTACGAGTGGGACGGGAAGGATTGCTACATCGTCGGGAGAGAGAGTTCGAGCTGGATAGAGAACATCGAACACGAACCTCGGGTTACGATACTCATCGACACGGACGTGTGGCCCACGAGAAAGGTCGTCATCGAAGGAGAGGCGGAGATAGTGGGGA
>JAPCJS010000203.1 GCA_027886825.1 Nitrososphaerota archaeon
AGTCCGGCCGCGAAGAACATGGCGAACACGACAGAGTGTATGAAGAGTCGCTCGGTCATCTTTCCGTACTCCGGGACGGGCCTCTCGACGTCCGACGGCAGGCCTCGCAGCAGCAGGATGGGTAGGGCAACGAAGACGAGAAGAGACGCGAACGGGACAACCCTCGCTGCGACGAGGACGAGTACGATCGCGTACGCCGCGAGCGCCAGCCCGAATGTGAGACGCTCGGCGCGGACTCTCCCGAGCACGACTGTGAGCGAGCGCTTCCCGGCCTCCTTGTACGAGTCATAGTAGATCATATCGTGTGTGAGCAGCAGGTTCACGGTCAGGATCCCGGACGGAATCGAGACCAGGAGAGGCAGGACCGCAAGCCCTCCGGTCAGGACGTAGAACGCCCCTAACGCAGGGATTGGGCCGAAGCTGAGGAAGATGGAGACCTCTCCGAGCGCGAGCCCCCTGTAGTCGAGCTTGAGCGGCGGGGCGACGTAGAAGTAGCTCAGGAAGACCCCCGGGATCGCGATGGCAAGCGCGATCCAGCCCACGGCCAGCGAGAGATAGACCCCTATGGCGATGCTGATCAGATAGAAGGTCAGCGAGATCGTGAGTCCCTGACCCACGGACATCAGCCCGCGGGGGATGGGTTTCCACCCTGGAAACTGTTTTGGAAACATCCTCTCCGAGATCTCGTCGACCCCGTTGATGAAGTCGTACACGTCGTCGATGGAGTTCGATGCGATCAGGAGGCACGCGCTCCCAAGGAAGAGCATCCCGAGGAGCAGCGGGTTGAGCGAGTGCGAGACGTACCAGGCGGCGGCGGTCCCAACGAGCATCGGGGCTAGTACCACGGGGAGAAACTGCACTCTGGCAAACCGGATGAACAGCGCAAGCCTCTCACCCAGTGACCGGCCGGGCATTTTTCTATCTAACCCGGCGCCAGCTTTTCTATCGCATAATTAACGTTTCCAATCGGCATCAGAATGGGAAGATCTACGCCTGCACTGCGATAGCCCTGGATCTTCGACCGCGCTTCTCTTGGCGTCCCCGCGACGCTCAGCGCGTCTATCGCCGCGTCGGGCACCAGACCGGGCGCCTCCGCGTCGCCGCGCTTCCACGCGGCCCTGAACTTCTCGACCTGGGCCAGGGTGACGCCGTATGGCTCCAGCGCCTCCGGTCTGATCACCTCGCCCAGCTGGTACAGGAAGAAGTAGAAGTTCCTCACCGCGTCCCGTGCCCTCGCGCCGTCCTCGTCCACGGATGTCAGCAGGTACGAGGCCTTGTCGACCTTCCTTCTGGCCCTGTCCTCACCCGTGCGGACATGTCCCACCATCGTGGCTGTCGTCTCGGTCGTGGCGATCGAGGGAGAGAGGATCGCCCCGTCGGCTTCTGAGCCGGCGTACCTCTGCGTGAGCCCGGAGAGCGAAGCGATATAGATGGGCACCCTGTGTGCGAGCTTGATGTCCGACTGCATCTTCTCGGCCGTGTAGAACTCCCCCCTGTAGTCGAGCCTCTCACCGGCCCAGAAGCTCCTCGAGATCGCGACGTACTCCCTTATCCTCCGGAGGGGATGGGTCTCGGAGACCGGGAAGATCTTGAACCCGATGTTCGGGATCGTGGGGAAGCTCCCCAGCCCGAGGCCCATGATCGCTCGGCCACCCGACACCTCGCTGAGTGAGGCGAATGTCGCGGCAGCAGTTAGGGGATGCCTCGTGAAGGTATTGATGACTCCAGATCCCACGCGTATGCGCGTCGTGGAGAGGAGGACCGAGGAGAGGTAGGTGAAGACGTCCCTCTGATACAGGCTCTCGTGGAACCAGATGGATTCGTATCCCAGGGACTCCGCCTTTGTGCCGAACCTGACCGCGTCCCTGACGGAGAGGACGGGGTTGAAACCCAGCGCGATACGGTCGGTCAATGCGCGCCTCTTTCTCAGGTCCTCTTTAAAAATCATTGACAGCCCCCGGAACCCTTATTGGTTCCAAGTATCGAAACACCGCTCCAGAGAGATGGCTGATCGAGTCGGTATCGTCGGGGTCGGTTGTGAGGGGTTCAGGCCGGTAGTCTCCGACCTGTCCACGAGGGAGCTGATGTTCGAGGCCGCGACGAAGGCGTACGAGGACGCCTCGGTCGACCCCCGGAAGGACGTGGGATCCTTCATCTGCTGCACGGAGGATTTCTGGGAGGGCTGGAGCATAACCGACGAGATGGTGCCGGACCAGATAGGGGGCGCGGGGAGGCCTGTCTGCACGATCCCCGCCGACGCGATAACCGGGCTCGGAAACGCCGTGATGCACATCAGGGCAGGGGTCGCAGACGTCGTGACGCTGGAGGCCCACAGCAAGGCCTCCGACGTCCTCGACAAGGAGGCGGTCGAGAGGATGGCGCAGGAGCCTTCGTTGATCCGTCCCCTTGGGGCGGGCACAGACACCCTCGCAGCTCTCGAGATGGACGCGTTCATGCGGGGCGGGCACCGCAGACGCGAGGAGCTGGACGAGGTCCTGGTCAGGATGAAAGGTCGCGGGGCCCGAAATCCTCGCGCGAGCTTCGGCGGGAGACTTACCCAGACGGACCTGAATGGCTCGGAGGTCCTGTCGTCGCCCCTGAGGAAGATCGACAAGGCGCAGCACGCGGACGCCGGAATCGTCCTGGTCCTTGCCTCGGAACGGTGGATACGCAGGAACAAGAAGGAAGCGGTTTATGTCGACGGGGTGGCGTGGAACTCGTCGCTCCCCTGGTACGACGGAGGGGACTTTTC
>JAPCJS010000162.1 GCA_027886825.1 Nitrososphaerota archaeon
ACACCCGTGATCACCTCTCCGTCGCAGCTGAACTCAGACCTCAAGCTGCCCTTCGTATTCGGGAGCTCACTGGCGGAGTTCGAGACCTCGATCCTGGGGCTCAAGGAGCTGTGGGAGGAAGGCAGGCCCTACCGAAGGCTCTCCGACAAGTGCAAAGAGGCCGCGCAGGCGTTCTCGTTCGGGAACACGGTCTCGGCATACGAGAAGATGTTCTCCGAAGTCGCGCAGAGATCCTAGGGAGTCCAAGGTCCCTGAGTGAGGGCCCATCCGAGGGCGCCAGGACTCTAGGCGCATCCTTAATGTGGGCCCGTGGTCTATGGCCGAGAGCGGTCTCCTTGCGGCTACCTGCTTTCTTTGGGCGACACTACATGAAGAGCACAAGGATGCTGCCCGTAATGATAGCGGCCTACACCTTGATCATGTCTTATGTGGTCCTCCTCCGCTACTACTCTTTCCAGACGCACGCCTTCGATCTCGGGATATTCAGCCAGGCCTTCTCCACGGCGCTCCACGGGAGGCTGTTCTACGAGACTCCTGACCAGCTCCTGATCCCTTCGGGCAGCTTTCTGGGGGTTCACTTCAACCTGCTGATGTTCCTGCTGCTGCCGCTGTACGCGCTCTTCCCGTCTCCACAGACGCTGCTCATTTTGCAGACCATCTTCGTCGCGCTCGGCGCCGTGCCGATCTTCCTCGTAGCCCGCAGGATCGTGGGGAGCGAGAGGATCGCGCTCGCTATGGCGCTGGTCTACCTGGTGAACCCCGCGATAATCAGCCTGAATTTTTATGACTTCCACCTGGAGGCTTTCCTGCCGCTCTTCCTCGGCATGTTCTTCTACTCCTACATCGTCTCGAGTTGGCGAGGCTACGGGATCTTCCTCGCGCTCTCGCTCATCACGATCGATTTCGCCCCGGTGCTGGTGGTCGCGATCTGCTTCGCACACGCTCTCCGATCGATCACCCTCCGACAAGGGGAAGGGCGGCTCCTGCACCTCGACCTGGGCCGGAAGAGAGCGCTGATCCTGCTCGGGACGGTAGTGGTCTCGCTGACAGTCTTCTATGCGGTGCTTTCCCTCTCGGTGTTCTTCTCAGGCCGGTCCATCTCAGTCCCGGCTTCGCTCTCGGCGTTCGTGGCCACCTATGAGGGCGCCCAGGCGTTCTACCTCAAGTCGGAGTTCTGGATGCTGTGCCTTATCCCGCTCATGTTCCTGCCTCTTCTCGCGCCGAAGCATCTCGTAATGGTCGCGCCCTGGTTCGTTGTGACCGTGCTCGCGGGGCAGTACGCCACCAGCTACAGCTTCGGCTACCAGGTGGCGGGTGCCTTCGTCGTCCCATACCTGATCCTCGCCGCGATCTTTGGGGTCGCAAAGCTCCACAGGCGCAATCTTGAGCTTCGCGGGTTCCTAGTGGGCATGGTGTTGCTCTCGCTCCTGATCAGTCCGCTCAACCCGCTGACCCAGAACCGGCTCCCGGGGATCGCCTACGGTCAGGGGATCCCCGCGATAACCCCACACGATACGATCCTGGATCAGACGATCGGTCTTGTCCCATCGAACGCCTCGATCTACACTCAGAACGAGCTGTTCCCTCAGGTCAGCGGCAGGGCCGACGCATACATCTATCCACCCATTGCCGGCCCTACCCAGTACGTGCTGGCGGATACCCGGTCTTCGTCATACCTCACCAAGACAGATGGGTCGCTGAGCATGAAGCAGGCGTTGCCCTACCTGATCGCGGAGGGCACATATGGCATCCTGGTCAACGATGATGGTGTGCTGCTCCTGAAAGAAGGCTACTCGGGTCCTGTCCTGCTGGCGGGGCCTACGGACTACTCGTTCAACTACAAGACACTTGCCCTGCGCTCTGGCTCTGACCAGGTCGACCCTTCTTCAATGAGCGGGACGGTCCTGGTGCACCGTCCTTCTGACCCGAACGGCACCACTTTCTGGTTCGGTCCTTACGTCTCGCTCCCGCCGGGGCGATATAGTGTCACGTTTGTGATGAAGACCGCGCCATCGACCCAGGGGTCGCTTTATCTGCAGGTCTCGGATTTTGAGAATGCATCCTCCACTCCTGTCCTCTCGCAGCGGCTGGTCACCCAGGCTGATTTCCCAGAATCAGGGTCTTGGACGCTGCTCTCGCTGACGCTCGACCTTACGCCTCAGCAATCGGCCGGCGGGACCCTCGAGTTCCGAGGGGTCGACGCCGTCGGCGGCCCGTTCTCGCTCGACTACGTCCTGATCCAGTACGTGAGCCCATAGGGTCGTGAGCCGCCGAGATGAAGATCGCCTTGGTATCCGCCTCCCGAAGGAGCGGGGGCGCGATATACGCAAAGAAACTCTCCCAGGTGCTGGGCGCAAGGACGATTGCAGCCGAGCTGCCGGTAAGCCAGATAGTGTCAGAGGTGGAACGCGGATCCGACGTCGTCGACATTCAGTTCGAGTATCGGACCTTCGGTTCTCACCTGCGGACCCTCACCCGGCTACCGCTCCTGGTCTTCCTGCTAAGGAACGTAGCTACGACCTTCGTGACCGTCCATGGCGTCCTGACCTACGCATCTCTTCGGGGGGTCCGGTTCCGATTCTGGAAATGGCTGGCGTTCGTCATTTCACTCAGGCTGACTGGTCTCTTCTGTCGATTCATGATCGTGCACACCGAGGAGATGCGACGCGAGCTGTCGCGGCTTGGCTTGAAGAACGTCGCCGTCGTGCCTCACGGGAGCGGCCCTTTGGACTACCGGCGCCAAGAGGCATCTCGCAGTGGCGTTCTCTTCTTTGGATTCGTGCGACCCAGCAAGGGGCTCGAGAGCCTCGTCCTAGCCTTCAGGCAGGTCGTTGCGGCACACCCCGGGGCGTCCTTGACCATAGCTGGTGGGGCCAACGATCCGGTAGAGCGGTCCTACCTCCGTCGCCTCGGCGTCCTTGTCGAGGAAGCTGGACTGAGACCGAACATAACCTTCAGGACGGGTTTCCTTTCGGAAGCTCAGAAGGAATCTCTGGCAGGCGAGTCGGCGGTCCTGGTCCTGCCGTACACCGACACATATCTTGAGGTCAGCGGTGTCCTCCACGACTTCTCTGGATATGGTGTCTCCGTCATCTGCAGCCGGACCCCCAGGTTCGCGGAGCTGCGCGACGGCCTCAACTGCCTGAAGGTCGAGGTGACCCCATCGGAACTTGCAGGCTCAATCAACCTATTGCTGGGGGACGCAGAGCTCCGTGAAAGGCTCGCGAGCAATCTCTACGCACTCGCCGAATCCGAGTCTTGGGACGCCGTCGGGGGTGAGCGTTTGGCCCTGTATGGTAGGTTGGTCCTATCTGCGAAGGATGATCGTTAGCTCACACCGATATCACGACCCGGCCCAGATTTCCAGCGTCCGATTACCCCGGAGGATACTGCAAGCTGCTCGGACCGCCAGGCGGTAGTGCGAGCAAGTAGAACGCTAGTATTGCGGCTGCAGCGATCGCAACCAGCAGGCTGACTACTCCAAGATTCGAGGCCGTCAGCGAACTGGCGCGGAACGATAGAGGCCCTAACCACTGATGAATGGAGCGAAGTAGAGGAGCCATTGCCTACACTGCTTACCTACCGAGCTATGCTTCTATTAAGGTATTCCGCAGTGCGGTCTTTCCTCTGGAGTACGATTGTAATCCGGGAATCTGCCTCCTCGTTGAGAAGCCGCGCCCTGGACCGGAGGGGTGATCTGTAGCTTGATAGGCATTTGCGCTCAAATATAACAAATCTTACAAGTAAGATTAGGGGGATATCGTGCTTGTTGGGTTTCATGCAGGCTAGAAAACCACCTCAGCTCCTGTACGACGATATCGGAGTCTCAGCAGACGTTTTCATGCCTTGAGCAGGTCATTCCAGCCCTTGGCAAGCTGCCATGCCTGTTTGATGAAACCGCTCTGTGGGCCCCGCTCCGGAATCGACTGTAGCTTCAGCTGGTAGACCGCCTGGGTCTTCTTCCTCTTGTCGTCCCAGATCAGGACGTCCTTTTCGATGAACCCCATGTCTAGCAGCTTCCTGAGAAGCTTGACGTAGAAGTTATGATAGCTGTACTTCACCCCCAGCTTTCCCTCCTCGAGGTCCTTGGCGAAGAAGCGCATCTCCCGCTTTGTCATCGTGAGGTTCTGATTGGATTTCATTCTGGCAATCAGCGTCTTCGCTGTGTCCAGGGTGTCCTGCCGCTCTCCGAAGAGAACGGTGAGCACGGCGCCGTTTCCGATTGCCTTCTCGTTCCAGTAAAGCTTGATGCTCTTCGCCGGCATGAGACCGGCGCCAGTGTGCAAGGACTCAGGAAAAAGACTTGCGCCCCGATCTCCCGGACCGAGGAGCAGCGTTTGGACAGCAGGTAGACGGAAGGTTCTCAACCCTTATCAAGACCAACCGGCCCGCGCCGATGTTCGGCGTGAGCAAACCAGTTCGAGGTCTAGTCCGCTCCAGCTCCATCATTGCCTGCCTTCTGATGATGGCATTTGCGTTCGTACCTTTGGCACATGCTCAGACCGTCGTCGCCACCGTGAATCTGCCCGTGGGATCCGATCCTTATCAGGCAGTCTACGATTCTGCCAGAGGAGAGGTCTTCGTGGCTAATCCGAACGGGGCCTCGCTCTATGTGATCTCGGACTCTTCCAATAGCGTGGTTGCCACGGTGTCCGGCGTCGGCGCGCCTTCGATGCCGTCCTTGACTCCGCCAAGGGAGAGATTTTCGTGGGGGAAGTCTTCTCGAATGCCGTCTCCATAGTATCCGACTCCTCGAATACGGTCCTAACCTCGGTGACCGTTGGAAACGGACCTGCGGGCCTAGCCTATGACTCAGGAAAGGGGGAGGTATTCGTGGCGAACTCTCTCGACAACACAGTCTCAGTTATCTCCGATGTCTCCAACACCGTTGTAGCTACTGTACCGGTTGGAAATGGGCCTCAACGAGCAGCGTACGACTCCGCCAATGGAGAGGTGTTCGTGGTGAATGCTGCCGACAACACAGTCTCGGTCATCTCCGACACGTCCAACACCGTGGTACATACGATACCGGTGGGAGTTTTCCCTTACAGCGTGACCTACGACTCAGCCAGGGAAGAGATGTTCGTCTCTAATTTTGACGCGAACACCGTCTCTGTGATCTCCGATACCTCAAACACGGTGGTAGCGACGGTGCCCGTGCAGGGTAGTCCATTCCGCGCTGCCTACGACCCCGGCACGGGAGAGGTGTTCGTGGTGAACTTCGGATCGGGCTCGGTCTCCGTAATATCTGACACGTCCAACACTGTGGTCGCCACGGTGAGCGTGGGATCCGGTCCCCGCGGCGCAGCTTACGACGCCAGCAAGTCAGAGGTCTACGTGCCGAACGGTGGCTCAGTCACGGTCTCCGTAATCTCCGACTCATCAACGGCTGTCACCACGACGACCGCGGTCTCCTGCATCCCGTCCTCTGTGGGCGTGGATCTCTCATCGACTTGCACCGCCACGGTCACAGGGTCTGGTCCCACAGGGACGATCAGCTTCACGCAGAGCAGCTTCAA
>JAPCJS010000098.1 GCA_027886825.1 Nitrososphaerota archaeon
CGCGGCCGTCTTTGTGATAAGTTGCCCAAGGTAAAGAACCTCACCCACTTCATGGACGACCTCGCCGAGAGGCGCGAGCCTTTCGTGATGGCGACAGTCGTAAGGATACATGGTTCGACGCTAGGCAAACCTGGCTTCAAGGCGATCGTCTCGAAGGATGGACGGATCGTCTACGGTACCGTCGGGGGGGTCTGTCCCGAGTCCGCGATCTCGACAATGGCCCTGGAGGCCCTGCGGACGGGAAAGGCGAAGGTCATCAAGGTCTACCTGGAGGATGCCAGGGGCGCCCTCGAGGGAACACTGAAGAACCCGAGCCCGGATGAGATTTATGTGGAGACCAACTGTGGTGGGATGATGGAGATATACGTGGACCCATATCTGCCTGCCGACCGGCTGATCCTCGTCGGTCAGGGTGGAAAGGACGACGTCGAGGATGGCCTGGTGAAATTTGGGAAGATGCTCAGCTACGAGGTAATAGTCATCGACCATCTGCCCGTCCTCGCCGAGGAACCTGATAGCCTGATAACTGACCTGGACTACGATCTGGACCAGTTCCATTTTACCCCTTCCGACTCGGTCGTCGTGCTCACCAAGGGCGAGAGGGATGTGAAGACGCTGGAGGTCCTATCCAAGAAGGGCCTGCGGTTCGTGGGTCTCATGGCGAGCATGCAGAGGGCAAGAGACGACGTCGGGGAACTGAGAAAGATGGGGGTCCCGCAGTCGTTCCTAGAGTCGCTTCACACGCCAATCGGCGTCGACATCGGCGCGGTCTCTCCGGAGGAGATATCCCTCAGCATAATGGCCGATATCATCGCGACCAAGTACGGGAAGCACCTCCCCCACAAGGCCCTCATCGGTGAGATGCCAAACAGGGTCGCGACGACCTGACAGAGCAGAACCTTTATCTACAAAATCGTGCTCGGCAGGGCACGCGATATGGTTCCTCGCAAGTTCGAGTATTTTGCCCCTACCACGGTCAAGGCCGCTACGACCCTTCTCAAGAAATATGGTCCAGACGCCAAGATCCTAGCCGGTGGGATGAGCCTCCTCCCCGTCATGAAGCTAAGGCTGGGCTCGCCCGCCTACATTGTGGACATAAACCGCATACCCGGCCTGGAGTACGTCAAGCAGTCTGGCAGCAACATCCTGATTGGAGCGCTGACCCGACACCACGATATCCAGACCTCCAAGCTCATCAAGGAGAAGGCCATGATCCTCTCGGATTGCGCGGGCCTCATAGGGGACGCCCAGGTGAGAAACATGGGGACGATGGGCGGCTCGCTCTCCCACTGCGACCCTAGCGGCGACTGGGGTGCGGCGGTCCTGGCGATGAGAGGGGTCGTGAAGCTTAGGGGCCCATCGAAGGACCGTACCATGAAGATAGACGATTTCCTCGTGGACACGTTCACGTCGGCCCTGAAGCCCAACGAGCTGCTGACCGAGATAAGCATCCCAATCCCATCTGCGAGGAGCGGGGGGGCCTATGTCAAGCTGGAGCGGAAGACCGGCGACTTTGCGACGGTGGCGGTCGGCGTCCAGCTCACGCTCGACGCCAAGGGGACCTGCAGCTACGCCGGAATCGGTCTGACCGCCCTCGGGAACAAGAACCTGAGAGCTACCAGGGCGGAGGCCGCGCTCCTAGGCAAGCCCCTCACCTCCAACGTGGTCGAAGAGGCGGCCGAGGCGGCGAGCGAGGACGCAGAGCCAACCAACGACCCGCTGAGGGGGTCGGCAGAATACAAGAAGGAGATGGCCAAGGTCTATACCAGGCGGGGTCTGCAGCTGGCGATCAGCCGAGCCAAGGGAGGAAAGCAGTGATGCCAAGAGCCTCTCCAAAGGCCAAGCGGGCCAAATCCGACGTCCAGAGCATCAAGGTAAACATAAACGGGGTAGATTATAGGAAAGACGTCGAGCCGAGGCTGCTTCTGGTCCACTTTATCCGCGACTTCGTCGGTCTGACCGGAACGCACGTCGGGTGCGAGACGTCCAACTGTGGCGCCTGCACCTTGATCCTCAACGGCAAATCGATAAAGTCCTGTACGATGCTTGCCGTACAGGCCGATGGAGCCAAGATCGAGACGATCGAGGGGCTCGCCCACGATGGGACACTCCACCCGATCCAGCAGGCCTTCTGGGACAACCACGGCCTGCAGTGTGGTTTCTGCACCCCCGGCATGATAATGCAGGCATACTGGATGCTCAATGAGAACCCCGACCCGACCGACGATGAGATCAAGCTGGGTCTAGCCGGTAACCTGTGCCGATGCACCGGCTACCAGAACATCATATCATCGGTGAGGTCGGCAGCAAAGGAGATGCGCAGATAGAACTGCTACTTGCTCATCACGACAGGGACCGCAGGCTTGTGCGCCCTAGAGTGCTTTGTCATGTGGATGTAGCAGTAGGTGGCGCCGCAGATGTGGCACTGGAAGAAGTACTCTCTGCCAAGTAGCTTACTGCAAAAGTTGCACGCGACAACCTTGCTCGCTCTTGTCTCCGAGTAGGTACTGGTCAATTCAGCAATTTGGTTCATGAAAGGCCCTGCCTTTAAGCATAGATGCTATAATGTAGGAATATCCACGACGGCATTACAAAAATTACAAAATCTACCTAAACAGAGAAAAGTACCAATGTTTCATGTATATACAACCTGAGCAAAATATTGCTGTTCTGTCAACAATATTGCGATTCGAAAAACTTCGTGCTGCGTCCGTCCGTCCAAGAATTCGCGTAGGAGTGGAACCAGGTTCCGTAGGATTGAGTCAGATTCGCTTGGCCAAGGAGGAGACCGCAGACTTTAGACCTGACGCGGCGCTCCTGATTATCTCCGGGGACCTCACCAGGCCCAGAGACTTTACGACATCTTCAGAGATCAGCCTGTCGCTGCCGACCGTTAGCTCCCGGATGACCCTGGAGTAGTTCTTCTCCTTCGAGAGCCTCGAGACGTGGAGGAGATAGAGGTCAACAAGGCTCTGGACTACCTCCTGCCCGAGAAACGAGAAGCACTCGGCCGACTGCATCGAGCTCAGGAGCTCCCCGACCTTCATCTCCATCACCTGGATGGCTTCGATCTCCCTGTAGCGGCCCATCTGGACGACCGTCTCCTTCTCGAAGGCGCTCGTCCGGAGCACGTCGTATATTACCGAGAGCGCATCAAACCTGTTCTCACAGGAGACACGAGAGGCGAGCTCCAGCCCGAACGCATCCGCCCACTGCTTGAAGCTGGAGGGTCTGCGCTTCGGGAGCGCCTTGATCTGCCCGAGGACGTGGCTAGGCGAGGGGACCTTCTCGCTCATGAGGAGCTCGGCGTATGCGAAATCCCGCGCTGCGGAGAGAAGGGAGAGGTCTGCCTCCTGCGTCTCCTTCTCGGAGAGCAGCTCCTCAGCCCTGGCCAGCGACTTGAGAGATGATGCTAGGCGAGTCTCCATGCTCTTCCTGCAATTCGCACTGAAACTGCGTTTGCAGTCAGAGGTCGCACCCGCCAGCAGGAGGGATGAGTCTCTCAGGGGGACGGCGGACGCGAGGGTGAGGGCGAGCTGCGGGTCCGGCTGCCTGACGTCCCTCTCGTTCCTGAAGATTATCTTCGCATAGCCCTCTCCCACCTTGATGAACTTCTCCGGGATAGGGTCGCGGTTGACTATCAGGAGGTCGTACTCGCACGAGCGCCTGCTCAGATTGAGGGCGTGGCACCCAATTATGGCGACCTCGTTCGTGGGGAACGACTTGAGGACCGGCAGGATCGTGTTGACGCTGGCGTCGATGGGATGCGGAGTCTGCTCCACGGGTCAACCGTCCTCGACGTACGGAAATAAGCTTGAGCGGTCACCTGTTGACCGCTATGATGCCGAGGGCGACCAGCAGCGTGCCTGCGATCTCATTCGGAGGCGGGACGCTCAGCTGAAGTGCGGAGGCCATGATGACGGCGAAGACGGGGACGAGGAAGAAGTAGGAGGTGAACTGCGCGGCCGGCATGCGCGAGAGTATCCTCCAGAAGATGACATAGGCCAGACCGCTGGCGAGCACTACGTTGTAGCCGAGGAGGACCCAGAACAGCGGCATCGGGTCCAGGAAAGGGTGCCCGAAGGCGATGACGGGGAGGATGAACGTCCCTCCGAGCACGGACTGGATGGCCGTGATCGAGTTCACGTTCAGTCTGCTGTTCCATCTCTTGAAGATGATGATCGAGATCGCCCAGGATATCGATGCGATGAGGGCGTAGAGGTCGCCTATCACCAGGCTCGAACCGACGATGCTGGGCAGGAAGATGACGACTATCCCTGCGAAGGCCGCCGAGATCCCCGCGACCCTGTTGCGGGTCAGTCTCTCTCCCACGAGCGTCGCCAGGGCGGCGACGAACACCGGCTGTGTATAGACGAGGGTGGAGTCGACCCCGGCATCGGCGGTCACTAGGCTCACATTCAGGAAGACCAGGAAGAGGGTCACGTTGAAGAGGCCGAGCGCGACGAGCCAGAGGAGATCTGCCCTTCCTATCCCCTTCACAGCGTACCCGCCTATGGCAAAGACGAAGATGCCACCGAGCACCGCACGAAGGAGTGCGAAGGTGATCGGATCGACGTAGGGAAGGACGGCCTTGATCACAAAGTAGTTCGCCGCCCAGATCAGGCACACGAACAGGACCAGCGAGAGATCGAGGGGCCTGACCTTCAAGATGTGACACGGGATCCCGGAGAATCCATAGGGTCCGTCTCCGAGCCGGAGATCAGTTCGTGACGAGCGCCTTCACGCACTGCTGCTGCGACGCGGCCGCGAACGCCTCCGCCGTCCTCTCCAGCGGGAACCTGTGCGTGATCATGTCGGTGACATCAATCCTATGCTCGGAGAGCATGGCGAGAGCGGAAGAGGTCTCCCTCTCGCTCGCGGCGTAGCTCGTCACGAGCCTCGTGCCGTTCAGGAAGAAACGGCCCATCCCGATCGTCGCGGTCGCGTCCCTCCGGGGCACGCCGAAGAGTAGGACCGTCCCTCCCCGCGCCACGGTCCTGATCCCATCCTCGAATGCCGCGCTGCTCCCAGTCGCGAGGACGACGAGCTCCGGCCCCCCATCGAAGACGGCCAGGGCATCCCTGCGTCCCTGTTCTTCCGAGGGATTGAACGCGACCTCGGCGCCCATCTTCATTCCGAGGGCGAGCCTTGAGTCGCTGATGTCAGCGATGCCCACTTTCTTCACCCCGAATGACCTAAGGAGCTTGAGATGGGTCAGACCCACTGGACCCGCCCCATAGACGATGGCCGAAGAGGCCCTGGTGGCCTCGGCCTGATCAAGACCTAGGATGCAGCACGCGAGAGGTTCTATGAAGCTGGCCTCCTCGTACCCGAGGGAGTCAGGTAGCTTGAGCACGGCTCCCCGGTCGACGTTGTATCGGGGGACTATGAAGTATTCAGCGAGACCGCACGGGACGAGATTGTGCTTGGAGTACTCGCTGCAGTATGTGCTTTTGCCCCTGCGGCAGAGCCCGCACTCGCCGCAGCCCACGTGGTGATGCGCAAAGACCCTGTCGCCCACTTCGAGCCCCTTCACGCCAGACCCCAGTTCTGCGACCTCGCCCACCTCCTCGTGGCCGAGGATCCTGGACGTGATGCCCTCTCCGTGGACCTTCTCGACGTCGGTCCCGCATATCCCGCAACACCTGAGCCTGACCAGGACCTCTCCGTCCTTGGGTGCCGGCCTCGGCACCTCGACGACCTGCAAACCCTCCGGCGAATCGATGAGAACCGCCTTCATGATGACGGGGCGATTCCGCATCTTCTGGTTATAAACTCGTCATGGGCCTTGTCATCTCTGCGAGCCGAGCACACCTTCGCAGGCTCACGAACCACCGCAGAAACGGACGGATGTACCCGATCATCGACATGTGCCGTCGTATTGCCTTGTCCTCGGTAACTCCCGGCACGGTATCTCTCGTGAACCCGAACACCCGTCCCAAACTGCAGACCTGCACACGGAGCGGTTCTGGGATTGAGCCACTAAACTTTTAGCCATCCGGTTCAAAAATTGAACAACCCTTAAATCTCCAGAGACTCACACATTTCCGAAAGAATTTGAGGCAGCGTTCGACGGACCGATTGGGCATGACGACCGGCGTCTCAGTGGCCATCATGCTCCTCATCCTGGTTCTCGCGGGCACCGCCTCGTACCTGGCGTTTTCCCAAGGCACGATCGGCCCCTCGACCACATCGAGTACCTCCTCTTCTGTCACCACTGTCTACATCTCCAATACGACTAGCTCCTCCACACCCACGAGTTCCGTCTCGACGTCTGCATCTTCATCATCTTCTTCATCGTCGACATCCTCTCGTTCGTCTTCGTCTGCGAGTTCTGCCACCGTCTCGACATCCTCTGTCACCCTCAACTCGAGCGAGGTCCAGGTGATAATCCCGCAGGGAATCGAGAACATTGCGAACAAGATCTCCTTCGAGCCGATAAACATCACCATAGTGATAGGGGTGAACAACACGATTGTATTCACGAACCATGACGACCAGGAGCACATCCTGGAGTCGACCTCGTGGCCCCAGGACGGCCAACCCTTCCAGTTCTACAGTCTCCCCGGGCAGAGCAACAGCGTGACTTTCGCGACCCCTGGCAAGTACACCTACTTCTGCGAATGGCACCCGATCTGGATGGACGGCACGATCACCGTCATCGCGTGACACTAAGGCCGTAGTGCGGTATCGAGACCCGTGGTGATCTCATGCGAGCCCGCTACACCTCTGCGCTGATAATCATCCTGCTCGCTGGAGCGATACTGGCTGGATCCTACGTCCTTCTCCAGAGCCCCGCGAGCAGGACCTCCGGCGAATGCACGGCCCTTACCTCGATCCAGAAGACCGACCTGATGCGATCCCAGTCCGCTAGCGTCACCACCTATGCCCTCCCGTCGCCGCAGAGGAGTCCAAACTCCATCACCGCCGCCCCTGACGGCTCGGTCTGGTTCGGGGAGGTCGCGGTCCCAGGGCTGGCTCACCTCTTCCTCAACGGAACGCTCATCGAGTACCCGTGGCCGTTTGCGATCTCAACACCCTCCTCCCCCCTCTGCTCTGATCGCTCGGAGATCTGGGGGGTCGCCCTCTGGAACGGCCTGGTCTGGGCCTCGGACCCGGCGAACAATCAGCTCGTCGGAATGAACCAGACGACGGGAGGGTTCACGGTGGTCCCACTCGGGAACAGCGTGCTCCCGAGGTTCGTCGCTATCGACCCGGGAGATGACCTCTGGTTCACAGAGACGTCAACTCCCGCGCAGATAGGCGTAGTCCGCGACAACCTGAGCCAGATCCAATATTATGGTGTGCCTGCAGCGCAGGGCGCGTACACAGCATCGATCCTCTTCGAGAACGCCAGCGTCGCCTATGTCGTGACAGTTAACCCTGGGGACAACCACGGACAGGTCTTCTCGTTCGACCCGCTCGCTCCGTCGTCTGCCTTCCAGCAGGTGGGCGGCAATCAGACCCTGCTGGGCCCTTACAGCGTCGCGGTATCACAGGGAGGGCTCTGGGCCGGTGAACACCAGGCCTCCCATCTCGCCTTCTACGACGCCATCTCCAACCAGTGGTCGTTCTACCCGACCTCGACCGACCCGAAGCTTCCCCTGACGCTCCCCTACTACCTCCTAGCCAACGGCAGCTCCCTCTGGTTCAACGAGCACGACGCGAACCGGATCGCCCAGCTCGGCAGCAACAGGACCTCGCTGACCGAGTACGCCATCTCGCCCGTCCCGATTGACCAGATCGGAATCGGGAACGCGCTGACCATCGCCCTGGACAAGGACCTGGTGTGGTTCACCGCCTGGACGGCCAACGCGGTCGGGTTCGTCAACGACTCGGTCGTCCCATCGTTCTCGATCGCACCGGCCGAGAGCGGCGCGGAGACGACCATTCCTGCTGGTTCCTCCGCCCAGTTCCAGCTCGAGGTGACGGGGAGCTCCTCGAGGCCCATGAACCTGACCTTCTCGGACTCGGAGTCGATCAGCTCCGTCCCGCAGGAGATATCGTTCGTGCCGAGCACCGCCTCGTTCCCGTCGCTTCAGGGTCCCGTCGACCTGCAGGTCAACGTCAGGGTCGCGGGTACTACGCATCCAGGGCAGTACCTCCTTCTGATGACCCTCACCGACGGGCTGACCTCCCGATCCGTCTACTTGCCGGTCGATGTCACCTGAGACGCGGATGAAGGGAAAAGCGTAAAGCTTCCTGGTTTTGTCGGAAGGTCGGTCAATTTGGAGGATGCAGAGATAGGCACACCGAGGCTTGTGAGGCGCAAGATCTTCTCCAGGACGCCGCGTCTGTGCGTGGTCTGCCTGACGCCGCTGGAGAGGCTCAGCGAGCTCGGAGGCTGGCTGATCCCACAGGACTATCTGTGCCCGAAGTGCGGGTATCAGGGTATCGCCTACCTCGAGGAAGCCCCCAAAGAACGGACGGACTGAACTCGGTTGGAACCGGGCCGGATCGACGTCGTCGGATCCGTCTACGCCGCGATCGTCGCCTTCACCATCGTCCTTCTCGTCCTCTCCATCCCGTTCGGGACCTACGCGATATTCTCACCGCACCTCTCGACCGGAGGATACACCTACCAGACGCAGATATCCTCCGTCCCCATCTACATCGGGCTCTTCGCGGTCGCGCTGCCTCTGAGCCCCTCCTTCGGCGTCCTCTTCCTATTCCTGACCGCCCTCTTCTCCGTCCTCCTCGCGCTCGCCGCGGTGCAGGGAGGCGGCATCGTGCACGCCCTCAGGGCCTCATCCAGGGAGGGCATGGGCGCTCTGCTGCGGAACCCGCTCTCCGCCACCATCATGATCCTGGGTGCCACGCTCCTCGCGACGATCATCCTGGATCTCCTTCAGACATCCGCCGGCGTCTCGACCGGAGGGCTCTCCGGGGATCCCTACAGCCTCCTGATCAGCTTCACCCTCGCTCCGCTGATCGAGGAGGTCGGGTTCAGGTTCTTCCTTATCGGGGTCCCACTCTTCGTCATCCTCCTGCTGGGCCGATCGTCAGCGAGGAGGATGCTGACGACGCTCTGGCGGCCCTCGGCCTCGTGGGAGGGAGTCCCCGGCGATAAGCCGGACGCGATGGCCGCGAGTTCGCTGAAGCTCCTAGCCTACCTTCTGTTGGTCGTCAGCTCCATCATCTTCGGCGCCGCTCACTTCCTCTCGGGGGCCGGATGGGACATCGGCAAGGTGAGCGAAGCCGCTCTCGATGGGGTCGCGCTCGCATACCTCTATGTCCGATACGGGCTGCACGCGGC
>JAPCJS010000191.1 GCA_027886825.1 Nitrososphaerota archaeon
AGCACGTCTTCTGCGAGAAGCCAATGTCCCTGAGCATGAGCGAGGCCGACCAGATCGTCGAGATAGTCTCCAAGTCCGGCATAAAGTTCCAGGTCGGGTATCAGAGGAGGTTCGACCCCTCCTATGTCAGAGCCCGGTCGGCCGTCGAGAGCGGGAAGCTGGGCACCCTGCTCATGATCAAGGAGTACAACAGAGACCCGCCGGCGCCGATCGCGGGATGGTCCGTGAACCCCAAGAAGAGCGGGGGGATCTTCCTGGATACGACGAGCCATGACTTTGACATCGTAAGGTGGCTGACGGGGAGCGAGGTGGTTAGAGTGTATGCGGAAGGGGAGGCGCTCGTCTACGAGGAGCTCAAGAAGAACGGAGACTATGACACTGTCTCCGTGATGATGAAGCTCGCGAACGGCACCCTCGGATATGTTGACAACTGCTACCACACCGTATACGGTTTCGACGCCCGGCTCGAGATACTCGGGACCGAGGCGGCGGTCTCCAGCTCGATGGGGGAGCAGACGTTCACTCACGTATACACGAAGGAGGGAGCCAGCAACGAGTTCTTCGACGGCTACGCGACCAGATGGGCCCAGGCGTACCTTGACGAGGTTGTGGACTTTGCGAACGCGATCAGCGGGAACAGGGAGACCAGGGTCACCGCGAACGACGGCCGGGCGGCGATCGAGATAGGTCTCGCCGCGAGGGCGTCCGCAGAGCAGCAAAAGCCGGTATCTTTGCCCTTCCGGTGAACGACGACACGGAGACCGCCAGACGTGGTCTCTGCGCCACACGCGTCCCGGCAGCCTGATCACGACAATCATCTGAGATGCCCATCGTCGATGGGACTTTCAAAGATGAGAATCGTAGACCCGGTCGCGATCAACCATCCCACGGACGACTCGGTCCAGCGAACAGCAGGGCTTTTAGCATCGGTCATCGTGGCCTGTCTAGTTGGCCCTAGATCCAGCCATCTTTCTGGCCGCTCTCGGCATAACCGTGCTCGAGTTCACCGAGGCCGCCGCCGTCGGGCTGGCTCTCTACGCCGATTCGGGGAAACGAACGGCGTTCCTCTACGTAGCACTGGGCTCCCTCGTGATCATCGTTCCGACCATCCTCATCGGCTCTCTGGTCGGGCTGCTCCCGAGTGTCTACGTCAGACTGGTCGCCGGAGCTCTGCTGCTCTACTTTGGCATCAAGCTCGTCAGGAGCGCGAGGAGGTCCGTGCTTTACGCCAGGAAAGGAAGCACGCGTCCAGAGCATTTTGAAAGGGGCATCATGGCGACGGGGTTCTCCGTGGGCGCCATCGAGGCATTCGAGGCTGGCATAGTCCTTGTAGGACTGCTGCCGAACGGATTCGTCGCAACGCTCGGCGGGATGAGCATCGGGATCGTCTTGGTGGTGGTAGCGACATATCTCCTGCGTACCCATGTCCGAAAGGTAAAGCAGGCGGACTCCAAAGTGGTCGTTTCTGCGCTCTTGTTGTCGTTCGCTGTTTTCTGGTTCGGTGAGGCCTTCTTCTCCTTGTCCGACCTGATTCTGGTACCGCTCTTCGCCGCGTTCGCGCTCGTGGTATACTTCGCTACCAACCGGTCTTCCCCCCGCCCGACGGCCACAGCCGAGATCGGACACGCATGACAACGGCACGTCTGCGGTGGTCCGATATCGGATTTCGGTTTACGGGCCATACGTCGCGGCTCTGAGCGCGAGCGACCTGCTAAGGGACCGTTCGCCTATAGCCTTCTGAGCTCCTCCCCCAGCAGTCCTTCCATCGCCCTCAGATTAGCCTCGATGATCCTGCGCCCCATCTCGGCAGAGGCATTAATCCTTGGGTCTGCACCCATTATCCCCGTGGGCCATTGCCTCGGATCCGTTGGGAGGTTCTGCATCCGGACCAGGTCCGGGTCGGTCGCTAGCATGATCGAGGTCTCATTGGCCCCGGCGTGGTCGATCATGAACCCGAGCTCCTTCTCGGCCACGATATCTTGCATCGTGAGTGTCCTTATCCCATATCTTGATGCCCAGGTCTTCTCCTGCTTCCGGAAGTAATCGGTCGAAGGACCGTGGCCGTGACCGACTACTATCTTGACTCCCGCGCGGCCCAGCTGCTTCACCATATCGTCCGCGTAACGCAGAAAGACCGTCTCGTCGATGTAGTACGCGCTTCCTGGCAGCTGCCGCGGCTTTTCATGCTCCGTGAGGAATTCAAAGTCCATCCCAAAGAACACCGTCCCGTCGATCGTCGCCGTCTCATCCGGCCCCATCGACATCGGAGGGAGCACGACCCCGCCTATCTTCCTCGCCAGGTCCGCGTACAGTCCCAGAGGCTGCAACATATCAGAGCCCAGAGGCAGATGCGGCCCGTGGTATTCGAGGGTCCCCAGGGGAAGATATGCGATAGGCGCTTCTCGAAGCCTCTGGAGGAGTACATCAGGGGTGAGTCGGTGATAGAATATCTCCATCAGAGACGCCGACCTAAACTGGCATACTTAGCAGTTCGTCATGCGCGGCCGAACGAAGTGTCTGACCGCGAAAGTCAGGGTAAGCACGGGGCAGAAAGAGCCGTCTCCGACGCCGAGCGTGGGCTTGCCGGTGCACCACCCGTGTCAGCCGTCGCTATGAGCTCGACTCGAGGGCTGCCAGCAGGTACTCGGCGACCGGTGGTCCGTCGTGCCTCGCACCGTTGACGAAGAAGGTGGGGGTGCCGTTCACCCCGCTGCGGACGCCGCCCATGAAGTCCTCCTTGATCCTGTCGATGT
This sequence comes from Nitrososphaerota archaeon, assembly GCA_027886825.1. Lineage (GTDB taxonomy): Archaea > Thermoproteota > Nitrososphaeria > Nitrososphaerales > Gagatemarchaeaceae > Gagatemarchaeum. The sequence goes on from JAPCJS010000191.1 coordinate 2,754, forward strand.
ATGTGTGGAGATCCAGCTCCTTGGCGATGCGACGGACGTCAAGACCTATGCTCCTCGCGAACGTCAGGGCCGGCTGGTCGTCGCCCAGTGTATCCTGGTGTTCGTACAGGAAGTCGTGCATCTCCCAGAACTTTCCCTGAGCTGAGGCGGCCTCTGCCGTCTCGGCCGCGCGCATCGCGAATGGGTGTGCGCTGGTGATCGGGAAGTTGCGAAAGACGAAGCGTAGTCGCGGTCCGAGTTTTTTCTGCACGATCTTCACCTCCGGGTACGCCGCACCGCAGTATGGACACTGATAGTCGCCATACTCCACGAGCGTCAGTGGGACGGCAGCCGGTCCGGCGATGTGGTCCCGTTCGGGCGATACGGCCATGATCAGCCTTGGCGATTCGTACCTCTCGCTGGAGACGGCCCCTCTCTTCTTCCTTGAGGCGGGTGACGACACTATCGCGTGGTCACTCCCTTCTTCTTACCCGGCCTTGGGTTCCCTATGTTCTCGAGTGCGGCGAGTATCCCATCCGCGCCAGGATTGATCCCGTCGGGAGAGAGGTGACTCCAGGCAACCATCCCCTGAGGGTCTATCACGAACAAGGATCTGGTGCTCTCGCCCACGCGACCGTCATAGGCCCCATACGCCTGTGACACCTTCCCCTTGGGCTCGAAATCGGACATGAGGGGGAAGGTAAGCTTGCGGTCCTTGGCGAACGCCAGGTGGCACCACACGCCATCGACCGAGATGCCCATTATCTCAGCGTTGAACCTCCTGAACTCTGACATTATCTCATTGTAGAGCGAGAGTTGATCGGTGCAGACCGGGCTCCAATCTGCGGGGTAGAAGACCAGGACCACCGGTTGACCTAGAAAGTCGTGCAGGGCTACTTGCTGGTCCGGGGTAGTTTTCAGGGAAAAGTCCGGCGCTCTCTCCCCAGGCTGAAGGATGGACAGAGATGGTCTATCAGACCCAGATCCGACCTGTTCTTTCCTCCTGGAGGACCCGGTGTTCGCATTCGTGCTTCCCAATCTCATTTTGGGCTCTGATTCTTGGAGGTATTGCTAGTTTAATTGGCTTTCTATGTTAATTGCCAATAAAACGGTCGGTGCCAGGATACCGTCCCCATCGTGTGATGAGTCCGAGGGACCGATCGGTTAGGGAGCCCCAGTATCGTTAGCGTGGTGGAACGAAAGTGAGATGGAGAGTTCTATTTTTCATAGGTTCTTCAAAGAAAACGTCTATAGCGCCTCAAAAGCGATGGGAATCGTCTGTTTTTCACCCCTGGAAAGGGTTCATTAGTATCTGCATAATATTTCTTTGGGAAACCTATGCTTAAA